>CAUUCY010000001.1:0-50582 GCA_963543835.1 uncultured Bacteroidales bacterium
AAAAAAGAGTCCGGCACTTCGCCGGACTCTTTAAGGATAGACTTTTATGTTGCAGTTTTATTCTTTCACGACATTGGCTTCGGTGATTGTCGAGCCTTTGAGATCTCCGCAGAGATCCAGAGTCTTCAAGTCACCCTTTATTGTTTCAGGGGCACCATCTGCACCGAGAGTGAGGTTTTTGCCTCCTGACCTGTATCTTCCCAAGATGCTGCCTTTAATTCCTGTCGAGGTGATTGTACCGCTTACGGTGTCGCCTGACCATGTCTGCTTGTCACCGTTGAAGCCTCCGGCAAGACCGCCGATATAGACAGTAGAGGAAGTGCTGCTTATAGTGCCCGAGAAGGTGTTTCCGCTGAGTGAAGCGTTGGCGTAGCCTATGAGTCCTCCGACTTCAGACTCTTTCCCGGCAGGGGAGAGAACCTTTGACACATTTATCTGACCGGAATTGACATTGCCGGTCATAGTGCCATTGAAGCCTCCTGCAATACCTCCTATACAAACGGAGCACTTGCTGTCAACAACTATCTTTCCTTTATTCTGACAGCCGCTCATATTGAAAGAATCACTGTAACTTCCGCTGATTCCTCCGACATAACTAAGGGATTTTGTATTGTTGCAGCCTGTGAATGTGATCACAGCATTCTCCCTGTTTTCACAGCCCTCTACTGAAGCGCCCTTGAATACATAACCTGCAATGCCTCCTAAATAGTATTGCATGCCGAGTTTATTTGTGGCGTTCGTTTCGAGCGCATCGTTTCTTGCATCGCAAGTCAAGTCCGCATCGTTGTAGCAGTTCTTGAGAGTTTTTGTCACGGCATAACCTATGACTCCTCCCAGACGGTTTGCATTTGCCGAAGAATTGAATTTCGCTTTGCCGGTATTGTAGCAGTTCTCCGTCGGAACGGAACTGTATCCTGCAACAGCGCCCACATTGGATTGGGTACCGCCCCCGCTTTTCTGACAGAATTCAATGTCGAGCTCGCCTTCGTTGTGACAATCGACAAGAGAGCCGCTCTTTGAGAATTTGTCCTCTGCGCTACCTATACCGCCTATTACGCCTCCGAATGTCGGCTGATACATGCAGCCTGCACCGGCATTGCCTTTTGTTCCTGCAGAATATGCTCCTCTTACGAAGACTTTACCCTTGTTCACGCAGTTTTTGGCATTGTAATATACATATCCGACAACACCTCCGAGCGTAGGACGTGTGCTAACCGCAGCCGGGTCCGAAGGAGAGTCAAGAGTGACTACGCCTGTGTTTGTGAGATTCTCTACGTCACCTTCGATGTAACCGACAACGCCTCCTACATTGCAATATGAGCCTCCGCCAGAAACCGTCCAGCGATGTGTTACGTTCCCGCTGTTTGAACAGTCCTTAACGACACCGTAATTACCCATATTGGCGCTCTTATTTACAACGGAAGAGCCTACGACACCTCCTATATACATATTTTTAGGAGTGCCCGTTATGGAGAAAATCACATCAGCCTTGTTTTCGCAATTATCCACAGCGACTTTGCCTTCCTTGCCCTCGAAGTATCCTACTACACCGCCTATGCTGTGAATGGCAGACGATGTCCCGGTGAGGGAAATCTTACCGCTGTTCTTGCACTTTTCCACAAGTCCGGAGCTCTTGCCTGCAATGCCTCCCAACTTCAAGCCTGCAGACATGCTCTCATCTGCAATTGTGATTGCCGCCTTGTTTTCGCAAGATGAAATTGTACCGTTGTTATTACCTACAATCGTTCCGAATTCTGCTGTGGCAGGGAAAAATTTGCAGGAGCTTTCAATCACGATATTCTTGATTGTTCCGTTGTTGCTTGTGAAAAGAGGAGTGGTCGATTTCCAATTCTTTATCACATGACCCTGACCGTCGAGCGTTCCGCCGAAGCCTGCAGCCGGCACTGCACTGAGTCCGTGCATATCTATGTCGGCGATAATTTTGTATTCGCCTGTTGCCTCGGAATTTGCATTGCTAAGCCATTCCACGAGTTCGCTGCCCGTAGATATTTCCTCTATGAGTGAAGAGGCTGCGGTTGTGGATGTTTTGGCGGATACATATTCCGACTTTATGCCTTTCTTCTCGGCGAGCACGCGTATATCATAAATTGTTGCAGCCGCGAGACCTTCGATAGTGTGGGAATTTCCCGTGAGGCTGACACTTGTCCACGAGGAAGCATCTGCCGCTTTGTATTCGAGAATATATTTGTCCGCTCCATCGACTGCATCCCAGGATACCGAGAGACTTGTAGGTTTCGGAGTCACTTTAAGGTTGGTCGGCGCCGGAGTAGGCTCGATTTCTCCTGTGTACTCAAGCAATTTTATAACTATATCATCCACATACATACGATGCTGCTTTGCACCCGCCGCAGAACCGTCTTCGCGTGTACAGCCTATGGCTATACGGCTTGTAGGAGTAACTCCCTCGACTTTAAAACTGTATTCCGCCCAGCTTTGTTTGTCTTCCGGAAGGTCGAATTTTATAACAGGGGCTGCAGATACGTCTTTGAGGGCGTTTTGCTCGCCCATATTGGAAGAAGATACGAGATATACCGCTGCAGTTTTAGTATCTGACTCATAACGGGCTGCCTTGAAACTTAGCTGAACCTTTGCTATTCCGTTGAGAGATGAAAGTACAGGAGTTGCAATGTGCACCATATACTTGCTCGCTCCGAGTTTGAGATAGCCCGGACGTGCGCAGGTGTAAGATGTGGCAGGACCTTCGTTTATCGCTCCCCAAGTCTTCAGACGTGTTGAAGGCAACGCCATGGCGAGAGTGTTGAAAAGTCCCATTTCAGTATCCTTCGCCGTTAGGTAGAAATGTCCGCCGGTGACAGGATGATCGCCTTCGGCGTGTTCCATTGTTGAAAGAGAGGCTCTCTTGGTGCTTGAATAGCCAGGGTTGTTCCCTATCAAGTCACCTCCCCATACGAGTTCTCCGAAATCCTCTGCAACGATTATCTCTGACGGAGCGGCCTTTTTGTCCGAAACCTCGACTATCTGGAAAGGAAGAGTTTCGACTTCAAGCGCTTTGCTGCTGAGATCCGAGTTGCCGTCTTTGACCTGGAAGTAGTACTTTGTGCCCGGCTTCAGACCGGAGAAGAGGAAATGAGGCTGCTGCCCTTCGTAGAGTTTCTTGGATGCTGACACTCCATCGGAAGGATTTGCAGAAAGCGTCCATGACACTATTTTGGACGAGCAAGACTCATCGTTGTATATCCCTATTACCCAAGGAGTGTCGACATCGCCGGCAATATCATTGAATTCGTTTGAAGACCATTCCACTGCAGCGGTTGAAGATGTCACGCTTTTGATTCTCGCGGTAGGAGGAACTTCCTCAACGGGGCCCTTGCCGACCTCGAAAATCCTGAGTGTCTGCTCCCCGACGACTGCGGAGGCATTGCACCATATGGAATATACCGTTTTACCCTCTACCGTGTATCTCGCACGTCCGCGCAGAGTATATCTCTCTTTTGCTTTGAGTTCTGAAAAAACAGTGCTTTTTTCGTCTGGCGCCTGTATGTTGCTGACATCAGGGGTCGAAGCTTTCTTGCTGTCCAGCAGGAAAAGGAATTCTTCCGCTCCCGATGAGGCGTCTGCTTCAACATCGAAACCGAGATACGTGGCTCCTGAAAGCGTTTCGCTGTAAGTGATTTTGCTTATGCCTGCCAATTTGGTGTTTACCAGACCTACGCCGGGCTCGACCGCATATTTCATACCCTCTTGCCCGAGTGTTATATATACCCAGTCGGAAAGTACGGAACCGGGATAATTGGCCCTGACCCTTATGTAGTAAAGATTCCCTTTTGAGAATTTGTCGAATGAGCAAGTCAGTTTTTCCTCCGCTTTTATATCTTTGGAGAGATCTTTATCGTAGGAATAGACTCCTTCATCTTCTCCTGCACAAATCTGGACAGTGTAGGATTTTGCTCCCGCATTGATTGTTTCCCCTGAACCCCAATTGACAACTATCGCCTTGTCTGATGAAAGCAATTCATCATATTCAAGCCCGACAGGTTTCGGCATATTGTGGTCGATTCCGGAGAAAGTAGCATCTTTCTTGCACCCGGATGCGCCCAATGCAACAATAGCCAATGAAGCCAAGAGCATTTTTAATGATTTCATAATTAGTCGAAATTAATAAATTCGTGTGTTTCTAAAGTAAAAAGACACTTGTCTTTTCTGTGGATTTTTAAGAACCCGGGCATACACGATTATTCAGAGGGCCCTGTGCGGGCAAAGACTTTCGAGGGCAAAGATAATACAAAACAACAGATATCCAAATATACTTTTGATATATTAAGTAATTAATCGTATATTTGCCTTGCTTTCTGTGAAGGGGAGGAGAAGCGGACACATTGACTATAACTAAAAAAACAATAAAATAACAAATGATTTAATCCATCAAAGTGAACTTTGGCTACGATGATTTCAGATTAAAGGACTTTCACCCGCCCGTTTATCGGGCACCTTAAATCATTATTAAACTAAGGTAACTTTAATGGAAATTAAAATGAAACGAATTTTAACGTGCCTGACGACATTGCTCATCAGTATGATGCTTGGTGTCGTTGTGCAGGCTCAGACCCGTCTTGTGTCCGGTGTCGTAACCGATGCCAAGACGAAAGAACTTGTTGCAGGTGCAGGCTTGTTTATCAAGGGTACTACAAGAGGTACGACCTCCGACGTTGACGGTACTTACAAGCTGCGCGCGGCAAAGGGAGAAGTGATTGTATGTCAGTTCTTCGGCTACAAGGATATGGAAGTCAAAGTCGGGGACTCGGATAATATAAATTTCTCTCTTGTGGAGGATACCCAGTTGCTCGAGACTTCAGTTGTCGTAGGTTACGGAACTTTGAAAAAGACCCAGCTTGTGGGCGCTGTCGAGAACTTGAGCGGCGAAGCTCTTGAAGACAGAACCAATCCGAGCATAACCAGAACTATACAGGGTCAGATCCCGGGTCTTAACATAGTACAGGTCGACGGCAAGCCTAACCATTCGGGCTCCATTCACGTACGCGGCAATTCAAATACCTTCAGGACCCGCTCTTCCGTGGGCAGCGCCAGCGGAAGCGACCGTTCCATAGGTACGGGTACGGGAGCCCTCGTTCTCATCGACGGAGTCGAGGGCTCTTTGTCTCAGGTAAACCCTGACGATGTCGAGACAATTGCTGTCCTCAAAGATGCGGCATCCGCTTCGGTTTACGGGGCGAGAGGCGCTTTCGGCGTTATTCTTGTCACCACTAAAAAGCCTACTCAGGACAAGGTCAGCGTGAACTATAATGCGGCTTTCACAATGAATGAGCGTATAGTGAAGTGGGAAGACCATCTCGAAACGGACAGTTACAAATGGGCGGAAGCGTTCATCGAGTTTTTCCGGGGGAACGACAGGACACCTACTTCTTCGGGTACTTTCCCGAATTCTATAAACAATATCTACGGAACTTTCTCGGAAGAATATTTTCAGAGATTGAAAGAGCATGCCGAAAACGCTTATGCCAATCCCGTGGGCTTGAATGACAAGGGTGCATACGAGTATTATGGAAATACAAACTGGCTCAAGCTTTTCTATACTCCGCGCCACTCTTCACAAACACATAATATCAGCGTGAACGCTGCCAGCAAGAGAGTGTCTTATTCTCTTTCCGGAAGAATTTATGATCAGGGCAATATCTACAAGATAGGAAACGAGTCGTTCAAGACTTACAATCTGCGTTCCAAGGTTTCCATAAAACTTACAGATTGGGCTACTATCGATAACAATACCTCTTTCTTCAAGGATAACTATACTCAGCCTTTCTATGCGCACAATATGCCTTTCCTTCGCAATATCGAGCATAGGGGACAGCCTATGTTCGTGCCGGAGAATCCCGACGGTTCTCACACGAGATGGGGAGAGGATACAGGTTATTGGAGATTCAAGGACGGAGATGATTTCCAGAAAGAGGAATCCTCCAACTTCGTTACTTCCACCGGGCTTCAGATTGATTTTATAAAAGATGTCCTGAAACTTCGCGGAGATTTTTCATACAAGGCAAGAAGATACCAGTGCGACCGTGTAAGGACTCCGTCGAAATATTCAATGGCTCCCGGACAGGAGACAGACCTTATCAAACAGGAAGATTCGTACAAGTCCCGCTGGAGAAATAACACTGACTACTGGTCTGCCAATATTGTTGCCACATGGACTCCTAAATTGGGGGAAAACCACGACTTGAATGTGGTAGCCGGATGGAATGTGGAGGATAATGTCTACACCAGATTCCGCGTTCAACGCAAAGGCATACTCTATGATTCTCTTCCGAGTTATGAGTTGATGGACGGTGTGGATGATTCTTTCGACGATTACAACTCCGACTATGCAATTGCAGGTGCATTCGCGCGTGTAAACTACACTTTGTTGCGCCGCTATATCGTGGAAATTGCGGCCCGTTACGACGGAAGTTCCAAATTCCCGGCCAAGCAGCAGTGGGCGTTTTTCCCATCCGCTTCAATAGGTTGGAGAATTTCCGAAGAGCCTTGGATGAAATGGTCCAAGACCTGGCTGGACAATTTCAAAGTACGTGCAAACGTCGGAACTCTCGGCAATGCCAACATAGGCGCTTACCGCTTCCTTGAAACTATGAGAGTAAATAAGTCAGGTATGCTCTTCGACGGCAAGAAAGTATCCTATACTTCCCTTCCGAGAGTCGTGCCTGAAAATCTTACCTGGGAAAGAGTCACCACGTACGACTTCGGTCTTGATTGGGATATACTCAAGAGCCGTCTGTCTTTCTCGGGAGACTATTATGTGAGGAACAATACGGACGTCATAATCGGAGGCCCGCAATTACCTGCCGTATTCGGCGCAGGAATGCCTGCCGGCAATTACGGTAAACTTCAGACAAAGGGTTGGGAGGTGTCGCTTTCCTGGAGAGACCATATCAAAATCGATAACAAACCTTTCACCTATAGTCTCAAGGCAAGCCTGTGGGACAGCCGTACCTGGGTCAGGGAGTATAATAACGATACCGGGGCAATCTATTCCGCTGCTTATGTGGGGAAAGAGCTCGGTGACATCTGGGGCTTCCGCACAGACGGATATTTCCTTTCAAACGAAGAGGCCTTCAACTATACGCGGAATACTTTCAGCAAAAACGGAAATAACTTTGCAGCATACGCCGGAGACCTCAAAATCCTCGACCTGAACGGTGATGGCGACATCTCGGGAGGAGCGGGAACTCTTGACAATCACGGCGACCTTGATGTAATAGGAAATGAGGCTCCGCGCTATCAGTTCGGCTTCAATATGGATTTCAACTGGAACGGTTTCGGTCTTAGCGCTTTCTTCCAAGGCGTGGGACATAGAGATTGGTACCCGTCCAACGAATCGGGCTTCTTCTATGGCATGTACAACCGGCCTTACGGCTTCCTTATGAAAGACCAGTGCGGAGATAACTATGCCAATATCGATTACAGCAAAGAAAACTGGACGGTGACAAACGCCGACAAACGCCCTTACTGGACGCGAAGAGTTGCTTATGCAGCCAACAGAAATGTCGGGCCGCTTTCCTACGAAAACGACTACTATCTGCAGAATGCGGCTTATGTGCGCCTCAAGAATCTCACCTTCTCATACACTCTGCCTAAACAGCTTGTTCAAAAATTGCATCTGGGCAGAGTGAAGTTCTATATCTCCGGAGAAAATATTCTCACATGGTCTCCTCTCTACAAGCATACTTCCATGTTTGACCCTGAAGGTATTGTTTCGGGAGACTCCGACTTCGGCGGAGACAGCTCGGGTCTTTCAGGCGTAGGTGAGGGATATGCATATCCTATGCTCAAGTCCTATACTTTTGGTATAAATCTTTCATTCTAATTTGTAAAAAACATGAACAAAATATATTACAGTGCAATTGCTTTGATTGGAATGATAGTACTCTCGTCTTGCGGAGACTTCCTTACAAAGCATCCGACGCATCTGATCAATGCCAACAATTATTTCAAGACGGAAACCGACTTGAAAATGTTCACTGACGGTATGCTCATAGACTATCTCCCGGAATTTACAAGCGTTGCGATAGGAGCTGATGCCAATACCGATTTCTGTGCGACCAAATCCAGTTCGGACTTTTATCATCCCGGAATCTGGAATCCTGAAAAACAAGGCGGATGGGGAACAGGTAATTTCTCCTTTATCCGTAAATGCAACTATATGCTTGAAAATATGAAAAAGGCGGAAGGTAAGGTTTCCGACGAGACATACAGGCATTATAACGGAGTCGCCCATTTTTGGAGGGGCTATGCCCATTTCGTAAAAGTGTCCGATTTCGGCAATGTGCCTTACATAGATCACGTACCTACGACTACCGACACCCTTACTCTCTACGGGAAGAGGCTGGATCGTGAGTTCGTGATGCATAAAGTTGTCGAAGACCTTGATACTGCTTGCACTCAGTGTGTAGGTTCGGAAAAATATCTTACTTCGGGCCGCACTTACATCAATAAGTGGGTAGCGCTTTCAATGCAGGCAAAAATCTGCCTTTTCGAGGCTTCTTACAAAAAATATCACTCTGTCAATCCTTCCACCGGTGAGGCTTGGAACAATAAATATGAAACCGCGGAGGCGCTTTACCGCAAGGCAGCCGCTGCCTGCGAAGAAATTATCAATAGCGGGGTCTTCAGACTGCACGGCGGTCCCGCAGCTTCTGCTTACAGCGAACTTTTCCTTAGCGAAGCCATACCGACGGACGAGGTGATCTGGTCGCGACAGGCGAGCGAAAGCGCAAGTGTACTCCACGATGTAACATGGCGTTACAATTCCGCTACGTTCGGTCAGAAATACAGCCCCACAAAGGAGTATGTAAATCTTTTCCTTCAGCTTGACGGACACCCGGCAGCCACCGACAAACTCTCTCCTGATGACGAATTTACGAACAGGGACTACCGTCTTATACAGACAGTCCTCGGTCCCGGTCATACTTATGTGAATTCTGCCAACAAAACAGAACTCAAGGCTCCTGATTTCTCTTGCACGCTTACCGGCTATTCTTACACCAAATGGAATAACGAGATTGCAACGCATTTCTCAAAAGCGCTTGACAATAATTCCGTGCCTATACTCCGTTATGCCGAAATCCTGCTTACTTATGCTGAGGCAAAGGCTGAGCTCGGGGAGATGACAGAGGAGATATGGAACAAGACAGTCGGAGCGACAAGGGCGAGAGCCGGAGTGAAGAGCATATACCCGGAAGATGCTGCATATACTGCAGACCCTATACTGTCTTCTTATTATGAGGGCGCAGGTGTAGGAGGAACGAATCTTTCAAATATGATTCTCGAAATCCGTCGCGAAAGAGGCACCGAACTTAATATGGAGTGGGGTAACAGATACCGTGACCTGATGAGATGGGCGCTCGGCAGCTATATAGCGCGTCGCTATAACAACGAGGGCTGGAGAGGCATATATCTAACAGCAGATCAAGTCAAGAACGGCTTTACCATCAACGGTACGAACTTTAAACTTGGTGTAACTTCTTCTACCGGCTACAAGATTGCCAATTCGGGGTCTAATGCAACCTGGAGCCTCACCGAAAAGGATCACGGATATCTTGTCTACAACTACAAATTGGAGTGGCTTGACAAGATGTATGTGCATCCTATTCCACAGACGGCAATTGCGCTTAATAAAAATTTGCTTCCGCAGAACTACGGATGGTAATAAATGAATTTGAAAATGAAATATTTAAGAATTATTTTAACTGTATGCAGCCTATCTGTCGCCGTCGTAGCGACGGCTTGCTGCTCCAAAGAGAACAAGCATAAAACGGATCCCAACCCAAATCCCGAGCCCGGGAAAGAGATTGTGATCAACGGCACGACCGTGTCCGCGGACAATAACTTTTACGGTCTGGTTAAAGACACGAAAGGCAATGGTATAGCGGGCGTAGTCGTTACCGAGGGTTATAAATGCGTCAAGACCGACAAGAACGGCGTTTATCAATTCAAGGGAGATGCGGTTCACGCGAGAAATGTTTACATTTCCGTACCTGCCGAATATAAAGTTCCTCTGGATCCTGCCACCCATTATCCGAGATTTTATTCTGAGAATACGATATACGGGGATAAAACAAACAGAAACGACTTTACTCTCGAAGCTCATGCTGTTCAGGACAAATTTACTTTTGTGATGGTAGGAGACCCTCAGTGCAAGACGGACTCCGATGTGCAGAGATACAAGAACGAGACAATCAAGGATATTCAGGCTACAATCAATGCAGGAAGGACAGAGGGAAAGTATCAGAATGTCTATGCAATGACTTTGGGGGATATAACCTTCGACAACACCATACAGTGGGACCCTATGGTCAATACGATGAAGAATGTTTCCATTTCGGGCAATGAATATCTTCCTTTCTTCCAGACTATAGGAAACCATGATCACGATGCCGCTGAAGTTACCGATTATGCTTCCGTAAACAATTATGTGAAGCGTTTCGGTCCCACCGATTATTCTTTCAATATCGGAAAGGCTCACGTTGTGGTGATGGACAATGTGGTCGGTGTCAGGTCCAAAGGGAATACCTGGGAATATGAAGGCGGCTTTTCAAGCAGTCAATATCAATGGTTGAAACAGGACCTGAATCTTGTCGATAACAAGGAAGAGAAACTGATAATCTTCTGCAGCCATATTCCGTTCAGAAACGGTGCGGCTTCCGGCGGGGCATCAGTCAATACGGACAAGTATTATTCGGCGGTATTGACTCTCTTGCAGAATTTCAAGGAGGCCCATATGATGATAGGCCACACCCACTACAACCAGAATTTCGTACATACTGCCCGCAAAGCCAAAGCCGGAATGCCTATATACGAGCATATCCACGGCGCAGCCTGCGGAGCCTGGTGGACTTGCAATTCCAATGTTACGGGAGGCCCTAACGGCTACACAATCTACGAGATTGAAGGAGCTTCCATAAAGAACTGGCTAATGAAAGGGACCAACCGTCCTCTTGATTATCAGATGAGGGTATATGACGGCAATCAGCTCTTTTCGGGAACTGCAGGTTATGAGCTTTATTGGTACAAGTCATCTCAAAAAGCAGGTAAGGGACAATTTAATGTTCTCGGCAATGCGGTGTTCAAAAATGCTTTCGTGGCTGAAATTTTCGATGATGACGACCTTTATTGGACTGTGGAACTGTACCAGAACGGGACTAAAGTAGGAACTTTCCAGAAGGTTGCCAACGGTCATTCCTGCAATGTGGCGGTAAGCGGCTTCTATTTCAATGAAAAGGGTAAGAATACCGCGACGTGGGCAAGCAAAACCGCGAGCCACTATTGGTATTGTGCCGCGCCTTCGGGCAAGCCTTCGGAAGAGAAGAATTGGGAGGTTGTAGCAACTCAGAAGATTCCTTCGAGCGGAGAGGTGAATGTCTACAGACGCAGCGACCTGACAAGCAATTACTCCGAATTTTAGCTTATGCAATTTGAAAATCCCGGATTTAATTCCGGGATTTTTGTATATTTGAAGCCTCAAACTCAAGGCAATGAAAAAAATCTACTTCGAGGACAGAAGTATAAATATTTGTCTTCCGGGCGAACAGGTACTGAATGACCCCAACGGGGTGGAATATCTGCTCGGGGAAGACAAGGATGTGAGGATGCTCGTGGAACTGTTTGAAATTTCCCGATCCCTGCATAAAATCTATGTGCCCACAGATGATATGGAAGGGACATATAAACTCATTTGTTCGCAATTTACGGAAGTAAATGCAGCCGGAGGACTGGTCTCCAACAGGAGAGGGGATTATCTTCTTATAAGGAGATACGGGCGCTGGGACCTCCCCAAAGGACATCAGGAGGCGGGAGAGGATATTTCTCTTACGGCCCTGCGTGAAGTCCGTGAAGAGACGGGAGTGGATAAGCTGAAACTGCGTAAGCTCATCTGCGTGACCGACCATTGCTATTTCAGGGATGGGAAATGGCAGTTGAAGCACACTTGGTGGTATGATATGCTCTACACCGACCCCGTCAATCTGACTCCCCAGAGGGAGGAGGATATAAGTAAGGCGGTATGGGTCGCAAAGTCGAGCCTGCCTCCGCTGCTGAAAAATACCTATCCCTCGATAGTCGAGGTTTTCCACGAAGCGAAAGTGTGAAACTTTTTTGAATTTTTTCCGTATATAAAATTATACGCAATAAAGTAAAAGAATAATATGAAGCTTTCACAATTTCAATTTCTCCTGCCCAAAGACAAGGTCGCATCAGAGCCGGCAAGATGGCGTGACGAGTGTAGAATGATGGTTTTGCATAAAGCGACCGGAGAAATCGAACATCGCCTTTTCAAGGATATAATAGATTATTTCGACAAGGGTGATACTTTTGTACTGAACGATACCAAGGTGATTCCAGCCCGTCTTTTCGGAAAGAAGGAAAAGACCGGTGCGGACATTATGGTGTTCCTGCTCCGGGAGCTCAACAAAGAGCAGCGCCTGTGGGATGTCGTGGTCGATCCTGCCCGCAAGATCCGCATAGGGAATAAACTATATTTCGGTGAAGATGAAAGCCTCGTTGCTGAGGTCATAGACAATACGACTTCACGCGGACGCACACTCCGTTTCCTTTTCGACGGTCCTTATGAAGAGTTCAAAAAAACTCTGTACAGCATGGGAGAAATCCCTGTGCCTCAATTCATAAAGGCAAAGGCTACGCTTGAAGATCGCGAGAATTATCAGACCATTTTTGCCAGGAACGAGGGTGCCGTCGCCGCTCCCGCTGCCGGACTGCATTTTAGCCGTGAGCTTTTCAACAGGATGATTCTGAAGGATATAAATAAGACTTTCATCACCGTACACATGGGAGCAGGACATTTCCGCAGAGTGGATGTCGAGGATTTGTCAAAGCACAGGACGGATGCGGAGCACATGATTATATCCGAACAGGCGGCATCGGATATAAATGCCGCCAAGTCTGCCGGTCATAAAATCTGCGCGGTGGGAGTGACTGTCATCAGGGCTCTTGAATCCAATGTCTCTCCGAGCGGAATAATCAGCCATACCGACACCTGGACAGACAAATTCATCTTCCCTCCCTACGATTTCATGATACCTGATGCCATAGTTTCCAATTTCCATATGCCGGAATCGACTATGCTGATGGTTGAGGCGGCCTTTGGAGGATACTCCAATGTCATGCACGCTTATGAGCTCGCGTTGGAGGAGGGCTACCGCTTCGGGCCTTACGGTGATGCCTTGCTCATCGTATAAACTTCCTAAAAGATAAAAATCTTTGATGAAAAGATAAAAGACCCTCTGAATTTTAAGTTTTAGAGGGTCTTTCTCTTTTTTGTTCCATATTTTTGAGCCTGACTTTTTAGACGGGAAAGTATGAATGACAATTTTCATGAGAGGCTCTGCCGCTGCGCTATGGGAAAGATTTTCGGTTTCGAGCCCGGAATTGCCCAGGTTATAATAGAAAATCTCGGTTCGGGAGCTTCTTTGTTCGCACTGTCACAAAATGAATTGTACGGATTGTTGGGACCTTTCTCCAAATTCGCTCCTTCGATAAACGAAAAGGCGCTTGACGAAAGCGCCGAAGAGCTGGAAATGCTCCAGTCCATGGGTATTTCATTTATCAGCGAACTTGACGAAGAGTATCCGCGTCTGCTCAAGGAATGCCCCGACAGACCTGTTGGCCTGTATGTCAAAGGTTGGAAAGACCTCGAATCCTCTTTCAGGGAGCATCCTCCCGTAGCCTTGGTGGGCACACGCGATCTGTCCCTTTATGGTAAAGAATGGACCCGCCGTATAGTGGATGCTCTTGCCGGAGCTAAAGTGCGACCAACTATAGTGAGCGGTATGGCGATAGGCTGCGACATCAACGCCCATCTCGCGGCTTGCGAAGCTTCTTTGCCCACTGTTGCCGTGCTTCCTACCTGTGTGGATACAATATATCCCATGAGCCACCGCATTTATGAAAGGCGGATTATGGAGAATCCTTTCAGCGCAATGCTCAGCGATTATCCTACAGGCACTCAAGCCAAGGCAATAAATTTCATACGGCGCAACCGCATAATAGCGGGGCTGAGTTTTGCAACTATAATTGTGGAATCCAAATCCGTGGGAGGAGGGTTGATTACAGTTAATATGGCCCAATCTTACGGACGTGATATATATGCCCTGCCCGGGCGCATAGACGATATTCGCTCCGAGGGATGCAACACTCTTTTGCAGCGTAAGATTGCGGAACCCATAACGGATCTTGATGTGCTTGTAGAGGCTCTTGGACTTGGTTTGAAGGCACGCAGGCGCAAAAATGAGCTGTCGGAGGAACTGAGGGAGAAATATGCCGGACAGCTTGGCAGCCGGGATTTGGAGAGTATAGTCAAGGTCGCGACAGCTATAAAGTCCCGAAGGGGGATAAGTACGGATGAATTATGTGTGCAGCTGGGCATGGACTATCCCGAACTCATACGTTTTGTAGGGCAGTTGGAAGCTGACGGAATTGTCAGCCTCGACCTGCTTCAAAGATGCAGCATAAATGTTAAAATTGTGTAACTTTGCATGTTTGAAAAATCATGAAATGATATTCATAGACACACATACACATTGCACTGACGAGGCTTTTGCCGGAGAGGAAGACAAAGTTGTCGAGCGCGCGCAGCAGGCAGGCGTTGCCAAAATGCTGCTTGCGGATATAGACAGCTCCGAGAGGGGAGCTATGTTTTCCCTTGCGGAAAGGCATCCAGGGGTGCTTTACCCTATGTTGGGACTTTACCCCGGTTCGGTGCGCTCCGATTGGCGCGAAGAACTGGACAGGATGCAGGAATACAGACACAAAGGCATAGTGGCTGTGGGAGAGATAGGTCTTGACTACCATTACTCGACCGAATTTGCCTCCGAACAGCGGGAAGCCTTCCGGGTGCAGCTGGAACTTGCCTCGCAATGGGATCTCCCCGTGAATATCCATCTTCGTGACGCGACGGAGGACTTTTTCAAAATCATTGAGGATTGCAAAGGGCTTAATCTTCGGGGAAATCTTCATGCATTCAGCGGCAGTTACGAAACTTTTGAACGTGTAAGCAGATGCGGAGACTGGTATGTGGGCATAGGAGGCGTGGTCACATTCAAAAATTCCAGACTTCCGCTTACGCTCTCCCGTATTCCTTTGGAACGTATATTGCTCGAAACCGATGCGCCTTACCTTGCCCCCACGCCCCTGCGCGGCACACGCAACGAAAGTGCGAACATACCCTTGATAGCAGCGAAGATAGCGGAAATAAAAAATGTGGGCATAGAGCAGATTGCAGACATTACCACTGCTTCCGCCGTTAAATTATTCAACTTATGACAAACTTTAACAAACGCAAACCCGAAAGGGCATCCATACTCCTTATCTACACGGGAGGCACTATAGGCATGAAAGAGGATCCGGCAGACGGAACTCTCAAACCTTTCGATTTTGAGCAGATTATGGAGGAAGTGCCGGAGCTGCGTAAATTCGCGCTCAAGATAGACTCCTACACTTTCGATCCTCTCATAGACTCTTCGGACGTGGAGCCGGGACTCTGGCAGTCCTTGTCCTCTCTCATAAAGGAAAAATATGACGGGTATGACGGATTTGTCGTGCTTCACGGCACGGATACCATGGCTTACAGCGCGTCCGCTTTGAGTTTTATGCTTGAAAATCTGGGCAAGCCCGTTGTATTTACCGGCAGTCAGCTTCCTATAGGAAGTCCCCGTACCGACGGCAAGGAAAACCTTGTCTCCGCAGTTGAAATAGCATCTACGAGAGCTGCTGACGGAAGCGCGCTTGTGCCGGAGGTGTGTATATGCTTCAATTCCCTGCTGCTTCGAGGAAATCGCGCAATGAAAGTTAACGCCGATGAGTTCGATGCCTTCCGCTCGCCCAATATTTCTCCTCTTGCGAGTATAGGCATAACTATAAGATATAATTTCGACATGATAAACAAAATCCCTTCTGCGCCTTTCTCCATTCAGAAAGAGCTCGACACAAGGGTCTCGATATTGAAAATACATCCGGGAATAACCCCTCAGGTCGTCAGAAACATACTCCTCGGGTCCGAGACCCGTGCGGTGATTATAGAAACTTACGGTTCGGGCAACGCCTTGAGCAAGGAATGGTTTATTTCAATTGTCCGGGAGGCGAATGCAAAAGGCAAAATTCTGCTCAATGTCACTCAATGCCTTGCGGGTAGGGTGAATATGAATCTTTATGCTACGGGCAAGCAGTTGCAGGCATCGGGAGTGATAGGAGGAGGGGACATGACAACGGAATCCGCCCTCGCAAAATTGTTCTATCTTATGGGAGGAACGAGCGACAATCAGCTTGTGAAGTCGCGTTTGGAGCAGAATTTAAGAGGAGAAATATCCTTATAATTCTTGGGTATTGAAATATTTTTGCTAAATTGCAACGATTTTCCGAGGCATAGTGTTCACGCCCGGACTTTTGGATTGAAAACAATTTTTAATTTTTTAACTACAAACACATTCACAAAAACTGTTATGAAAAAGTTTTTCATGTTTTTGGCAGTAGCAGGCGTATTGACCTTCTCTGCAATTACAGCATCAGCACAGGACGAGCAGGCAGCAGCGCCTGCGGCAACTGAGCAGGTAACGGAGGCTGATGACAACGCTGAAGTTAATCCTTTCAACGTTAAGTCTGAAGTTCCTCTTCATCAGGCTCTCAAGACCAAGTTCATCGAGGGTGGTGCCGGCTTTATGGCTCTCATCATTATCTGTTTGATTATAGGTCTTGCACTCGCTATCGAGCGTATCCTTTATCTCTCATTCTCAAAGACCAATACCAAGGCTCTTCTCGCAAAGGTAGAGGAAGCTCTTGCAAAGGGAGGAGTTGAGGCAGCAAAGGATGTTTGCCGTGAAACCCGCGGTCCTGTCGCTTCCATCTTCTATCAGGGTCTCCTTCGTTACGACCAGGGTGTTGATGTTGTTGAGAAGACAATCGTTTCTTATGGCTCCGTTCAGATGAGCAATATGGAGAATGGCCTTTCATGGATTTCTCTCTTCATCGCAATCGCACCTTCTCTCGGATTCCTTGGAACCGTTATCGGTATGATCGAGGCATTCGATGCTATCCAGGCTGCCGGTGATATTTCACCTAACGTTGTCGCCGGAGGTATGAAGGTCGCATTGATTACCACCGTCGGCGGTTTGATCGTTGCCATGATTCTTCAGATTTTCTACAACTATATCCTTGCTAAGATTGACGGACTCACAATTGACATGGAGGATTCTTCAATCTCTCTCGTCGACATTTTGACAAAGTACCAGGGTAAATAATTTGAAGTTAGTTTAATAATGAAGAATATCAACAAATTTTTCACAATAATGATGTTGGTGTTGGTACTCATCAGCGCTGCACTCGTTGTCTGGGGCTTCTCCGTAGGCTTCGAATCAAACGATGGCAGACCTGTTGACGTTCTCTTCTATTGGACCTACGTCATGATTGGCATCGCGCTTTTTGCGGTCATCGTGCTCGGTCTGATACTGATGATAAAGAACGATCCAAAGAGCCTCATCAAACTCGCAATCGTCCTTGTGGGAACTCTCGTTCTCTGCGGCATTGCGTATGTGCTTGCTCCGGGCAGCCCTGCCATGGGTATGCTTGACCAGCCTGATGCACAGACTCTCAAACTTACTGATACGGTTCTCAACCTCACATACATACTCGGCGGAGCCGCAATACTCTCTATTGTGGCAGGCGAAATAGTAATGTCAGTTCGTAACAAAAAATAAGTCTTATGGGTAAGAAGAAAACTCCGGGAATCAATTCCAGCTCAACGGCGGACATCGCTTTCCTCCTTCTCTGCTACTTCCTCATGACAACAACCATGGGCTCGCAGACGGGTTTGCAGCGTCGTCTCCCGCCTATGCCTGATCCGAATCAGAAACAAGAAGATACGAAGATCAACCGTCGTAATATCATCATTGTAAAAATCAATTCTTCGGACAGACTTTTTGCAGGTAATGATCCTATGGACGTAAGCCAACTCAAGGACAAAATCAAGGAATTCCTTACCAACCCTGCAGATGATCCTAATCTTCCGGAAAAGACATTTCAGAGTATTGAAAACTATCCTCTTAACGGTGGAAGGGCTCTCGTCTCCAAGGGCGTAATCTCATTGCAGAATGACCGCGGTACGAGTTACCACGCTTATATTGCAGTGCAGAACGAACTCGTAAAGGCTGTGAACGAACTCCGTAATCAGAAGTCTTTCGAGATCTATGGTAAGAAATACAGCAAACTCTCGGAAGATGAGCAGGCTGTAATCAAGAAAGTTGTTCCGCAGAACATATCCGAGGCAGAACCTAAGGATATTTCCAAGAAAAGATAACAGGAGGATAGATATGTCAAAATTCGGTAATTCAAACAATAAAAAAGAGGTGCCTGCGGTAACTTCCAGCTCTCTTTCCGATATCGTATTCATGCTTCTGTTCTTCTTTATGGTCACCACGCAGCTTCGTGAGACCGAGAACAAGGTTATGGTAAGAGTTCCTGAGGCTTCAGAAGTTGTAAAACTCGAAAGAAAGGATCTTGCTTCATACATAAACATCGGTACTCCGACACGCCAGTATCAGGCGCAGTTCGGTACCGAGGCTCGTCTCCAGCTCAACGACAGCTTTAAGACCACGGATGATATACGTGACTTTATCGCAGCTGAGCGCGAGAGCAAGAGCGAGGCAGACCGTTCTTTCATGACAACTGTGCTTAGAGCTGACCAAGACGTCAGAATGGGTATCGTTACCGATGTTAAGCAGGAGCTGAGACGTTGCTCCGCGCTTAAGATTATGTACTCAGCTCGCAAAGGCGAATAAGGCGCTTTGCGAAAATATAATTCGGAGGGGGTGATTTTGTTCATCCCCTCTTTTTTATATTTGGTGTGGAAATATTATCTTTGTGAGATTATAATAATGCGGAAATAAAATCATAGATATATGGAAACAATTGTTAGGAAGAAAGTAAAGGAACTGCTCTTGGCAAAGCCGGGCGGGAAAGTGCTTGCCAAGGGTTGGGTGAGAACCAAGCGCGGCAATAAGGAGATAGCGTTTATTGCTCTGAATGACGGCTCCACCATACAGAATATACAGATAGTCGTGGACAAGAATGCGGAGAACGAGCCTTTACTTGCAAAGATAAGCACCGGTGCCTGCATTGCAGTCAAGGGAGAACTCGTGGAGTCGGTCGGAAGCGGTCAGGCTGTCGAAATACACGCCTCGGAAATAGAAATTTACGGCGAGTGCGACCCTATGCGTTACCCTCTACAGAAGAAAGACACTTCCTTTGAATATCTCAGAAGCGTTGCACACATGCGTCCGCGCACAAACACCTTTGCCGCAGTACTGCGTCTTCGCAGCCAGATGGCTTACGCGATACACGAGTATTTCCACTCAAAAGGTTTTGTATATCTTAACACCCCCATTATCACCGAATCCGATGCGGAGGGTGCAGGGCAGATGTTTCAGGTTACAACTCTCGACCTCAACAATGTGCCTAAAAACAAGAAGGGCACTCCCGATTATTCAAAGGATTTCTTCGGAAAACACACGAGCCTTACAGTGAGCGGTCAGCTTGAGGGAGAGTTGGGAGCGACTGCTTTGGGGGAGATTTACACCTTCGGTCCGACTTTCCGTGCCGAGAATTCCAATACCCCGCGCCACCTTGCCGAGTTCTGGATGATAGAGCCTGAAATGGCATTCTATGACATTAAAGACAATATGGACCTTGCGGAAGATTTCATAAAGCGGCTCGTGAAATATGCCCTTGACAACTGCCGTGAGGACATTCAGTTCCTCAACGACCGCTACGATCCCGAACTTATAGCCCGCCTCGAGGGAGTTGTGGGCACAGAGTTCGTACGGCTCGAGTACACAGAGGGTATAAAAATACTTGAAGATGCGGCGAAAAACGGAGTGCAGTTCGAGTATCCCGTGTACTGGGGTGTGGACCTTCAGAGCGAACACGAGAGATATTTGGTGGAGAAACATTTCCGCAAGCCTGTAATACTTACCGGTTATCCCAAGGACATCAAGGCTTTCTACATGAAGCAGGACGAAAACGGCAAGACAGTACGCGCCATGGATATACTCTTCCCTAAGATAGGAGAAATTATCGGAGGTTCGGAAAGGGAATCCGACCTCAAAAAACTCGAGCGGCGTGTGGATGAACTGCAGATGAGCCGCAAGAATCTTGAGTGGTACATAGATACCAGACGTTTCGGTTCGTGCCCTCACAGCGGCTTTGGTCTCGGTTTTGAGAGGCTTCTTCTCTT
This sequence comes from uncultured Bacteroidales bacterium, assembly GCA_963543835.1. Lineage (GTDB taxonomy): Bacteria > Bacteroidota > Bacteroidia > Bacteroidales > UBA932 > Cryptobacteroides. Next base: position 20,288 of record CAUUCY010000001.1, read on the forward strand.
CGTTACGGGTATGCAGAACATACGTGATGTGATACCTTTCCCCCGTACTCCTAAAAACGCAGAATACTAAAAGTCATGTTGATTATCGGAATAGCCGGAGGGTCCGGTTCGGGAAAGACTACCGTAGTCAGAGCCATTAAAGAAAGGCTTAGAAATGAGAAAGCCGTAGTTATCCCTCAGGATGCCTACTACAAAGACTCAAGCGATTTGACCGATGAGGAAAAGCGCCGCCAGAACTTCGACCATCCCGATGCGATAGATTGGGACCTTCTTTGTTCACATCTTGAAGATTTGAAGAGAGGGAAGCCCATAGAACAGCCCGTGTATTCATTCATTTCCTGCTCCCGGAGCAAGACTGAAACCAAGCGTGTGGAGCCTGCCGAGGTCATAATAATAGAAGGCATACTCATATTTACCTGCCCGCAGCTTCGCGATCAGCTGGATATAAAGGTCTTTGTCGATGCGGATGCGGATGACCGCCTGATGCGTGTCATAGAGCGCGACATCTCGGAGCGGGGCAAGGACGTGCATTGGGTGATTGAACGATATTCCAGCACGGTCAAGCCAATGTACCTCCTGTTCATCGAGCCGAGCAAGCGTTACGCCGACATAATAGTGCCTCAGGGAGGACATAACAAAGTTGCAATCAAAGTAATAATCGCTACTATAGAAAAGGCTTTAAGGGGAGACTTGTAAGTGAAAAGACTTTCAAAAGACGATAGAGCCGGCTTGTATATCACCGTGATTTTTCATCTCGCGGTGATTATCGTCTTTCTGCTTGTGCAGATAGGAGTCGTAGTCAGAAAGTCAAATGCGTTTATGCTTGATTTCTCCGCTCAGGAAAAGTTTGAGAAATTAAAGAAAGAGCTTGCCCTCAAAGAAGAAGTCAGCCGCCGGCTCGAAGAAATGCTCGGAGGTGAGTCTGCCCTGCGCAATGTCGCAGTGGATGCTTCCAAAAGACCTTTGAAGGATGACAGGGGTACAAATGCGGAAGAGTTGTACCGCGATGCCGAGAAATTGCAGAAAGACATAGCTTCGCAGCCGAAAATAGATGATGAGGATTTCGGAGCGCGGGCAATGGAGAGGCCCGAACCTGAAAAGCATAAGCAAGAAAGCGATTATAAGGGTCCTTCGGTTCTTTCCTACAATCTCGACGGACGCAAGGCAAGCCGTCTGCCCATCCCGGCTTATCGCTGTATGGGCTCCGGTACGGTTACCGTGATAATAGGCGTTGACAATGCCGGTAATGTGGTGCGTGCCCAAGTTCAGGAGGACAGGTCCAGCGACAACGCTTGTCTGAGGGACTTTGCCATAAGAGCAGCCCGTATGTCAAAATTTACCGCCTCTCCCACAGCGCCTGCCCGTCAGGGAGGCAGCATAGTCTATGAGTTCATCGCGCAATGACAGCCGTAAGATTCATATCCTCGAAACTTAGTTTCAAGGGGAAAGCCGCAGTCGTATCCATCGCGGTCTCCTTTGTCGTGATGATACTTGCACTTGCAATCTCCTCCGGTTTTCGTAGAGAAATACGCCGCAGTTTGTCGGAGATTTCAGGAGACGTGCGTCTTACTTCCTCAAGGCAGGATTTTCTCAGCGACGAATATCCAATCAAATCAGAGCCGTCGTATATTAGTAAAATAAGGGAAATAGACGGAGTCGAGGCCATTACCCCTGTGGTCTATCGTGCAGGTATAGTGAAGAAAGGAAACGAGATTCAGGGCGTACTGTTCAAGGGAACACCGCACAGGGATACGCTTGGAGACAATGGGGTGTCCATACCCTCGCGTCTTGCAGAAATACTTGAATTAAAGCCGGGCGATAAGTTCACCTCGTATTTTGTGGGCGAAAGACTTAAAGCCCGGGCATATACTATAAAAGAAATCTATCCGAGTCTTGTACAGGCAGACCGCAATCTCTTGGTAAACGTTGCAATTGAAGGGCTGCAGAAATTGAACGGCTGGAGTGAAAACCAGGTCTCCGCCCTTGAAATAACTCTCTCGGATGACTATAGGCAAGCCTCTGATTCGGAGCGCAAGTGTGCGGAGATAGGTTCTATTGCAATGATGTATGAAAGCGAAGAGGATGATACTCTTATTGCCTCTTCATTGAGAGACAGGTATCCGCAACTTTTCGAATGGCTGCATCTTATCGACTTCAATGTGCTTGTAATACTGCTTCTCATGACAGTCGTTGCGGGCTTCAATATGATTTCCGGCCTGCTTATAATGCTTTTCAGAAGCATATCTACCATAGGAACTCTCAAAGCCATGGGTATGACCGACCGCGCCATAGGAAAAGTATTCCTCAGGATAGCTTCAGGAGTTGTCTTGAAAGCCATGCTTATAGGAAACGGCCTCGCTCTTTTCCTATGCTTTCTGCAGTCTTTCACGCATATTCTGAAACTCAATCCGGCGAACTATTTTGTTTCTTTCGTTCCGGTGCATATCGATTTGCCTTTCATTCTGGCGGCAGACGCAGCGGCGTATTTTGTAATAATGCTGCTGCTTTATATTCCTACCGTTTTTATTTCAAAAGTGGACCCTGCGAGGACTATACGCACGAAGTGATTATTCCCCGCCCCTTATACCGCTGCGCAGACCTGACATGAACGAGCCTGCACCTGCGCCGCTTCTGCCTCCACTGCTTGCTTCGACTTTCCTGTTTTGGTGTGAGCCTGCAGAGAAAGGCCAATAGATGCCTAATTTAAGACCGTTGGTACCGTTGATTGTGCTGATATGGTGGTGGGCGGAGAAGAAATCCCGTCTGTCGCCTATGACACCGTCTGCGGCATTCTGGTATTTTATGAAGATACACGCTCTTTTCCACTGTACATTGACGAAAGCGTCTATTACTGGTCCGTTGGAATATTTCTCCTCGCGCTGATTGAAGAATGCGCCTATATTCGGATTCCATCCCGGAGTGTACCATGGAGTGTTGTAGAAGGCATTTGCTCCTATCTGCATGGTCATTATATCTTTTTCTATAGGGAACTGGATATAATATCTTAAATTGAATGAAAACAGAGGAAGAGGAATGACTTCCTGATTGGAGGAAAGCTGGAAAAGGACTTTATGATCCAGATGCAGGAAATCCCCGAACAGGGAGAAATCCTTGCGAAGATTTCCGCTGAGCACACTCACAGGGCTTGGATTCTGTTTTATTTCACTTGAAGAATCGTAATATATGTTATTTGCCGACAAGGCATAAGCTGCCTCCGCCCTGATTCTCCATCGTGGAATATCCACGGAGCCCCGTATTTGGGTGACGGAAATTTTGCTGAAATCCTTGTCCCATTTGTAGTGGTTGCCGTGGAAATGCTGCTGATAGTAGTCCGGTGTTCTGAGACTTGTCCCGGCGTGAAGTCTCAGACTGACAGGGCTTCTGTGAGCGCGTCGGAAAGGTCTGAATGTGAAATTCATATTTCCTCCCAAGTTCAGGTCGTTCAACTGATCGCCCATGAATACGTAGTCCGCAGTGGCATCCCAATGGAACAAATCCTTATACTGTCCCTCCGCACCTCCATAGACATAGACTGAGTTCCAATTCACATTCCCCGAAGGCTTCAGATAACTGCTCTCGAACTTGTAGTGGCTGAGAAACCTGTCTCCTATACCGCCCTCTATTTTGGAAATAATCGATTTGGAGGACCACGGTTGCAGACGCATGAATATACGGTTGTCCAACTTCATCACTCTCATCGAATCGCGTGATTTAGCGGGATTGTAGTAGAAGACATTCCTGAAATACTTCTTTGCCGCATCTTTGGACATCTCGTCTTCGTACAGCCTTGTATAACGGCTGAATTCCGAGCTGTGACCTATGTATGCGCTCGTAAGGTCCTCGCCCGAGTCTTCCCGGGCAATTTCCCTCTGGTTCCATTTTGCGTCCAGATAATCTTCAAGTTTCTCGAGATCGAGAGTTTCTCCTATGGTCTTGATACTGTCGCGGTAATGCTCTTCCCACTGTGCTTCCTCTCTTTTGTCCATTCTGTCCTGAAGGAAATAGAAAGGAATCTTGTATTGCTGGTCCAGGAAGAAAGTGGACTTTGCCGTGGTACTTTTTGCATTTTCCAGCGAAACATTTATTTCCCTCACTTCGACTGTGGTGTCCCTTATCCACATATTGTCGATTATTCCGCCGTTTTCTTTCATCTTCACGCTGTTGTGGATGAATCCGGCATGCCCCAAATATTTCCTGCCGAGATAATTGAGGCCTACGAATACGGTCCTGTTGTCCGTTTCCTCGTTGATGAGCATGCCGCCGCCTCCGAAACGGTGGTATCCCATGGCAATATTCAGTTCGGGACTTATATTCTGGGTTGAGAACAGGCGTATATTGTCATTTTCCTTGTCGCGGTTGGCAAGCAGCGTGCCCCAGTAGCATAACTCCGTGAACGGCATCTTCGTGTTGTAGGACGGCAGATTTGACGGGCTGAAAGTCCAGCTGTCGAAAGGCTCGTAGAAAGAGACTCCGTCCGAAGAGCCTCTGTTGAAGTAGTTAAGATACATGACAGGGCTTCCGTCCACTCCCAGCCATGTCGCCCCAATATCTTTGCGCCTGAAAGGCAGGTCCTGAAAGTAATAGTTATAGGAGGTGTCCGGAGTGTAAGTTTCCATTCTGTGGAACTCCCTGTCATGGGTCCATGCGACTATCCTCTTGTAATGGAGGGAATCTGGGAGATAGCCTGTCCGCAGTATGCGTTGGGTATTCTCCGCGATGCTGTCTTTTTCCGCCTTCAATTTCGCCTGTACTGTCTTGAGGGAGTCTCTGATGCGTCTTTTTATAGGGAGACTCTGCTCGTAGTCGTATTTTTTTCTCTCGCTTGGAGAAAGGGCGTTGTACCATGCCAGAAATTTCGCCTTGGCGACAGCAGCCGAGTCGGCATAATAAATCGAGTCTATCCTCCTCCAGTCAAGACTGTCTCCCGCAGCTTTCAGGGAATCGCGGACTAAAACGTGGGTCATGGAATCCACGAGCGCGACGTAGTATTTGTATCGGAAAGGGTCTGTAAGGCGCAGGGAATCTGGAATCTTGATTGTGTCACGCGCGCTTATCTGGGGCAGAGTGTCGGAAGGATCGTCGGCTTTCATGCTTTTTGACAATTTTGCAAGCATAGCCGAATCGGGCTTTGCCATATCTTCTTTTTCCGCTCGGGTCCAGAATCTCCTGTATCCGTTTAGGGGATATTTTACAGTGTCCGTAAGCGCCTCCGGAGCTTCTGCAAGCCATGCTATAAGTTCTTCATTCGGACTTACCGTATCGGCGCCGAAATCCACCGCAGATGCCGCCGCCATTGTGATGACTGCCGCCGGAAACCATATCTTAGCCAAGAGGGAATTCATTATAATTCAGCGCTGACAGTATCGAAGTTGCCTTTGTCGGAGTTCAGAGGAATTTTGTTGAGAGTAAGTATAGTGAGTATGATTATCATTACGCTCGCCGCGAAAGCAATCCAATACATGTCAGGGGAGAGCAGCTCTTTCCAACTCTCCGTGTCTTTGAACTTGTCAATATTCGTCATTACCAATGAAAGGGTGTTGTTTACGCAGTGCATCAGCATAGTTAGCTTGAGCGAGCCCGTGCGGTAGTAGACATAGCCGAAAAGCACTCCCAGAATGAATGCCGGAATCGCCTGCCACGGATTGCCGTGAATCAAGGCGAATACAAGAGCGGAAATTACTATCGCCCAGAGCGGACTTACCCCCCTCGTTCCGTCTTTTCTCGGGAAGACAAGCAGGGAGCGGAGCAGTGTGCCGCGGCACAGCCATTCCTCGAATAAAGGAGCCATAATGCCGACGCAGATAAAGTTAAGCAGAAAGTTCTCTTTTGTCATAGCCTCTAACATTGCTTTAAGGCTTTCAGGCATCTCTGGCAGCAGCTCTGTAACAGGGTCTGATACAAAGCCTGCCGCAATTGTTGCCAGACTTACTATAAGCGCAGTCAAAAATCCCTTGCCTTTCACGAAATGGGAGTTGTCCATTGCGTAGCCCTTCTCCCCGTCAAAAGAATGGGTGCGGCTGACATTCGCTGCATAAATCATTGCCGGGATGAAGAGCAGGGGATATACCATGGCGATTACTATACTTTTATGTCCCGGCAGGAGCAAAAGGGGAGCTATTGCCGCTACATTTGAGATAAGCATTCCAACAATAAACCAGACTGCGAGCATCATTATGCTCGAAAATTTTGCAGGGAAAAACGAGTAGTTGTCCCAAAAATTATAATTTCCTTTTGCTCTCATATTTCTTTTTATAACAATAATAATGCTGCGATTGAATATAAAGCCACAGACTCCAACATGAGCCGGCCTCTTGTGGAACTCCTCATGAGTAGCTCCACCGGTTCTTCCGCTTTTGTGCGTTTCAATGATTTTCCGCTCGGGAGCAGTCCCCGCGACCATTTTTCAATTATAGAACCATTGTAAATATATGTAGCCCCTCCGTTTGAACGGTTGAGCGTGACGAGTGTCTTGTAATCCGCATAATACAGGCAGGATTCGAGTATGAACGAAGCCTCCTGCCCCAATTCGGGGGCTTGGAGTATTGTCTGCATCTGCTCAGGGGAGCAGCTTACGGCAAGAATACTCGTGAAACCCTCAAAATTGCTTGTCATCGCGTAATCCGCTATGCGTTTCCATTCTGCGGCTTTGAGTTTTTCGGCTTTATATACTGAAATAAGCATTATTCTGCCCTCATACACTACGCTGTCGCAGTATTCTCCCTCAGCGTTCCTCAGTCCGAGCAGAGGGTCCTCCTGAATGAGCGAGTCCGCATAACTCTCTCCCATGTAGATGTCCGCTCCCCGGGCAAATGCCGTGAAATCGACAGCCGGGAGGGCTATGTTGGAGCGCACTGCGAGAATCAGCGTCAGAAAACTTACTGCAATGAAAGCGATGCGCTTAGATTTCCCCGCCTTTGGGAAGTCCCTGAAAGGAATGAATGCGAGTAGCCAGAGCGCTGCCAGGATTATATTTTTCAGAAGTGTCTGGGTGTGGGTCAGGGGTATGGCTTCGCCGAAGCAGCCGCAATTCATTTCAGGATTGAAAACCACGAGCAGTATGCTTATAAGACTGAAAAAGCCTATTGTAACGGCGGACGCGAGAGCGAAAACGCGCGGCATTATGCCTGCAAGCAGCCCTGCTCCGAGTATCATTTCCGCAAGGGGAATGCCTACGGCGAATAATCTTGATGCAGGGGCGAGAAAGCCAAGGTGCAGGAATTTGAAATACTCCTCCACTATGAGACTGACTCCCACGGGGTCTATGATTTTGATAGTCCCGGAGACGAAGAATACAAGCCCTATCGCCACCGCGCACAATCTTCTCGACGCTTTATGAAAATTATTCATTTCCTTTTATTTTCCTGTCCACTATTGACTTTATTTTCCCGAAAATGACGTCCGCCTCTTCCATCTTTCCGTCTGCGTCGGAACAATCCACACTTATGAACGAGGGGTCGAGTTCTGCCTGTTTGCGGTAAATGGCTTTAACCCGCGCCTGAAAGTCGATGTCGGCTTCGTGGATGTCGCGCCTGCCTTCGAGGTAATTCCTGTCGGAGCCTGCTCTGGAGGCTGCGAGATTTGATTTTATAAAATCTATGGGCACATCGAGGAAAATGTTGAGATCCGGTTTGGGCAGTCCGAAATCACCATATTCGGTCTCCGTTATCCACTGACGCAGGGCTTCCGCTTCTTTTTCGTCTTTCAATTTTGCGCATTGGTAGGCTATGTTGGAATATACATAGCGGTCGAGGAGTATATTGCCTCCCGCGGCGAGGCGCAGTTTCATCCCCGGGGCGGCTCCGTGACGGTCCTCTGCGAAGAGGAGCGCGACTAACTGAGGGTGCACGGAGGCATTGTCCCCGAACTCGCCGCGGAGAAACCTGCTTATCAGGCTGCCGTACACAGGTGCATCGTAGCGCGGGAAATGTATGTACTCCAAATCTTTGAGCACATCCTGAAGATATTTCCTGAGCTTTGCCACCTGAGTGGATTTTCCTGCGCCGTCAAGGCCTTCAAGCACAACCAACATAGTTCGTAATATTTAACCCGCAAATATAACTAAAAATAGTCATACGGCGCTATCTTTGTCTTCGCCCCGGAATAAGGGGACGCCATCTATTTCTCTATCAGATAAACATCCTCTCCCTCTTCTGAGAACTGGAAACGCTCTCGGGCATAAGTTTCGAGAGAATCCTTGCTGCCCTTGATTCTGCCGAGGAATTCGTCCATCTCGGCGATTTCCTTCCTGTAATTCTCAATCTGCTTTTCCTGATTGTGTACAGTGCGCTCTGCGCTTATCCAGCGGAAAACATTGTCCTTTGTGAAAAAAAGCACATCCAAGGCAAAAAAGGCGATCAAGCCTATCGCCCAATATATCAGAGACTTCTCCTGTTTTCCAAAATTGCCTTTCATTTTCCTGTCTTTATTGCGCAAAATTAACTAAATTTGCGTATCAGTCAAAGTAACTTAATAACAAATTGATATGAAACCTACACTTCTTGTTCTTGCTGCCGGCATGGGGAGCCGTTACGGCGGTCTTAAGCAAATGGACGGTCTCGGACCAAATTCGGAGACTATTATAGATTATTCGATTTACGATGCGGTAAATGCCGGCTTCGGCAAAGTCGTCTATATAGTCAGGGAATACTTCCGCGAGCAATTCGAGGAAAGCGTAAAGGCAAAATACAGCCATTTGAAATGTCTTGACGGGGAGCCGCTCGAGTTCCGCTTTGTGGTGCAGGAACTGAATAAAATACCTGCGGAGTTCAAACTTAATCCGGAGCGCGAGAAGCCTTGGGGCACGGCTCACGCAGTACTTATGGCAAAGGATGTAATCCATGAACCTTTTGCCGTCATCAACGGGGACGACTACTATGGAAAAGAGTCTTTCCGCATACTTGGAGACTGGTGCCGTGCGCACGAGAACACCAAAGGCATCTACAGCATAGTCGGGTTTGAACTTGACAACACCCTGTCCGAGAACGGAACCGTTTCCAGGGGTATATGCTATTACGACAAGGATCAGCATCTCACGGGCGTGGCAGAGCATCTCAAAATCTCAAAGGGTACGGACGGGATTGTGCGCGGGGACAATTCCGTGACCGGGGAAGAAAGGGTGGTGCTCGACGGCAAAGCCCTCTGCTCCATGAATATGTGGGGCTTCACCCCCGATTATTTCGAGGCAAGCGAAGCCATATTCGGGAAATTCCTCAAAGAGAATATAAATGAATTGAAAAAGGAATTCTATATCCCTTATGCTGTGGATATTATGATTAAGAATGGGGAATGTAAGTGCGATGTCCTTTCGACTCCGTCGCAGTGGTTCGGCGTCACCTACAAGGAAGACCGTCCGGGCGTTGTGGCAAAGTTCCGGGAACTTGCGGACAAGGGAGTATATCCTACACCTCTTTGGAACAGATAATGAAGAAAATTCCGAGTTTCACCATAGACCACCTCAAGCTCCTTCGTGGCATTTATGTCTCACGCAGGGATGAGGTGGGCGGTGAAGTGGTGACCACCTTCGACATAAGGATGAAGGAACCGAACCGCGAGCCCGTGCTCGGGCAGGGGGCGATCCACACTATAGAGCATCTGGCTGCGACTTTTCTGCGCAACCATCCCCTCTGGGGCGATAAAATAATATATTGGGGTCCTATGGGCTGCCTTACGGGCAATTATCTCCTGATTAAAGGCGAACTCAGCTCCTCCGACATAGCGGAGCTTATGAGAGAGACCTTCGCTTTTGTGGCTTCTTTTGACGGTAAAATTCCGGGGGCTTCCGCTCGGGATTGCGGCAATTATCTGCTTCACGACCTGCCTATGGCTCGTTTTGAGTCTGCAAAGTACCTCCACGAAGTGCTTGAACAACTAAGCGAAGCAAATCTCAATTATCCTGTGAAGTAGAGGCTTTGTAGCTGCTTATGATTTGCGCGGCGGCGGCAACGTCGTGCACACGCAGTATGTCTCCACCGTTGCGCAAGGCTTTTATATGCGCTTCGCCTGTCTGTTTCAGGCAGGTCTCGGGTGTGAGCCCGAGCGGCTTGTAAATGAAACTCTTGCGGGAAATCCCTATCAGCAGCGGCTTGCCGAAAGAGCGCAGAGGCTCGAGATTTTCGAGCAGAGTCCAATTGTCCTGCAAGACCTTCCCAAAGCCGAATCCCGGGTCCAGAATCCATGATTTCAGCCCGGCTTTTGATGCCCTGGCTTCAAATTTCCTGAAAAAATCATAGACCTGTCCTGCGGGCACGGGGCTTGTTGCAATATACTCCAAGTTCTTTTCCGCAGCGAATTCAATCATCCCTCTCTTTCCTCCGGAAACATCATTTATGATGAAGTCTCCTATCAGTTCGTAGGCGCGGCGGGCTATGGACACCCTGAAAGTGTCTATGGACAGTCTTGGACCGCGGCGGGATAGAATCCCGCTTTCTTTCAATGCCATAAGCACAGGCTCAAGCCTTGCCCATTCTTTCTGCCAACTGACGGGAGCGGAGCCCGGACGTGTGGAGCATGCTCCCAAGTCTATGATTTCCGCCCCCTCGTCAAGTGCACGTTCCGCAAGCTTGCAAATGTCCGCCCCGAGAAAGCGGTTTCCGCTGAAAAAAGAATCGTCAGTCAGATTGACGATAGCCATAATGCTTAGAGTTCTGTCTTTGTCTATCATAATACCCATAATACCTGCAAAAATAGCAAAAACCACGCGACTTTCGAGGGAAAAATTAAAGAGGATGAATATACTTGTCGATATTCATCCTCCTGCTTATGTTTGAGCTCTGTGATTATTTGACAGATATGCGCTTTATCTCAGTCTTGGGAACAAGGACTTTGTGGGCTTTCCAGCTTTGAGAATTTGCAAGCTTGAAATTTGCAGTGGCGCGTATGTCTGAAACAGAAGCGCCGAAGCGTGCCGTATAGTTTCCTGCCGCTGTCTCCCATGCACTTGTGTTCTCGTTGAATGAAGCGAGGGTGTAAGGCTTTATGGTCATTGTGAGAACTTCGCTTTCTCCAGGTTTTAGCTCGCGTGTCTTTGCAAAGGCTTTGAGCTCACGCTCGGGCTTTTCAAGACCTCCTTTGGCTGCGCTTATATAGAGTTGCACGGCTTCTTTGCCAGGGACCTTGCCGGTATTCTTTACCGTGATGGTGGCTGCCACCGTCCCGTCTTTGGCAAGTTTCACCGAAGCCTTTCCGTATTCGAAACTCGTGTAGCTTAAGCCGTAACCGAACGGGTATGATACTTCCTTACCTGCGCTTGTGAAGTAACGATAGCCTACATAAATGTCTTCTTCATAATTTGTGTAGTCTACATTCTTCACACTCTGCTTCTTGCCTCCGAATATGGCGGAGAAGTCTGCAAAAGAGTTCTGGCCGTGATAGTTGTGAGGGAAATTGAATGATGATGGTATGTCGAAATACTGTATAGGGAAAGTCATAGGGAGTTTGCCGGAAGGATAGGCTGAGCCAGAGAGCACGTCTGCAACTGCATAGCCGCCCTCCTGTCCCGGAGTCCATGCGAGAAGCACCGCATCCGGAATGTTTTTCCATGAGGCAGTTTCAATCACTCCTCCTATATTAAGTACCACTACAAGTTTTTTACCGTTTGAGTGGTATGCGTCTGCAAGATTCTGCATAAGCGCGCGCTCTTCCCCCGTAAGGGTCCAGTCTCCGTCCTCGGCTTTTCTGTCGTCAGCCTCTCCTGCATTGCGGGAAATCGTCAGAATCGCGATGTCGCTTTGGGATTGTTTTCTGTCTATGAATGAACGTGAAACCGACATCTCCGGAATTACAGGCTCTCCGAGGAGTATGCCCATACCGCCCTCGGAGTTGTTTTTCTTCTCCGTTTTGGAAAGTTCTATATACTGCCTGTACCATTTCTCAATGTCCTTGTCCACTTCGTAGCCGTTCTCGCGGAGACCTTCCGCAATGTCGCGCACGTATGCCTTATTGACATTCCCCGAGCCTGTGCCTCCTGCTATGAAATCATAGGAACCTATACCGTAGAGAGCAATTTTTTTTGCATCTTTAATAGGGAGTGCGCCTTTGTTTTCAAGAAGTACAAAACCTTCCGGAGTTGCTGCACGGACTATTTTTGCATGAGCTGCAAGGTCTGGATTGTTGGAGTATTTATACTTTGCAAAGCGCGGAGTGCGCACTATGAAAGAGAGCATGTTACGTACATTGCGGTCGAGAACCGCTTCTTTGAGAGAGCCATCTTTGACTGCGGCGATGATGCGTTGTATCTCAACGTCCATACCTGGCTCCATGAGGTCGTTTCCTGCCGCTACGGCTGCCACCGTGCCTTCTTTTGCCCCCCAGTCTGTCATCACTATGCCTTTGAATCCCCATTCTTCGCGCAGTATCTTCGTGAGGAGATCGTGACTCTGCTGTGCGAACTGTCCATTTATTCTATTATAGGAACTCATCAAAGTCCACGGGTCTGATTCTCTGACCGTGATTTCGAAACCTTTGAGATAAAGTTCGCGCAGAGCCCGCTCGCTCAAAGTCGCATCGTTTTGCATACGGTTTACTTCCTGGCTGTTGACAGCAAAGTGCTTTGCGCTGACACCCACGCCGTTGGATTGTATGCCTCTCACATAAGCGGAAGCCATTTTTCCTGACAGGAAAGGGTCTTCCGAGAAATATTCGAAGTTGCGTCCGCAGAGGGGATTTCTGTGAAGATTCTGCCCCGGGGCAAGGAGTACGTCCACTCCATATTCCTTTACTTCATTGCCCATTACTTTGAGTAGGTCTTCCACAAGAGGGGTGTTCCAGGTCGAAGCGAGCACCGTTCCGACAGGAAAGCCCGTGCAGAAGAAAGTCCGCTCTGTCCCATCTCTACGAGGATTTATACGCAGTCCGGCAGGACCGTCTGCAAGGACGGTCTGAGGTATGCCGAGGCGGGGGATTGCACGTGTGGTTCCTGCTGCGCCTGCCACTAACACTTCGCTTGATGCAGTGAGAGAACCGGCAGTCATCGAACCCCATCCGGAACCTACAACAAGGCTTGCTTTTTCTTCAAGTGTCATAGCTTTTAACACTTCGTCAATGTTGTCTTTGTTAAGCTTTGGCTGAGCAAAGGCAGATACGGTGCTGCTCAAAGCTGCCATAATCATAAAGATTTTTTTCATATTGGAGTTATTATGTGTTAATTTTCTTCCTCAAAACTAATGCTTTATATATTAACAAACAATCCCTTGCTCCAATTCTGAACAAGGGATTAAAACATTTGAACAAACAGCGAAATTTTTTCTGATCAGTCCTTATCCATTATATTCCGAAGGCGGTACTCCGAACTGTTTTTTGAATGAAGTGGAGAAATGGGACAAAGTGCTGAAGCCCGTCATCCATGCGATTTCGGACATGTTGTTCCTGCCTTCTTTGAGAAGATCCGCAGCCCGATTGAGCTTGTAGCGTTTGAAAAATACGGAAGGATTTTCTCCTGTGAGTCCTTTTAACTTATAGTAGAACTTGGTACGGGACAATTTCATCATTTCCGCTATCTGTATTATATCAAGGTCGGCATTTGAGAGTTCTTTTTCCATCAATTCGTACAGGTCTTTCATAAATGCCGCATCGCGAGGAGATAGCTCCTCCCGGCCGATTTCCTCAGTTGTGGTGGCATTCCCGAGGCGCTGGCGCAGTTTCTCACGGTTGTCAAGCAGGGATTTGACAAGCGCAAGCAGATAGCTTGGCTGGAAAGGTTTTGTGACGTATGCGTCCGCTCCTCTGGCGAGTCCCTGCACCTGATTGTCCACTGCTACTTTGGCAGTCACAAGCACGACAGGTATGTGGCTGAGCTGGATGTCATTTTTTATATGCTCGCATAATTTGTAACCGCTCATTCCGGGCATTACAACATCGCTGATTATAAGGTCTGGCTCGTCCTCAGCCATGCCTTTCAGGGCAGATGATGCTTCAAAGTAGAGAGAAACCTTGTAATAAGGTCTAAGTATGATTTTAAGATAATTGGCTATGTCTATATCATCGTCCACAATGCTGATGTGCTTTTTGTCCTCGTCCTGTTCCGAAGTGTCCGCTGCCATGCTTTGGGCAAAATCGTGTATCTCCGGCAGAGGAGCCCGATCACTGCGCTCTTCCTCAGTGTAGGAAGCTGCGCTGACGGGGATTATCATACTGAAAATTGCTCCTCCGCTTTCATTATCACGATTCCATGCTTTGATGTAACCGTGGTGCATGGTGCTCAGGGCTCGGGCGTATGAAAGACCTATTCCCGAACCTGCAAAATTGATCCCGGATTCGCTTTGATAGAAACGCTCGAAAATTTTTTCCAAATGCTCTTCGGGTATGCCGCAACCTGTGTCTGAAACGCTTATGCAGGCGTACTGCCCATCGGTGTCCGATTCTGTTAGAGGGAATTTTTCTGCGGCTTCGGCTCGCGAAATCACATCGAAGGAAAGCGATACCCTCCCTCCGTAAGGGGTGAATTTGAGGGCGTTGGAAAGTAGATTCATCACGACTTTCTGAACTTTATCCGCGTCTACCCACATATTGAAAGGTTCTTCGAGTCCGTGAGTGAGAATCTCTATACCTTTGGATTGGGCATTGAAGCGGAAAAGTTCCGCCGTATCCTTCAATGGTCCCACGATGTCTATCTTTGCTACGGAAGTGTGTATTTTTCCTTTCCCCAAACGATTGAAGTCAAGGAGTTGATTGACAAGAGAGAGCATCCAGATTGCGTTGCGCTTTATAATATCCACCAATTTCTTGTCCGCTCCGTGTATTTCGGCGGATTCCGAAAGTTGCTGGGCTGGTCCTGCAATCATTGTCAGAGGAGTGCGGAACTCGTGGGCGACATTTGAAAAATAGTTCATCTGGATTTTGTTAAGCTCTTTCTCCGCTCTTTCGGCTTCCCGGGCTTTCTCCTGTTCTCTTCGCACTTCTCTTATGCGCCGCGCCGCCTCTTTTCTTACTCTGCGTATGCGTCCTATGAATATGTACATGACGCCCATAAAGACCAGACCGAGAGTTATCCATATAAGTATGCCCCACCATGATGAATACCACGGCGGAAGAATTTGTATGTTAAGAAAATCCTCCGTTTCCACTATATTGTGGCTGCCGTTGCTTATGCGCACGCGAAAGCGGTATTTGCCCGCAGGAAGATTGGCATAGTAGGCTTCGTGACCTGTACCTGCCTCCACCCAGTATTTGTCGAAGCCCTCCATCATGAAAGCATAACGGGTCTGCTCGAATTCGCTGTAGTCGAGGGCGGCAAAATAAATGCTGAAACCATTTTGAGAGTCATTAAGCCTTATATCAGGTTTCTCACAGAGTTCCTTTGATATGGGTCCGTCTGCTGCTGGTCGTATGGATTGGTTATGTATGCTCAGGTTTTCAAATACGAGAGGTATGCTTCTTTTTGCAGGCACATCGAGGGGGTTGAACCAGGTAATTCCGTGGGTCCCTCCGAAAATGAGTGTGCCGTCTCCAAGCCTGCATGAGGACCTGTCGAGAAATTGACTCCCTCCTATCCCGTCTGCCTCGAAATAATGAAAAATTTTCCCGACGGTGCGGTCGTACTTTCCAAGTCCGAACATGGTTGAAATCCATATATTCCCGTGCCTGTCCTCTTCCATTGAGCAGATGTCCAGGCAAGGGGCACCCGGGACGGGTCTTAACTTTCCGTCAATGTGTGAGCGGCGTAGCAAGCCGTTCATGAATGTACCTATCCATATATCATCCGCACTGTCCTTGAAAATGCAGTTTGGTATGATTAATGAGCGTTTTATGCATTCTGCTTTTTCTTCCTCCGAAATCGCGATAGGCTTGACTTCAAGGGTATAGGTGTTTATTTCCGCACTCGGACGATTGAAACAGCCTGCAATCAGCCTCCCCGGATCACGCATCAGGAGTGAAGGTACGAAAGTCCATTCGGAATCATCAGCCAAATTGACAGTCGTGATACTGCGCTTTTTCTTGTCGTATCTTACAAGTGCACTATTCATGCATCCGAACCATATTCTGCCCAGATCGTCTTCCGCTATGGAAATCGGGCTTTGCACATATAACTCGTCTTGTTTCGAGAGCCTGCTGCCGTCCCAACTGCATTTTATTGCACGCATCTTTTCAGAAAGGATTATCCACAAATATCCTTCGGAGTCACAGAAAACCTTTGATGTCCTAATATATCCTACCCCTGCATCCTTGATTAGATGTGTTATCCCGACTTTGCATATCCTCTTGGAAGAGATGTGATAACACCACAATCCGTCTTTGAGTGTAGTTATCCAGAGATTCCCCGCTTTGTCCGTGCTAAGAGAGGTAACGGATTTTGTCTTGAAGAGGCTGCTGAGCATCTTGTTTCCGTTGAACTGACTCTTGTATTGGTAGGATACACTGTAAGCTTGATCCGTAGTCCCGAACCATAGATTGCGACGACTGTCCCTGAATATTGCACGAACCTCGCTTTGTGGTACCTCAAAGGGGAAATCAGCATCTTTTTCAAAGGAGACTTTTTCCATTGTGCGGTAATAGTAGAAAAACCCCTTCCCTATCACATTCAGCAGTAGGGAATGTTCGTCTATGGCGTAGATTATATCCACATCCCCTTCGATTATCCGTTTTTCAGCCTTTATGCATGCCGGTATATCTTTCCATTTGAAAGTGCGGCTGTCGAGTATGCCCAACTCTCCCATGCCGGAAAGCCATATTTCCCCATTTCCTGCATCGCATATATGGTATGCTCGGAATCCGTTCCTTAGGCTGTGTTCCAATTTGAAGTCGCTTCCGTAGCAATTTATACTGAAGCCTTGGTCGCTTATTACCCACAGTTTCTTATCTTTTGTGAGTACAGCGTGAGGCGCTCCGAAAGAATTGAATTCACTTATGATGGGACTTATTACACCATTTTCCCTAATATACATGAACAATGACGTCCCGTTTGAGAAAAGCATTTTCCCGTCCGCCGTCTCAAAAATTTGAGAAATGTTGCGGTTGCGGCTATGTATCTGAACTCGTTGGAAATTGCCTTCCGGGGTATAGCGTGCCACTCCGTTTACGCTTGCAACCCAAAGCACCCCGTCTGCGGCTGTGTGCAGAACATTTATTTGGTTGTCGGGAAGTCCCAAAGTGTCATCGGTGCAGAAATACTGGCGGAATTTGTGACCGTCAAAGCGGTTGAGCCCTCTGCCCGTCGCCATCCATATATGACCGAGCCTGTCTTCGGCGAATGCCGTGACTTTCTTGTTGGAAAGTTGCTCCGAGATGATTACGCTATCGTCTTGGATATACTGTGGAATATCCTGCGCGCTTTTCCGGCAACCGGCAAGTGCTAAAATTGCAAGCGCCGATAAAATTATGTGGTCTTTCATAGTGCGAATATAGGCTTTTTATCATAATTATGTTATGGTTTTGAACAAATAGAAAGTTTTTTGAACAAATCGTTTCAAATAAAGTTTACAAAGTAGAAACAATTTGATATTATCGGTAAGATAAGGGATGGAATATGTTATAATTTTGTAACGTTTAATAAACGCCTGACCAATGACACTTAAAACAATTCTTATTTTTATCGTTTCTTCAATACTGACCCTGGCTGGCTGTTGTCGCGGGAGGGGGGTCAAAACTACGTTAAAATGTGTCGCTCCGCTTGAAACTTCAACAAAACTGTCAAGCGTCCGTACAAGCAACGGGCCTGTCGCCGGCTACATAGACGATGGCGTATATATATACAAAGGTGTGCCGTATGCAAAGGCGGAGCGCTTTATGCCGGCAACATCTCCCGATGCGTGGTCTGAAGTGCGCCCATGCCGTGCATATGGTCCTACCTGTCCTCAGGATAAACGTGCGGGCTGGTATGATGACAATCAGGCATTTGCAATGCATTGGGACGATGGCTATCCGGACGAGGATTGTCTTCGCATTAATATATGGACGTCAGGGATAAATGATGATGGCAGGCGCCCTGTCATGGTCTGGCTCCACGGAGGCGGTTTCAGGGCAGGCAGCGGTCAGGAACTTGTTTCTTACGACGGAAGCAATCTCGCGCGTGAGCACGGTGTTGTTGTCGTGAGTCTCAATCACCGTCTCAATGTTCTGGGCTTTCTCGATCTCTCCGCTTATGGAGAGAAATATGCACAAAGCGGAAATGTCGGAATGACAGACATCGTAAAGGCTCTCGAATGGGTGCGCGACAATATAGCCAGGTTCGGAGGCGATTCTTCCAATGTGACTGTCTTCGGGCAGAGCGGAGGAGGGGGAAAGGTATGCACGCTTATGGCAATGCCTTCGGCAAAAGGTCTTTTTTCCAAGGCTATCGTCCAAAGCGGTTCAATAACAGAACTTATGCATCCTAAATACTCTCGAAGAGTCGGTGCAGCCACAGTTGAGGCTTTGGGTATAAAGGCTTCGGATATAAATGAGCTTTCGAATCTTCCTTATGGAAAGTTGCTTGAAGCTTACAATAAAGCTCTGGCTATCGTACGGGAAGAAGCCCGCCAAGACGGCTTTGTGTCTGAAAATTTTTTGAATAGTATTCTATTCGGGCAATTGCCTGTCGTAGACGGTGAGGTGATTCCGAATCAGCCGTCATCCTCTAAGGCTATTGAACTTTCAAAGGATGTTCCTACTATAATCGGAACCGTTTATAATGAATTTACTCCAGACCGCGAAGACGCCATTTTCCGCCCTTTGGCTCTCAGGCAGGCGGCAGACCGCGTTGCGGCAGGCTGCGCTCCCGTCTATCTTTATCTGTTTTCATGGAAAAGCCCTGTTCTTGACGGAGTCTTCGGCAGTGCGCACTGTATAGAGATCCCTTTTGTATTCGATAATGTGCTCCTGCACCGCAGTTTTACGGGCGGAGGCGATGAGGCAGTCGAACTTGGCAGACGCGTGAGCCGTTTGTGGACTTCTTTTGCAAAGGAAGGCAGACCGCACGCGGAAGGTATGCCACATTGGGAATCTTATCCTAAGAATCTCGACATAAATATTCAGACAAATATCAACTAACCAAATAATATTGAAATGAGACACTCTCTTCTGAAGAAGATTGCAGCCGTTTTGCTGCTACTCCTCTCGGTATGGACACTTTCCGCTCAGCAGAAAGTCACCATCACCGGTGTGGTTGTCGACGAACAGAATCAGCCGATGATTGCTGCGGGTGTTGTCCAGAAAGGTAGTACCAACGGTACAATAACTGATTTGGACGGCAACTTTACTATTACGGTGCCGGCGGGCACGACTCTGGAAATTTCGTCTGTCGGCTATTTTCCGCAGGAAATCATTGCGACAAAAACGGAGACTGTAAACATCAAACTGCTTATCGATACCCAGATGATTGAGGAAACCGTCGTTGTGGGGTACGGAGTTCAGCGCAAATCTGACCTTACGGGTGCGATTTCTCAGGTAAAGTCCGAGGATCTGCAAAATCGTACTGTGACAGATGCTGCGCAAGCCCTGTCAGGCAAGATGGCAGGTATACAGACTTTCTCCGCATCTGCAAAACCCGGTGCTACTCCTACTATAAGGGTGCGCGGTATATCTTCAAACGGTTCTTCCGATCCTCTCTATGTGGTTGACGGGCGCCTTACCAACAGTATTGCCGGCATAGACCCCAATGATATAGAGTCCATGGAAGTGCTCAAAGATGCGGCTTCTGCGGCTATTTATGGTGCTCAGGCAGGTAACGGAGTGATTCTCATCACCACACGTAGGGGGCAGGGTGACGGCAAAATCACCTATTCGTACCAGCTCGCTTCACAGTATCTCGGAAAAATGCCGAAGATGATGAATTCGGAGCAATATGCACAATATTATATAGAAAGGGAACGTATTTCGCTTGATTATCTGTATAACAACTGGGATTTCAAGACCAATACCGACTGGCTTGACTACTCTTATGGATCTTCTTTGATGCAGCATCATAATGTGACTTTCTCGGCGAGCAATGACAGAGGCAATCTCTATGTTTCAGGCTCTTACCTTGATAATGACGGTATGCTTAGGGGAGATGCGGACGTTTACAGCCGTATCACAGGTATGATAAATGGTTCATGGAAATTCAAACCTTGGCTCGAACTCCAGAGTAACAACCAGATTGAGTATTACCGGTCGCGTTCCGTATCGGAGAACAATGATTATGGCTCAACCATACTTGCAACTCTTCAGCTCGACCCTCTTACCCCTCCTACCTACACTCCTGACGCTCTTCCTGAATTTATGCGTCAGTATCTTGCCCAAGGCAAGACCCTTCTTCAAAATGAGAAAGGCGACTATTATGCCATTTCGCGTTTTAATTTTTCGGAGAATGTCAATCCTATGGTGTCCCGCGACGGCTCTTATGCCATTTCCAAAGGCTTCAATCTCAATGGCTCGACTTCCATGAATATCAAGCCTTTCCGCGAACTTACCATTACTTCGCGCATAGGCTACAGACTTTCTGCGAATGATTCCTACTCGTATGTCAACGATTATTTCTATTCCGAGATGGTCCACAGCGATTTTATGCAGGTAAACGCTTCAACAGGTGATAGTATTTACTATCAGTGGGAGAACTTCGCAAACTGGACGCATTCTTTCGGAAAGCACAATGTGAATGTAATGCTCGGTACTTCGTTCAGCGAGCATCGTTCTTTCAGTACGAATGCCGGTATCAGCGGACATAAGGACGGGGATAAAATAGATTTCGGCGTTATGCAGGATAATCCTCTTTTCTATTACATACCTTACGCAACAGGCGGTGCGACAAAGACTGTGGGCGGAGGTGTCGAAAATTTATCACGCAAACTTTCCTACTTCGGACGTGCGAGCTGGAACTATCAGGGACGCTATTATATTCAGGCATCTGTACGTGCGGATGCTGCCGACCTTGCGGTACTCCCCCGCGCAAATCGCTGGATTTATGTGCCTTCCGTATCGACGGGCTGGAATGTTTCCGAGGAGAATTTCTTTGCAGGCATGAAAGCATATATCCCTTATCTCAAACTCAGGGCTTCATGGGGTAGCAATGGCTCTCTCGCTTCTCTGGGAGGCTATGCTTATTCCAATGATGTCGCCTCCATAGGTCGCTACCCTACCGGTGTTCTTCTTTCCAGCGGTGCATACGAGTACATAAATGCTTATGCTCCTACGGCAACGGGTAATCCGGAACTCAAATGGGAAACTTCGGAGCAAATCGACCTTGGTATAGATATGCGCTTTTTCAACGATCGTCTTTCTGTCGGTTTCGACTGGTTTGACAAAAAGACCAAGGATCTTATCGTGAGCGGTATCACTCCTTCAACGGTTGTCGGAGTTTCCGCTTCTCCTGTGAATGCGGGAAATGTCGAGAATAGAGGCATAGAACTTGAGTTGAGGTGGAAAGACCAGATAGGGGACTTCTTTTACAGAGTGGGAGCGAACTTGTCTACTCTGCGGAATCGTGTGACTTTCCTCCACCCGACCCTGAAAGACGGATTGCCGGGTGCGACCATACGCAATTACGGAACTATTACCCGCTTTGAAATAGGCTATCCCGCATGGCACTATTACGGCTACGAATTTGCAGGCATAAATGAGGAGAGCGGAGAGGCTCTTTTCCACCTCAATACTCCTGTCAAAGATGCTTCCGGCAAAGAGGTCTATGTAAGCAACACTCCTGCCGAGGCTGATCGCAGGGATCTCGGCTCAGGTATTCCTACCTATACATTCGGCTTGACTTTGAATGCCGCATGGAAAGGCTTCGATGCTCTTATATTCGTTTCGGGAGCGGGAGGACATAAGATTTTCAATGGTCTAAGCAATATAGATTATTCTTCAAACCGTCTTGCCGTCTTCACCGAAGACAGGTGGACTCCTTCCAATAAAAAGGGTACTATGCCTGCGGCAAACGCGACGAACTGGACACAATTCCTCACTTCTTCGGGGACCATGTTCGATGGCTCTTTCGTCAAGGTGAAGCAGATTCAGCTCGGTTATACCATTCCTCATAACATAACGAAGAAAATCGCTCTTGACAGTTTCCGCATATACGGTGCTCTCGATGACTGGTTCACCTTCTCAAAATACCCGGGATTTGATCCGGAGGTTACAGGTGTGGGAAATGCAATAGGTGTGGATAAAGGTACATATCCTTCCGCAAAAAAACTTGTATTAGGTGTTAATGTTACTTTTTAATCAGAAGCGCTATGAAAATTAAATATATGATTTTGGCTTTCTTCGCCGCAACACTCAGCTTCGGGGCTTGCTCATCCAAGCTCGATATACCCCGCAAAGGTGTGCTTGACAAGAGCAGCTATTACCGGGTGGATGAGAATATTCTTTCAGCGTCAGCATCCTTGTATTTTGAGGTGCGTGGCTGGGAGTACAATGTGATTCTCTGTAAGAATATGCTTACGGATGACTTTCACGCAGGCGGCGCTGCCCGAGGTGACAACAAGGATCTCGAACAGCTGAATGAATTTTCTTTCGACACGCAGCAGCCATATATAGAGAATATGTTCAAGACATATTACGCTCTCGTATACAAGGCAAATGTAATACTTGAAAGTGTGGACCCCAATGTGAGCGAAGTTGCAAAAATGGCAGTTGCCGAGGCTCATCTGTTCCGCGCTTGGGCTTATTTCGACCTCATCACTCTTTGGGGCAATCCTCCGGTGGTGGACCATCAGTTGTCCCCGTCGGAGTACTCGGTAGGGAACGGCGAGACTTCTGCCCTCTGGAAACTCGTTGAGGATGACCTAACTGCGGCAATATCTTCCGGTGCGCTTCCAAGCAAGTCCGACATAAACGACAAGAAGACTTGGCGTGTGACGAAAGAATATGCTGCGGCTCTTCTGGGAAAGGCATACCTGTGGATGGCGAAGGACCTTAAAGACGATTCTTATTATGCAAAAAGCGCGGATGCTTTTGAGCAGATAATCTCTTCGGGCAAATATGACCTTTTCAAAGGCGCCGAGTTCGGAGATATGGCTCAAATGGCATACGATATGAACTGCGAAAGCGTTTTCGACAGCCAGCGCGTGAACGACAACACCAATCCGGGCGACAATACGACGATATTCGTTCTCATGACAGGGTGGCGTTCGGATCATATGGAGATTCCCGACGGCGTTACTATCAGAAACTGCTGGGGCTTTATGCTTCCTACAAAAAATCTTTACGATGCCTTTGAAAAATATGAAGGAAAAGACAGCTATCGCCGTAAGCAGACTATGAAGTCTTTTGACGAACTTCGCGATATGGGCGTGAAAATAACAAATGATATTGTCAGCGAAGGTTTCTGGAATTGGAAAACGCGAGTTGTGAGTTCCGAGGTTACCAACAGCGGTTGGAGGTTCCACCGTAATGTGCACTGGATGCGTTATGCCGAAGTCCTGCTCTGTGCCGCAGAAGCGAATTTCCGCGCAGGAAATACCGACAAGGCTGTCAAATATGTGAACATTATACGTGAACGCGCCAAACTCACTCCTCTTGCCACAGTCACTCTCGATGATATAAAGATGGAAAAGAGACTTGAACTCGTCGGCGAGGCAGTACGTTTTCAGGATCTGGTGCGCTGGGGCGATGCCGCGACGGCTCTTGGGGAGAATGGAAAAACTTACCCCGTATGCAGCCCGTCGGGTGTCATCACACTTAAACCGACAGGTCGCACGAAATATGGCTTCAAGTCCGGCAAACATGAACGCCTGCCTTATCCTTACACCGAGACTATGCTCAACAAGAATATTAAACAGAATTTGGAATATTGATTATGAAAAAGATATATTTACCGGTATTGATGGCTGCGGTACTCCTTGTCGTAGCATGCACCAAAACAGGACTTGACCCCCTTAAAGGTACTTTCACTGCTCCTGTTGAACTGCCTTTGCAAGCTTCTTCGCTCAAATCTTCCAATACCTCTAAGGACGATGCCGGACGTCGTATATTTGATATGGATTTCGAACAGGGAGGAACTGCGATTCACTTCAAGTTGGTCGGGGATAAGTATTTTATCTCAGCAGGAGCATATATAGAGGCTGAGGATTCCAAAGCCAAGAAGGGTAACTTTATTTCGGGGCTCACCACGGTCGGAGGAAAGAAAGTTAAGCAGGGGACTATAAATTTTCAAGTCCTCAATACTACCGAGACGAAAGAGGGCATTCTGAATGAATACAAAATCAACGCCGTCCTTTTTCTTGAAGATGGGAAGCCTTATAAAATTTCATGGAACGGAAGTCTTTCTTTCGAGAAAGACAAGGTGCTTGAAGCTGATTTCCTATTCAAAGCTTCCTCTCCCGCTCCCGTAAAAGACAAGGACAATAATATTGTTGCCGGTGTCAAGAATATAACTCTGACAATCACTGAAAAGAATGGGGTTTTTGCTGCGCAATTCAGCCTTATTCTTCCTGACGGTGTGAGTGAAATTGCAGGCGCTTACACGGTTAAGGAATATGCTTCTGACCCGTATTCTGCGGGGAACGGTTTCGATATGACCCCCTTCGGTATTGATCTGGTGATAGGTTCATACTATGTCAAAAACGGAGCAAAAGTTGTCATCAATGCAGGAGAGACGCTCACCATCACTTCGGAGAGCAATGGACTTTATACAATAGATGGGAATACCGGTTACAGTTTTCTGATTGGACCGGCATCCTCCTAAGATTCTATACATATGAAAAATATTTTTGTTTTAATGATTGCATTCGCAATCTGCCTTTCGGCAAATGCTCAGCAGGCTCTTTGGGGAGGCGAGCGCGTGGATTCTCCTGTCATCAATTCAGACGGGACGGTTACTTTCCGTTGTTCGGCTCCAAATGCCGTAAAGGTCGAAGTAACAGGTGATTTTCTTCCCAGCGTCAGGCAGGAAGTGGATTTCAATGGTAATAAGATGTCCTTTGATGTTCCCGGGGTGCGTGAACTTTCCAAGGGTAAAAACGGAGTTTGGGAGTACACTACCGATTTCGTTGTGGCTCCGGAACTCTACACCTATACTTTCCGCATCGATGGGACAACGATTATAGACCAAAATAATGTGTTTGTCAATCGTGACATCGCATCACTCACAAGCGTTCTTCTCGTTGCAAAGGCAGGGGAGAGGAGCGATCTTTATGCCATTCATCGCGTGCCGCACGGCACTGTATCCAAAGTGTGGTATAAGAGTGCCACGGCAGGTTTTGACCGCCGTCTTACGGTGTATACTCCGGTAGCTTACGAAAGCTCGAAGGCGAAATATCCCGTACTCTATGTTCTTCACGGAATAGGAGGGGACGAGGATGCCTGGGTGACTCAGGGGCGTGCGACGCAGATTCTTGACAATCTCATTGCCCATGGTCAAGCCCAGCCTATGATTGTGGTTTTCACAAACGGCAATATCTCTCAGGAGGCTGCCCCTTTGGAAAATTCCACTGGCTACAATCGTCCTACAATGCAGCTTCCGAAGACTATGGACGGCACATTCGAGAAGTCTTTCCCCGAAATAGTCAATTTCATCGATTCGCATTATCGCACTATCGCGAAAAAGCAGAGCCGTGCCGTATGCGGACTTTCAATGGGTGGCTTCCATACTCTGAATCTCTCCATCAACTATCCTGAACTTTTCAACTATTCAGGTATGTTCTCGGCTGCGATAGGAGTGAGTGACCCTACGATAAGCCCTCTATATATGGATTTCGATAGGAAACTCGAGAACTATTTCTCCCATAAGCCGGCTCTTCTATGGGTCGGCTGCGGCAAGACGGATTTTCTCTACAATGCCAATATCGATTTTTTGAAAAAGCTGGAAGCCAAAGGCTTCAAATATACTTTTATGGAGACAGAGGGGGGACATGTGTGGCGTAACTGGAGAATATATTTCAGCGAATTTATTCCATTGATTTTTAAATAAATTATGAGAAAAATAGTCACGGCAATTATGCTTGCTCTGGCTTTCACAGCCGGAGCTGATGCTCAGGAACTTGTCAATTTTTTACTCCGTGGAAATCAAAAGCCCGTTGTTTCTCCTGAACTCCAAGGAGATAGCGTTACTTTCCGCCTCAAAGCCGATTATGCCACCATCGTCAAACTCAGCGGATCGTGGTTGCCCAACCCTTGGACCGGCACTATTGATATGCAGCGGGGAGAGAATAATGTGTGGTCGGTGAAAATCGCCCTCCCGCCTCCTGAAATATATACCTACTATTTCGTGGTTGATGGGGTCGCCGTAAATGATCCTCAAAATGTGCTTGTCCAGCGAGATGGCACGAGGTATCTTCCCATGCTCACCGTCCCGGGAGAACGCACTGAAAATTATGCTGAAGCAAAGACTCACGGAACAGTGAGTCATCCGTGGTATGACAGCAAGATTCTCGGTTTCACTCGTCGCCTTACCGTCTACACTCCTTACGGTTATGAAGCCAATACGAAAAAGAAATATCCTGTCCTATATCTTCTTCATGGAGCCGGAGGCGATGAAGAAGCCTGGATTTCCATGGGGCGCGCCGCGCAGATTCTCGATAATCTCATTGAAAAAGGACTTGCCGAGCCTATGATAGTGGTTATGCCTAATGGTAATCCCGGGCAACAGGCTGCACGCACCCTAAACATTCCTGAAAAAACCTTGGACTGGCGTTCCGAGGCAAACCGCAACTCTTATGTCAAGAGTCTTTGCGAGGAAATTGTCCCTTTCATAGAAAAGAATTTCCGTGCCGTAGGAAAACCGTCCGCACGCGCCATAGCCGGTCTTTCAATGGGAGGCGGGCACACTATTTCCGCAACAAATCTTTACCCTGAAATGTTCGATTACATTTGCCCTCTTTCTGCGGCAGGCAGTTCGACTCCCGAGCAGGTGGCAGCTCTCAAAAAGGCTGGAGTAAAGCTTTATTTCCTTGCATGCGGCAATACCGACTTCCTTTTCCAAGGAGCGGAAGAAATGCATGCGAGGCTTAACGAGCAGGGATTGGAGCACGAGTATTTTGTTTCTGAGGGAGGACACGTGTGGGCTAACTGGCGCCTTTATCTCAACACATTTGCGCCTAAGCTTTTTAAAAATAGTCACTGAGGGGCTTTACCCTTTAACGTCTTGAAAGGAGCGGCACTTGTGTTGCTCCTTTCTTTGTTTGATTTCGCCTCTCGTGTCCTGACTGTTCTCCTTTGCTTTATTTTGCTCCTTATGACTTGGCTCTTCTCCATTTTTCATTATTTCTTTTCTTGCATCTTGACTTTCCTCCCACTTCTTCCTTATTTCTCTCCTTATGCCTTGATTTCGCCAGATTTTATGTAGCTTTGTGGGCGGGACGTGAAATTGAATATTTAACGGAAAGCATTATATAAATAATTATGAGAGCAGCAATTTACGGCGCAGGTTCTCTCGGGACCATACTTGGCGCATTCATTACAAAAAATGGCGGGCAGATTGAACTTATCAACCGAAATAAGGCACATGTGGCTGCGTTGCAGGCAAAGGGCGCGACAGTTACGGGGACTATGAATTTCAATCAGCCCGTAAAGGCATATCTTCCTGAGGAAATGTCAGGAAAGTATGATATTATTTTCCTGATGACAAAGCAATTGGAAAACAGGGAAGTTGCACAGATGCTAAAGGGATTCCTTGCAGATGACGGGCTTGTAGTAAGCTTGCAGAACGGTATCCCTGAAATTCTTCTCGGGGAAATTCTCGGGGAAGAACATGTTCTGGGCTGCACAGTGGCGTGGGGAGCGACTATGAAGGAGCCAGGGGTATGCGAACTCACGAGCGCTCCCGACAGCCTTACTTTCTCCATGGGCGGCCTTACGAAAAAAGCCAACAAGCATTTCAATGACGCAAAGACTTTCCTTGAAATGATGGGACCTGTGGAGGTCGACGAAAATTTCATAGGTGCGCGCTGGAGCAAACTGCTCATCAATTCGGCATTCTCGGGCATGTCGGCAGTGCTCGGCTGCACCTTTGGCGAGGCTGCTGCCGACAAGCGCTCACGTAGAATAGTGCAGGCTCTTATCAAGGAGTGTATAGATGTTTGTCACAAGGGCGGAGTGAAGATAGAGCCCATACAGGGAAAGGACGTGGTGAAACTTCTGAACTACAATAACCCTTTCAAGAAATTTATTTCCTTTATGATTATTCCGATAGCCATACGCAAACATGCTTTACTCAAAGCCAGCATGCTTCAGGATATAGAAAAAGGCAAAAAATGCGAGGTCGATGCGATAAATGGCGTAATCTGCGCCTATGGACGCAAACTCGGTTTCCCTACTCCTATGAATGACAAAGTAGTGGAAGTGATACACCGCATAGAGGCAGGGGAGTTGAAACCTTCCTTTGACAATCTTAAAGAATTTTAGATAAATGAAGTCAAGCCTCGAAACTTTCGTCCTTCCGGGGCTTGATTTTATATTTTAGGGGTATAGACAGTCGTTAAATTGACAGCCTTATTCCGAAGTTGAAGTTTCTTCCGTTTCCCCAATAGCCCGTGAAGCTTGCTTTGTCGTGGGTATATCCGTCCCTACTCCTTTCTATATAGAGACTGTCGGTGATATTGTTTATATTGAAAAACAAATTAACGCCCATTTTCCCTGCATTTATTTCAATACCAAAATGAAGGGCGTTCAAACCTTTAACCATAAACTTATGGGGCGGCTCTTCATCGATAGATTTGTATGCTGCGCTTGTCAATGCCTTATCTTTCCATAATGCAAAGTAAGCGGTGGCTTCAGCAGTAAATCTGTTGCCCGTTTTCGTTTTTGTCCCAACCCCAATTTTTGTTGTAGTTTCTGCCGTATTTCTCCACCTCGGAATAACTCAGTCTTGATGATCTCTGCATATGCCTTTCAGGTGAGCCGAGTGCCGTTAGAGTGAGGTGTTGATGTTTGTCTATGAGTACTGATATGTTTTCCTGTTTGAATCCGCGTATGTTGATTTTTGCATCTCCGAAGCTCCCTGTTTCAGAACTTGAGTATACTCCGGGTACGTTTCTTATCAGTTCAGGAATGTGCGGCCAGGAGCGTTTTCTTGGATTTTCTGCCTGTCTATATCAACAGGGCGCAGGGATGAAACGTGTGTATTCGCGATGTTTGCGGATACTGTGATGCCGTCGAGTATTTCCGACCTGACGGAGTCGGACGGGGAAGCCGGATTTGAAAGCATCGCCGCCACAAAAAGTGCTGATGAATATAACATAAATACGATGCAAACTTCTTCTATCCGGACTATACCGTCGGTGCCGTCGTTACAACGGCTCAACCATCTGTGTAGAAATCACAGCAGGCTCGCGGACTATACCGCCGATTGGGATTTTCACCCTGCCCTGAAATTTGCGTCGGCAAAGATATGATAAAAAAATATAAAAGAAGTTTTGCTCTTAAATCGTCATTGGAGCAGCCTCAATGTGCAGCTTGCAGGGAAAGTAGGGAGGAGAGGGCAACAGTAGTACTATGACAAGAGTATAAAAATAAAACTGCCAAATATCTATACCTCATTAGTCGAAGGACTTCTGCGGATATGGCAATTCATTGAATCATAGCGAATTGGTCCAGATATTTGTTCAGGGATTCCAGTTCGGTGAAATTGCGGGAGAGAACGGCACTACATAAAAGCTCCCGAAAACGGCAAAGCTCTTCCAGAAGGGCACCCCGCCCCGCGGGAGAAGTGGTTCTTCCATATTTGATAGTCAGGTCAATCAGTTCTTGTGCCCGCTCAAATGCTCTCTCGGCACGCTTGTCCTTACCGGCTTCCAGTGCTTTGAGAACACGGGATGTCTCGCTGCCGATGTTGGCCATCTGCTGTGGGAAAGAAAGTTCAGCCCATCTGCCGTTTTCCAGTGTTGCGTGCTGCATTTATTCCGTAATAAATTGTTCTACAATCTGTTTGATATATTCCCGAACGTCCGGGGCTGACACGCCCCGCGTGGGATTATTCTGCCATGAACGGATGTTAATAAGGGAATCGTACTCAATAAAATCCTCACCCTCTTCTTCCGGGTACAAGTTGAATCCCCAAAGGTCTTCCTCCACTGAACCGTTCTCCAACAGCAGACGCTCCAAATCGGCATGCAGTTCCGCATCAAGGGCCAGCCGCCCCTGTTTCACATCTGCGACACATTTGATCATATCGCCGAACGTGTTTTGCGCCAGGGTCGCAAGTTCGGATCTCGTAATAGCTGTTTGGAGAATCTGCATAGCAAGCATTTTTACAAAGGTAATAAAAAAAGAGGAATTCCTTTCGGAAATCCTCTATAGTAGCGGGGACAGGACTCGGACCTGCGACCTCCGGGTTATGAGCCCGACGAGCTACCAACTGCTCTACCCCGCGGTTTTGGACTGCAAAGGTAGGCAAAAATTTTAATAAAACAAAATTATTTTTCGAAACTTGTCAGATAAGGCATTCTGGCAAACATGAAATTCTTTTTTGAAAGAT
>CAUUCY010000002.1:0-47336 GCA_963543835.1 uncultured Bacteroidales bacterium
GGTACTGCTGTCTATATTTTGTGGGAAGATTCCTATGACCAAGTTTACATTTCTGTGAAGGATGGAATTATCAAATCAATAGTCTATTTGTCTATTCCTTAATCATCATATATGAGGCAAATTCTATTATCAATATTTGTGCTGTTAGCATCTACGGTATTTGCATAT
Organism: uncultured Bacteroidales bacterium; assembly: GCA_963543835.1. Taxonomy (GTDB): domain Bacteria; phylum Bacteroidota; class Bacteroidia; order Bacteroidales; family UBA932; genus Cryptobacteroides. Next base: position 169 of record CAUUCY010000002.1, read on the forward strand.
GCGCAGAAAGCCTATGACGGTTGTGCGGATGTCAAGGGTATGAGTCGTGCTGCGACTAATTTCGGTTGCGGGCGATTCCTATGTAGTAGAGTAGGGTGGCGATGGAGCTGACAGCTGCTATTACATAGGTGTATGCCGCCCATCTGAGCGCATCTATGGCAAGAGGTCTGGTCTCGTAGTTGGCGATGTGGCTGAGTTCAAGCCAGGCAATCGCTCTTCTCGAAGCATCGATTTCCACCGGAAGGGTAATTATGCTGAACAATGTTGTCAGAGCGAAAAGCCCTATTCCTATCCATATCAGGGACGGGAAGGCGTTGATGAACACAAGCCCCGCAAGTATAACCCACTGGACGAAGTTGCTCGCGAATGAGACCACCGGCACAAGGGCGCTGCGCAGGCGTAGAGGCGCATATCCTCTTGCGTGCTGTACCACGTGCCCGCACTCATGCGCCGCCACGGCTGCAGCTGCTATGCTTCTGCCGTAGTAAACGCTCTTGCTGAGATTTACCGTCATGGTGGCGGGGTTGAAGTGGTCGGTCAGTCTGCCTTCCACGCATTCCACTTTCACATTCGTGATTTTATTGTCGCGCAGCATCTGGGCGGCGACTTCAGCGCCTGACATATTGGCGCTGTTGCCAATCTGGCTGTATTTTTCAAAGCGGGAATTAAGCACCCTCTGAACAACGATGCTGAGTATGAACAGAGCGATGAATGCTATCCAATATACCGAATAGGAGTTGATAAGAGGCGTTTGTTCCATGTCAGATTTCTTTTTTGATGTTATACTTGTTGCGCTCATTGCCCGAACGCGCTATCATCTCTCCCAAAAAGCCTGCCATAAAAAGAATAGTGCCAAGTATTATGGCGAGCAGTGAAATATAAAACAAAGGTTGCTCGGTGACATTCCTGAAACGCATCCCGGAACTTTGGAGCACCAACTTCTCGATTATTATCCAAAGGGCTATCAAGCCTCCCACGAAGAACATGAATATTCCCGGGTAGCCGAAAAAGTGCATGGGACGTTTCCCGAATTTGCTCAGATAAGACAGAGAGAGAAGGTCGAGAAAACCGTTCATGAAGCGTTCCATGCCGAATTTGCTGCTGCCGTACTTGCGTTTTTGGTGATGCACAGGCTTTTCTCCTATTTTGCCGTAGCCTGCGTTTTTTGCAAGATAAGGTATGTAGCGGTGCATTTCTCCGTACACCTCTATGTTCTTGACCACCTCCTTGCGATAGCATTTGATGCCGCAGTTCATATCATGCAGCTTTATCCCCGTTATCCTGCGCGCCGTTGCGTTGTATAATTTTGAAGGGATGTTTTTTGTCAGTTTATTGTCCTGCCTGTGCTGTTTCCAGCCGGAAACAAGATCGTAACCCTCTTCCTTTATCATTCTCATCATCTCCGGCAGTTCCTCGGGAGAGTCCTGGAGGTCAGCGTCCATTGTCGCGACTATCTCTCCCTGCGCGCGCTCGAAACCGCAGAACAGGGCAGCGGATTTGCCGTAGTTGCGGCGAAAACATATACCCTTTATATAAGGATTATTTTTTGACAGTTCTTCTATGCTGTCCCACGAGCCGTCTGTGGAGCCGTCGTCCACCATTATGAGTTCATAAGAGTAGCCTTTTTCACTCATAACCCTGTCTATCCATGAGGCGAGTTCGGGGAGTGATTCCTTTTCGTTGAAAAGAGGGACAATTATGGAAAGATCAATCATCGTTTTCTGTTTTATTTTCCTCGAAAGGGTTTGAAGTCAGGCTTTTGCTGACAAACAGGTTGAGGATAAGACCGAAGATTATACAATATATGAGATTGCTCAGGAACATCATTTGAGGGAATGATGCGAGGACCTTTTCTATAGCGGCTTCGGCATCTTCCGTGCCGGTGGGAATAGGCGTTTGGGCGATTAATGTTTTCAGCTGGTCTGTGTATTCGGGATTTATGTAAGCGAAATACAAGAGGAGGAAAGCCGAATAGAGCAGGGCAGAAAGCAACACGCTGAGCCTGCCGTATTTTGCCAGTTCGCTTCTTGAGGGAGCATCCAGGCTGTCTTTGTAGGATTTCATGAGTAATCTGAAAAGCACTATGATCCCGCCGAATTTCGCTGCCCAAAGCACGAGGCTCAACACGGATATCAGCAAGCCTCCCGTGACGGAAGACGCTTTCAACTGCGTTAAAACTTGACTGACAAAGAAGTAAACGATGCTTATTCCGCCAAGGAGCGCACCGGTTTTCCCGGCGGCGTTCCATAAATTATTCTTATTCTCGTTCATAAAACAATTTTATCTTATTGACCGATGCAAAGATATAAAATTTATTTCGTAACTTTGGGGGCTCAAATAATAGATTATAATTATGTTGACAATCGCATTTACCGACGGCACTGTTCGTCCCTGGGACGAAGATGAAGCCAAAAAAATATTCTGGCACTCGTCCGCCCACCTTATGGCGGAGGCCCTGGAGGCATTGTATCCGGGAGTCAAGTTCGGGGTAGGTCCTGCCGTGGAAACGGGTTTCTACTATGATGTGGACCTTGGCGACAGGAAAATTTCCGATTCGGACCTCAAGGCGATTGAGGACAAGATGAAGGAACTCGCAAAGACAAAAGAGACCTTCGAGCGCAAGGAAGTCAGCAAAGCGGACGCTCTCAAATACTTTGAGAAAAAGGGCGACCAGTACAAATGCGAACTCATCAAGGACCTTGAAGACGGCCATATCACTTTCTACACTAACGGTGCTTTCACCGATCTCTGCCGCGGTCCTCATGTCAAGCATGTGGATGACATAAAGGCAATAAAACTTATGTCGATTGCGGGAGCCTATTGGAAAGGAGACCAGTCAAGAGAGCAACTTACACGTATCTACGGCGTGACTTTCCCTAAGAAATCCATGCTTGACGAATATCTGAATATGCTTGAGGAGGCGGGAAAGCGCGACCATCGCAAGCTCGGAAAGGAAATGGGACTCTTCACTTTTTCGACAAAGGTGGGTCTGGGACTTCCTCTCTGGCTTCCGCGCGGTGCAACCATGAGGTTCGAGCTTGAGAAATTCCTCCGCAAGAAACTCAACGAGGCTAACTATCTCCCTGTAGTGACTCCTCACATAGGAAGCAAGCAGCTTTATGTGACCTCAGGACACTGGGCAAAGTACGGAAAGGATTCTTTCCAGCCTATAGGAACTCCTCAGGAGGGTGAAGAATATCTGCTCAAGCCTATGAACTGCCCTCATCACTGTGAGATTTTCAAGTCCGAGCCGCGTTCCTACAAGGATCTGCCTCTGCGCCTTGCAGAGTTCGGCACTGTCTATCGCTACGAGCAGAGCGGTGAGCTCCACGGTCTTACCCGTGTGCGCAGTTTCACTCAGGATGACGCCCACATGTTCGTGCGTCAGGAGCAGCTGAAAGACGAATTCAAGAAAGTTATAGACCTTATACTCTATGTTTTCAAAGTATTCGGTTTCAAAGACTATACAGCCCAGATTTCCCTGCGCGACAAAGTGGAGCGCGAGAAATACATAGGAACGGACGAGAATTGGGAAAAGGCTGAAAATGCAATTATAGAGTCGGCACGCGAGAAGGGGCTTCCTGCTGTTGTGGAATATGGTGAGGCTGCGTTCTACGGACCTAAACTTGACTTTATGGTCAAGGATGCGATAGGCCGCAAGTGGCAGCTCGGAACGATTCAGGTGGATTATAATCTCCCTGAGCGTTTCGAACTCGAATATACTGCCGAAGACGGCTCCAAGCAGCGGCCCGTGATGATTCACAGGGCGCCTTTCGGCTCTCTCGAAAGATTTACCGCAGTTCTTCTTGAACATACGGCAGGGCATCTGCCTGTATGGCTCGCTCCGGATCAGCTTAAAGTGCTGCCTGTCAGTGAAAAATATGAAGATTATGCGAAAAAAGTTTGCGAATTGATGAATAATTCCGATATTCGCGCTTCCATTGACTCCAGGAATGAGACTTTAGGAAAGAGAATACGCGATATTTCCCTGCTCAGAGTCCCTGTTCTTGTGATTGTCGGCGAAAAAGAGCAGGCGGAAGGAACAGTGTCAGTTCGTGTGGAAGGCGTCGACAAGGGGTCTATGACATTGGATGAATTTGTTGGATTCTTCAAGGCGAAAGTCGCTGAAGAACTCGCATAAAGACTTTATTACATATTATTAACCATTTAGGAGGAGAAACTATAGCAGCACCTTTTAAACCAAGACCGGCGTTCAAGCCCAATGGCCCGAGACCGGCACGTCCTGTGTTTCAGCAGAAGAAGGACGAAAATGAGCTCAATATCAATGAGGAGATTAAAGCTTCTCAGGTACGTCTCGTAGGAGACAATATCCCGGAGCCGGGAGTGTACCCGATTGCCAGGGCAAGAGCCCTTGCAGACGAACTTGAACTCGATCTGGTTGAGATTAGTGCGAAAGCCGATCCTCCAGTATGCAAGATACTCGATTACCAGAAGTATCTGTACCAACAGAAGAAGAAGGCGAAGGAAATGAAATCCAATGCCTCGAAAGTAGTCATCAAAGAAATACGTTTCGGTCCGAATACCGATGAGCACGATTTCCAGTTCAAGCTGAAGCACGCTCAGGAATTCCTCAAGGAAGGCTCAAAGGTCAAGGCTTCGATTTTCTTCCGCGGACGTTCCATTATGTTCAAGGATCAGGGCGAGAAACAATTGCTCAGATTTGCGGTGGAACTCGAAGAATTCGGCAAGGCGGAGTCCATGCCCATGCTCGAGGGCAAGAGAATGTCTTTGATGATGGCACCAAGCAAGAAAAAGTAAACCGCTGTGCGGCAAACTTAATATTATTAACAACAGTTTAACAATTAACGACAATGGCAAAGCTTAAGACCAACTCCGGTGCCAAAAAGCGTTTCACGCTTACCGGATCGGGAAAAATTAAGAGAAAACACGCTTTTCACAGCCACATTCTCACAAAGAAGACCAAGAAACGCAAGAGAAATCTTGACCATTTCGCACTCCTCGAGAGCGCCGATTATGCAAGAGTAAAGGAGCTTCTTGTTCTCTAATCATTCAATGTTTAACTTGGATGCGCAGTCGTAAAGAACTCTCAGTAAAAGAGTCACTGCCTCCAGAAATTTATTTTAATTATGCCAAGATCAGTAAATTCAGTTGCTTCAAGGGCACGCCGCAAGAAGATCCTCAAAAGGACCCGCGGTAACTTCCTGTCAAGGAAGAACGTTTGGACAGTAGCGAAGAATACCTACGAGAAAGGTTTGACTTACGCTTACCGTGACCGCAGAACCAAGAAACGTAATTTCCGCGCTCTCTGGATACAGAGAATCAATGCTGCCGCACGTCAGCACGGCTTGTCTTATTCACAGTTTATGGGCAAACTCGCCAAGAAGAATGTCGGTCTCAACCGCAAAGTTCTTGCAGACCTTGCCATGAACAATCCTAAGGCTTTTGCGGCAATCGTAAAGTCGGTAAATTAGTTTTGTAGAAAATGAGCTGGAAGGAATTCATCCGTAGACCTTGGGTAAAGTTTGGCTTTTGGGCTGTACTTTACACTTCTTGGGTGGTCTGGCTCGGAAATTTTTGGTGGCTCTTAGGACTTGTCATAGTCTTTGACCTCTGTGTCTCCAAGAAAGTCAACTGGCTTTTCTGGCAGAAGCACTACAAAGAGGGAGAAAAGAGAAATGCACTGCTGGACTGGCTGGATGCAATTATCTTTGCAGTCGTAGTTGTGACTTTCATCAACATTTTCTTTTTCCAGGCTTTCAAAATTCCTTCATCCTCAATGGAGAGCACTCTCTACACCGGAGACCATCTCTTCGTCAGCAAGCTCGCCTATGGTCCGAAAGTCCCTCAGACTCCGCTGACCATACCTTTTACCCACAACGTCATTTTAGGCAAAGAGTCCTATTCTACTCTTATCAATAATGACTACCGCAGGCTCAAGGGCTTCGGCTCGGTTGAAAGAGGCGACAAAGTAGTATTCAACTTTCCACACGGCGACAGCGTTCTGCACAGAGCTCCCTCAGAGGATTATTACGCTTTGCAAAGGATATTGGGCAGAGAGGAAACCATAAGGAGATTCGGTCCGGTGATAAGCCGTCCTATGGACAAGAAAGATCATTATGTGAAAAGATGTGTCGCCCTTCCGGGAGATACTCTCGAAGTAGTGAACGGACTTGTCAGGGTGAATTCCCGAATGGAGCCTGAATATGAAGGAATGCAGCTGACATACAGAGTTGTGACGAGCGGTGCGAGAATAAACTCCAGAATCATTGAAAAACTCGGCTTCAACCTTAGCGAACTCTCTTTCGACCCTTCGCTTCCCGGTTATCCTTCAATGGCTTTGACAAAAGCGAAACTTGAACAAATCAAGAACCTGTCTTCTGTAAAAAGCGTTGAACTTAATCTCGAAACAGAACAGGATGGCTTCTACGGCACTTTCCCTTTCTCGAGCGAATATAGGTGGACAAGAGATTTCTACGGACCTTTGTGGGTGCCGCAGAAGGGCGCGACAGTGACGCTTGACAGCCACAATCTCCCTCTCTATTCGAGGATAATCACAGCCTACGAGGGAAATGAGCTGGAAGTGAAGAACGGGGAAATATTCATCAATGGTGAAATCGCTCACGAATATACATTCCGACAGGATTATTACTTTATGATGGGAGACAACAGGCACAATTCCCTCGATTCGAGATATTGGGGCTTTGTACCGGAAAATCACATAGTCGGGAAACCCGTAGTGATTTGGCTCTCAACAGACAGGGACAGGAAGTTCCCGCATAATATCAGGTGGGGCAGGTTCTGTAAATTTGTATAGGAATTTGGATTTCCCAAATAAAAATACGATATTTGCAGCCCCCTGCAATACGGTTTGAATAAATAAAAAGTAACAGATATGGCAAAGGTTTGTCAAATTACAGGAAGAAAAAGAATGATAGGCAACAATGTTGCCCATTCCAAACTGCGCACAAAGCGCGACTTCTCCCTTAATCTCAAGAACAAGAAGTTCTGGAGCGAGGAGGAGCAGAGATTCGTAACACTCAAGGTATCTTGCAAGGGTATCAGGATCATTGAAAAGAATGGACTTGAGGCTTCTCTTAAAGATGCTCAGAAGAAAGGATTAATTAACCTTGTTTAAATCGCAAGACTATGGCAAAGAAAGCTAAAGGTAACAGGGTGCAGGTCATCCTCGAGTGCACTGAGCAGAAAGAAAGCGGTGTACCCGGAATGTCAAGATACGTGACTACAAAGAACAAGAAGAATACTACCGAGCGTCTCGAACGCAAGAAGTATAATCCATACCTCAAGAAGGTCACTATCCATCGTGAAATCAAATAATTTTTAGAGGAGATTAAATTATGGCAAAGAAAGCCGTCGCAACCTTCGGAGCTAAAGCAGCTTCAAGAAGTATCGTAAAATGTATACGTATGGAAAAGTCTCCTAAGACAGGCGCTTATGTTTTCACAGAGCAGCTCGTTGATGAGGCTAAGGCAAAGGACTTTTTCGCTAAGAAATAAGTATCTTCACTCAAATATTGAAAATCCGCGTTCCCGACAGGTGCCGCGGATTTTTTTTATACCCCTTTTTTATGTAAATTTGCGCCCTATGGCAAATAGTTTCTTTCAGAAGATTTCCAGAGCAATCGTCGGCAAGTCAAGAGTCGATGACAATACGCTTGATGCAATAGAAGAGGCTCTCGTGGAGTCGGATATGGGGGTCGATACGACTCTCAAAGTAATAGACAGGCTTGAAGAAAGGGTGAGCAAGGACAAATTCGTGTCATTCGACGAACTCGTGGGCTTGCTTCGCAGTGAAATCAGCGCCCTCGTGCCTGACTGGGATGCATCCGGCGAGCCTCTGCACAAGCCGTATGTCATACTTGTGGTGGGTGTGAACGGTGTGGGCAAGACCACGACAATAGGCAAGCTCGCTCGCTATTACAAGTCGCAGGGGAAAAAGGTGCTTCTGGGAGCGGCGGATACTTTCCGCGCGGCGGCGGTGGAGCAGCTCACAATATGGGCTGAACGCACAGGAGCGGATATTGTCAAGCAGCAGATGGGTTCAGACCCCGCTTCAGTGGCTTTTGATACGGTGAAATCCGCTGTCGCAAAGGATGTCGATGTGGTTCTGATCGACACTGCCGGGCGTCTTCACAACCGTGTGGACCTTATGAACGAACTCACTAAAATACGTAATGTTGTGGGGAAGGTGATACCTGATGCCCCTCACGAGGTCATGCTTGTGATAGATGCGGTTACGGGACAGAATGCTTTTCAGCAGACTCGGGAATTTTCCCGTGCCACCAAAGTGACTTCGCTCGCTGTCACCAAACTTGACGGTACGGCAAAGGGAGGAGTGCTTGTAGGTGTGGCGGACAGCTTCGGAATACCCGTGAAATTCATAGGAGTGGGCGAGGGGCCGGACGATATCAGACCTTTCAATAAGGCGGAATTTGTGGAAGCCCTCTTCAATCCCGATGATTTGAAATAAAAACAATATATATGAAATTGTCTTATAACTGGCTCAAGGAATATCTTGAGTTTGATCTTAGTCCTCAGCAGGTGGCAGATGCGATGACCTCGATAGGCATTGAGGTGGATTCCGTTGAGGAGCAGGAGGAAATTCCGGGCGGACTTGCGGGAGTTGTCGTGGCGGAGGTGGTGGAGTGCGAGCCTCATCCGGATTCCGATCATCTTCATATTACAAAAGTTGATGACGGGTCGGGAGAGCTCTTGACTGTGGTCTGCGGCGCGCCTAATGTCGCTAAAGGCGAGAAGGTGCTTTTTGCGCGTATAGGCACTGTCCTTCCCGGGGATTTCAAGATCAAGAAATCCAAGATACGCGGAGTGGAGTCTTTCGGTATGATTTGCGCTGAGGACGAGTTGGGCATAGGTGAAGGCCACGAGGGCATAATGGTGCTCCCGGACGGGGCTGTCGTGGGCACCGCGGCCAAGGATTATCTCGGGCTCAAGACTGAGGCAGTCATAGAATACGAGCTTACGGCGAACAGGGTGGACGCAGCTTCCCACTGGGGAGTGGCAAGGGACATTTACGCTTATCTGCGTCACAACGGGCAGCACTGTAAACTGAAGTTCCCGGAGGCGCCTCCGGTGCGGGAAGCTGCGGGTGAGGGCTTGAAAATAGAGGTCCTCGACCCCGATGGAGCCCCTCGCTACAGCGGGGTCACAATAAAGGGAGTCAAGGTGGCTGCTTCTCCCGAATGGCTTCAGAAAAGACTTATGAGTATAGGCCTGCACCCGATCAACAACATAGTGGATATTTCCAACTTCATACTCTTCGAGCTCGGACAGCCTCTCCACATTTTCGATGCCGACAAGGTCTCCGGCTCTAAAGTCGTGGTCCGCCGCGCCGCGGAGGGAGAGAAAATAGTCACGCTTGACGAAATGGAACGCAAGCTGTGCGCAGAGGATATGGTGATCGCGGACGAGCGCGCTCCCATGTGCATCGCAGGCGTATTCGGCGGTTTGGAATCCGGGGTCACGGACAAGACGGTAAATGTTTTTGTCGAGAGCGCGTATTTCGATCCGGGAAGCATACGCAAGACCTCCAAAAGGCACGCTCTCCAGACCGATGCCTCATTCAGATTTGAACGCGGAGCAGACCCTGAGATGGTGCCTGCCGCTCTTCGCAGGGCAGTCCTTCTGATTACGAAAATTGCAGGAGGCAGCATTGCCGGAACGGTACGGGAAGTTTACGGACACCCTGCGGAGCGTCGTAAAATAGAACTCGACTACGAGCGCATACAGGAATTCATAGGTCAGCGCATAGGCGAGGACGTCATAACAAATATACTTGAATCGCTCAATTACACTTTCCTCAGTAAAAGCCCTTGCTCTGCCGTCGTGCTCGCTCCGTCATATATGATAGACGTTTACAGGGAATGCGATGTGGTGGAGGAAATACTCCGCATCTACGGCTACAACAATATAGACTTGCCCAAGCACATGAAAATGTCTGTGAATGCCACTCCGTCTCCCGATCCGGAGGCAGTGCGCAATCATATTTCCAATTTCCTTGCGGCACAAGGCTTTGCGGAGATTATGAACAATTCCCTGACAAAAGGCGCTTATTACGATAAGCTTGAGACTTTCCCTGCTGCGAGAAGCGTGAACATACTCAATCCTCTCAGTTCGGACCTCAATGTGATGCGCCAGACTCTGATACCCGGGGCTCTTGAAGTTGTGGCGTACAATATGAACCGCCAGCAGAACTATATAAAGACTTTTGAATATGGCTCTGTATATCAGAGGCTGCCCGAGAAAGACGGCGCTTCTCTCGAGGGCTATGAGGAGCATCCGTGCTTCTGCATCACTCTTTCAGGCACTCCGGAGAAGAATTGGGACAGTGCAGCACGCAAGACCGACTTCTTCCAGCTAAAGGGCTGCATAGAGTTGCTGTTGCGCCGCTTCGGAGCAGAACTTTCCGGCATGAACTGCGAAGCCGCTCCTCATGATGTCTTCTCCGAGGGCTTGGTCTACTCTCTCCAGGGCTCTGAAAAGCAGCTTTTAGCTATGGGTACAATCAATCCCTCGCTCGCGAAGAACTTTTCCGTAAAGCAGCCTGTCTATATCGCCGAAATAAATTGGGACGAGCTTTTCAAGCTAATAAAGCGCGACAAGGTGCAATTCAAGGAAATGCCGAAGTTCCCTGAAGTCCGCCGCGACCTTGCCCTGCTGCTTGACGAGACGGTGAAGTATGCCGATTTGCAGCTCGCTGCCAGGAAGAGTGTGAAAAAACTGCTGAAGCAGCTTTCCCTCTTCGATGTTTATCGCGGAGAGAAAATTCCTCAGGGCAAGAAACAATATGCTTTGAGCTTCATTTTCCAGGACTTGGAGAAAACTCTCACAGATCAGGACGTCGAAAGGGCAATGGAGAAGCTTCTTTCGGTATTCTCCAATGAATTTGGAGCAAGTTTGAGATAATGATGAGGCTTTTCCCGCGCATAATGATTTCCCTTTCCCTCCTTGCGCTCCTTTCCGGCTGCTCGGGGAGGGGGCGTGTCATTCCTCGTGAGAAATTTGCCAAAGTCTATGCGGATATGCTCCTGTCCGACGAGTGGATACGCTCGCATTGGGAATACCGCCAGACTGCCGATACTACCTTGCTATATGAGCCCATATTCAGAAAATACGGCTATTCCACCAAGGACTATCGCGCGAGCCTCGATTATTATCTTAATAACCCGGAGAAGTACGCCAAAATTCTGAAACGCTCCTCTTCCATAATAGAAGCGAAGATGAAAAAACTCAAGGCGCTTCAAAAGGCGGAGCAGGACAGGGCGGAAAAAGAGGCGGAATTGCTCAGGAGGCAGGCAAGACTTGACTCGCTGGCTCTTGCGGACAGCATAAGGAATCTCTCTTGCATAATACCTCTCTACTCTTCAAGATTTGAGTTCTGCGACACTCTGCCTTACCGCGACAGCGTGTTCGCTCTCGATACGATAAAGTTTAATAGAAATCAATTTATAATAGACACACTATGCTACTCTGTGAAAAATACAGATACGCTCCTGACGAGGAAGTCATTGCCAGGAGTATTAATGTTATAGCCGCCAATCTCGATGCTATCAACACCCCTGAAGTCCTTAAAAAGTGCTTCTCTATAATGGACCTGACTACCCTTGATGCAGCTGATACGCCGACATCGGTCAGGGCTTTCGTGGAGAAAGCCAATGCCATACGCACTTCTCTTCCGGGCTACCCCTTCCCTGCATCCGTCTGTGTTTACCCGAATTTCGCAGCAATTGTCAAAGAAAGCCGTTGCTGCCCTGAAATTCATGTGACCACGGTTGCCGGCTGCTTCCCATCCTCACAATCATACCTTGAAGTGAAGCTGCGCGAGTGCGAACTCGCTGTGGAGAACGGCGCGGACGAGGTGGATATAGTGCTTGCTCTCAATTCTTTCCTTGACGGGGATATGGATGCGGCAAGACAAGAACTCAGAATGATCAAGGCTGCCATAGACAAGGCTGCAGCTGCCCAAGGCCGCAAAGTCATACTCAAGACCATTATTGAAACGGGACTCCTTGTGACGCCCGAAAAGATCGCCGAGGCATCTTTCCTCGCTATGGAAGAGGGCGCGGATTTCATAAAGACCTCGACAGGTAAGGTCAAGGTCAATGCAACTCCTGTTGCGGCATACGTTATGTGCGAGGCAATCAAGGCATACAATGCTGCGACCGGACGTAAGGTGGGTTTCAAGGCGGCGGGAGGAATCGCTACCGCAAATGACGCTCTGTGCTACTATTCCATAGTATCCTCCATACTCGGAAAAGAATGGCTTGACAAGAGTCTTTTCCGCTTCGGCGTGAGCCGTCTTGGCAATGCTCTTGTGAGCGCGATAGAGCAGAAAAGCGTCAATTTCTTCTAAAATAGGAAAAGGACTGCGGACTTTTAAAACATAAACGTAAAAAATCGCGCTTATTTGCATGATTTTTTTCGTAAATTTTTCCTAAAATAGGCTTCTCATTGGGTTGAGAGGCTTGTTTTTATTTTATCCTCGTGCAATTTTGAAACGCGGATAAGTAGCTCTACTTTTGCCTCAAACCAATAAAGTATCTGCTTATGAAACGCTTTTTTATTTTGGTGACGCTGCTTGCGGCAGCCGTTTCCTGCGATCTTGATTCCGACGAGCAAGACTCGCGCGAACATGGTTCCTACCATTCTCTAAGCAGCCTGTCACACGGCATGATCAGGCTGGGACGGAAGCTGGACGATCCCTATACTGTGGAGAATATGTCCGATGCCCTTGCCAAAATCTATCCGACAAAGGCGGGGTCGGCAAAGCTGAAGCCCACCGATATTTATGTGCGTGTGCTGCCCTCTTCGGAAAAACAATACAGATGGCTTGAGCGTGAGTGCGGCTATGTTTCAGACCATCCTCTGGATTATGAAATAGTCGAGGAAGGGGACTATTACCGAGACCCCGACATTTCCGAAGGGGAATTTACCTGGCAGTATGTAGTGGTGCCCAAAACTTTCAGATTCCCTGCCGATATGCGGGTCGAGCTGCTTGACGAATGCTATATTCCCGGAAACGCCAATCCCACCAAAGGCGGGGGCGGTATAGATTGGGATGTGGTGGAACGGGAGAGTTTCCGTCTGACGGGAAATGAACACCTGCTTTCGGGTGTCGGCACAAAGAGTGGGGCAAAGTGTCCTTCGGGCAGAATAGTTCTTGCTGACAAGCATTACAACGGAGGGGAGCCTGTGGGGCTTGCGGGAGTTAAAGTGTGTTGCAATGTGTTTGTTAAATTTTCTTCCGCCCACACCGATGACGAGGGCTATTATGAATTGGGACGCAAGTTTTCCGGCAAGCCCCGTTACAGGCTTATATTTTCCAATACAAAGGGCTTTAACATAGGTTTTAATCTCGTGCTTGTTCCCGCTTCTATTTCCACTTTGGGCAAGGCTTCGCCCGAGGGTATAAATGTCATTATCGACAAGGATTCCGACAGGCAGATGTTCACGCGGTCTGTGGTAAATAATGCCGCTTACGAGTATTACAACAATTGCGAGAGCCTTTCTATCTGTACTCCTCCTGCCGATTTGCGTATATGGATACTCTACGGTCTTGACGCCGGGAGTGCTCCCATGTTGCATCATGGAGCGCTGGTGGATAATAAAACAATAAAGGACTTTCTTGGTGAATACGGAGCCATAGTCAAGATGTTCCTGCCCGACATAACTATAGGGGCAAAGGGCATGGACGATTATTATATGATTTATTCGGAAGTGGTGCACGAACTCTCTCACGCCAGCCACTATGCGCAGGTGGGAAACGATTTCTGGAACAAGTATATATTCTTTGTGCTTTACTCCTACGTAAAGTCGGGCTGGGTAGTCTACGGGACCGGCACTGAGCCGGGCGCGGGTTTTTGTGAAGTGGGAGAGATGTGGGCATATTTCCATGAAAACCAGATGCACATGGAACGCTATCCCGGTCATGACTGGAACAGGGGTATGAAATATTGGTTCAAGCCGCAGATACTCTCCAGAATCAGCGAGAGAGGAATAGGAAAGGAGAAGATTTTCAAGGCTCTGACTCCGGATGTGACTTCGGGGCAGGAGTTGAAAGCAAAACTTCTTGAACTCTATCCCGAGTCCCGGACCGACATAGAACAATCATTTAAAAGGTATTCGTTATGAAAAGGCTTATTATATCTCTGTTCGCTCTGTCTTTCTCCCTGCTTGCCGTGTCTCAGAATATGGCAGTCTCGACCAACGTGGCGGACTATGCGGATATGGGCACTTTGAATCTCGGGGGAGAGTACGGCTTTGCCCGCCGCTGGTCCGCTGTTGCAGGCTTCAAATATAACCCTTTCTCTTTCGGGAACGGGGACTACGGCACAAAGCGCAAGCGCCAGCAACTGTATTCCGCCGGACTGAGGTTCTGGGGCTGGCATATTTTCTCCGGCTGGTGGCTGTCAGGCAAATTACAATATCAGGAATATAGTCAGTCGGGCTTGAAGAGCAGGCGTTCCGAGGAGGGGGACAGATTCGGAGGAGGGTTTGGAGGAGGCTATACTTATATGCTTGCGCCTCATCTCAACCTCGACTTCGGCTTGGGGTTCTGGGCAGGCTATGGAAAGTATGTGGTCTATGAATGCCCGGATTGCGGGCGCATGACGGATTCGGGAAAGAAATTCTTCCTTCTTCCCAATGACCTTATAATTTCCCTGTCCTATGTTTTCTGAAAGACCGGCGGCAGCCTTTCTCATAGTGCTTGCTGCAAGCTCCTGTTCTGTCAAGGAGGACAGGTCGGGCTGCGATGCATTTGTCGAACTGGACCTCTCTAAAGTGCCTTATACCTATCTTTGCGAGGAGGGCTACGATGTCTTGCAAGTGAATGCTTTTTCGCTTGACAAATTCGACAACCTCAGCCTTATGACGGAGGACAGGGTGAGTGAGGCGGTGCTGAGAGTTCCGCGCGGCAAGGCGGAGGTTTCCGCTTTCTGCGGTGCAGAGGATTATTATTCTCCGGAAACGGGAATGATAATCCCGGAGGGCAGAGCTTCTCCCGAACTGTACCTGTATCATTCAATTCTTGAGCTTGGTGGCGAGAGAGTGCGCGATGTGGTGATGCTCCGCAAGAACTTCTGCCGTCTGCGTGTGCATTTCAAGAACTCTCAGGATTTCGGTCTCAGTGTAGAGGGGAATGTGGATGGCTACGATGTGCGTTGGAGACCGCACGAGGGGCGTTTTACTTGCGCAATGAAGCGGAATGCCGACGGAGTGTATGAAATCGTGCTTCCGCGACAAAAGGACAATACCCTCTCTTTGAATGTAATTGAGGGAAGAAAAGTGATAAAGGGTTTCGCTCTCGGTAAGGTAATGGCCGAATCGGGTTATGATTGGGATGCGATGGAACTTGAGGATATTGAACTTACTGTAGATTATGCTGCCTCCACCGCTGTTGTAAATACTTCACTTTGGAGAGAGATTAGAGAAGAAACGCTTGTTTTATAGTTCCGGTGTTTCCGAATATGAGAAATATTCATTAAATTTGGCGTTAGATTTGAAGCGAATCTAAAGTTATATGGAACAGATTAAACAAGCGAACAGGATTCAAACTTCCATTTTGAATGCCGCGGAGAAAAAAGCTCTCGTATGGATGGCCGAGCGTATGCCTAAATGGGTGAACTCAAATATGCTCACAGGTATCGGAACCTTCGGCGCATTGGTCATAGCAGCGGGTTATATACTTTCAAACCTTAATCTGAATTATATCTGGCTGGCTTCTTTCGGTTTGCTTATAAATTGGTTCGGGGATTCCCTTGACGGGACTCTTGCCCGAGTGAGAAACACCCAAAGACCTGTTTTCGGCTATTATCTGGACCATACTATGGACGTGTTCAATGAGTTTTTCATGTTCATCGGAGTCGGACTTTCCGCAATGATGCACTTGTATATAGTAATAGGTCTGTATATAATCTATATTCTCCTTACACTCAATGTGAGCATAAATGCGCATCTGAGGAGAGAGTTCAGGATTACATACGCGAAACTCGGACCTACGGAATTTCGCATTATAGCCATAATTATAAACACTATCTGGATTCTTGTGCCGGCGGTACGCGAATACAGCCGCAAGATTTTCATATTCGGTAACGATTTTACCATAGGAATAGGGGATTACATAGGTTTGGGGCTGCTTGTAGTGCTTTTGGCAATATATATCAGCACAGTTATTTCAGACATCAAGTATTACAGCAAGCTTGATCCTGCAAAAAAACAATAGCAGCAGTGCCCCGGGGAAAAATCAGAGAGTGGATTGGGAAGATAGCCTCGTTTATGGCTTCCAATATGATAGGGACGGTAGTGGACACTACTGTCCTTTGGGTCTTTTCCACTTACGTGTTTGACCATTATGTGGGGAAGTATATCATTTCACCGGTGATTTCTTTTGAGTGTTCGGTGATTGCAAACTTCCTCTGTTCATATTATTTTATCTGGAGAAACCGCGTGACGCGCCACACAGTGGGCTCGTTTTTCCGCCACTATTTCGGTTACAACTTTTCCTGTACGGGGGTATTCCTTGTTAAAATGGGGCTGCTTCTGCTCATTGAACGCGCCACCGGCGGTTGGAATGTGGTTATATGTAACCTCATGGCGCTTTGTATCTCCGGTTTGTTGAATTTCTATCTCGGAGAGAAAGTTATTTTCCGTAAAAAAAGAGTAAAAGATGCCCGTCCTGACAAAGAATGAAATTGTTGAGATGTTCCCACAACTCAACGCTTGGCTCGCAGACCTGCTTATGAGCATTTCCGGAGTCAATAAAACCAATACATTGTATGATTCCATTGAAGCGGAGGGTGGTGCGGATTTCGCAGACGAATTCTTTGGCAAATTGGGCGTAAATATAACTGTTTCGGGAGATGAAAAACTCTCAAAGCTCGGTGACGGTGCCTTCATCACAATAGCTAATCACCCTTACGGCAGCCTTGACGGCCTGGCTCTGATAAAGACCATAGCCCGTGTAAGACCTGACTACAAGATAATGGTGAACAAGATGCTGATGCACTTCAAAAAGTTGCAGGACAATTTTATTTCAGTGATTCCTACGGGAGCAACAAGGACCTCTCCGACCATTGAGAGCCTCACCGGAGTGAAAAATTCCCTGCTTCATCTCAAGGAAGGACATCCTTTGGGGCTTTTCCCCTCGGGAGCGGTTTCGGATTTGAGCATAAAGGAAGGTTTCAGGGTACGCGACCGCGAATGGCAGATCCCGGCTATAAGACTTATCCAGAAAGCACGCGTTCCCATACTTCCGGTGCGCTTCTTCGACGGTAACAGCTGGTTTTACTATACTTTGGGGCTTATAGACTGGCGGGTGCGTCTTCTGGACCTTCCCAATCAGATATTCAATCGCGCAGGCAAGCCTTTCAGAATGAAATTCGGCGATATAATAAGCCCGGAACAGCAGGATATTTACAAGACCCCGGAGGCGTTCAGGGACTTTTTGCGCGGGGCTGTGTACGGTATGGAATTGTAAAATTTTTAGTATCTTCGCAGGTTCACAAAGGAGAATAAAAGTGAGTAAGAAGTGGATAATAATATGTTCGGTAGTGTCGGGACTTATGCTCCTTGCCATTGGCGCTGCTGTTTTCTTTCTTTTCAATGATTCTTCGGAGCAAAAGTCGCTGTCCCCAAAGTACGGCTTGCTTGCTGCAGTTCCTGTGGACGCCGCTGCGGTAATGCACTTCGATTCTTTTGAAAAGGCTGTGGCGACTCTTGATTCCGAATCCGCCTTGTCTCCTTTCCTGGCGGAACTTTCCAACAATCGAGCAATCGAAAAGCGCCTCCGCAGCGCACGTGCCGTCGTGTCCTGGCATTATAACGGAAAATTGGTCCCTCTGCTGTCTGTGGAGGACCGCTCGGACCGTTCGGATTCTCTTGCGAACGAACTTGCGGCGCTTGCCCGCAGGAATACCCTTTCTTGTGAGTCTTTTGAATCCGGGGGGCTTCGCCTTTTCATTATTTCCCCCTCTCTTGCGCTTGTACAGTCCGCGCAGCGTCATATCATAGAAGGGCATTCTCTTGCCTCCAGACAGGAATTCGCCACGGCTCTGTCTGATGTGCGCTCTTCGAGTTTCCTGCTTTTCTCTCGTGAATATGCTTCGACGATGCTGCCCGAAATCAAGAATCTTGCAGAGTGGGTCTCGCTGGGACTTGATGCGGTCGGGGAAGAACTGTTACTTGAAGGAGGCCTGCATTGCGGTGATTCCGAACGCTATTTCAGAAATGTACTTGACGCTTCATCGCCTGTTTCACTGCGTTTTGCCGAGCTTGCCCCGGCTTCCACGGTCTATGCAAAATCCCTGAGCCTTGTCGGAGAGAAGAATTACCGTTACGCTTACGAGCGCTATCTGAGCTCTTATTCCGCGCTCAAAAGCTATCAGGCGGAACTTTCAAAATACGACTCCGAACTCCGCAATAGGGTGGCGGCCCTTGACCTGAAAGAAATTGCACTGATCACCTGGGCGGCCGGTAAAGACAGTAACTATTCTGCAATTCTGCTTCGCAAGGGTCGTAAAGACAAGGACGGGGAGATAGTCAAGGATGCTTTCGCCGAATATCCGGGTGTGCTGTACGGCAAGGCATTCAAACTTGACGGTGCGGACAGTTCCGTGAATTTGGGCGAGTGGCTTGCCATAGGTTCGGAGGAAGCCTTGCGCGACTTGGTCTCACGCCGGGAAGACAGTCTTCAGGCTATGCTTAAACGCTGCGGCAAGACGGATTTAATCCCAGAGGCTTCGGCAGTGGTGTATAATGCGTTGAACCTTGATTCCGAGCATTTTTTTGCACGCGACATAAGACCTGCCGTTGCCAAATTCGCTTCCAAATACTCTTTTGTCCCAGCCGTTGCGAGCTATTCCAAATCACGTGGGCTCAGTCTTCGCGTCGTCAGGCTCTCCGATGGTCCGGGCTTGTCCGCGGCAGGCAAAAAAGCCGCTCCTGAAAAGCGCAGGGTCAGGCTTGATGTTCCCCAAGGTCCTTTTGAAGTGTTTAATTTTGCAAGTTCCAAGACCAACCGGCTTTCCCAGCAGAAAAATTACTCTCTAAGTCTCAAGGACGAGAAAGGCAAGGCTGTGTGGACTGTTCCTTTTGACGCTCCGCTCTGCGGAAGAGTCGCTAATGTGGATTATTTCAAAAACGGGAAGATTCAGTGGCTTTTCGCCTCGGGGAGCAGACTCCTCCTGCTCGACAGGTTGGGGCGCTTCGTGAAATCCTTCAAACTTGATTTGGGAAAGCCCGTAGTTCTCGGACCCGATGTATATGATTTTGACAAAAATAAAAATTACAGTATAGTAGTCCTTTTTGAGGACAATACAATATCTTTGCTTAATCTCCGCGGAAAGAATCCGGAGGGCTGGAAGGGCATAGCCCCTTCAGGCACGGTGCTTGATCTGCCCAGACTCGTGAAACAGTCCGGCAAGCGTTATTGGGTGGTCAGGACTTCCGATGGCGATGCAGTGTATGAGTTCAATGGCGGTGAGCCAATAAAAAAGAAGATTAAATTCGATTGACTATGATTCAGTTTCAATCCATAAACAAGATGCTCGAGAAGAGCTTCAGGGACAATTGGGGAAGAGAGGCCCTGTCCAACTATCAGGGCACCACGCTCAAGTATTCCAATGTAGCTAAAAGAATAGCTTCCCTTCATATAATGTTTGAACAGTGCGGTCTGAAGAAGGGCGACAAAGTCGCCATCTGTTCCCGCAATCAGGCAAACTGGGGAGTGTGCTTTCTTGCTGCCATGACCTACGGCGCTGTTCCCGTGCCCCTTCTTCACGAATTCAAGCCCGGAAATATACATTTTCTCGTAAATCATTCCGAAGCCAAGGTCTTCTTTGTCGAGGACACCATTTGGGAGACACTTTCGGAAGTGGAAATGCCGGGAGTGGTTGCATTCGTGCAGATAAACACTTTCAAAATCCTCTACACTCAGGACAAGCATCTTCAGGACCTGCGGGATAAGTTCAATGAACTCTATAACGAGATTTATCCCAAGGGTTTCCAGAAAGAGGACATCAGCTACTATGAGGATAAAGAGGACGAGCTTGCCCTTATCAACTACACTTCAGGCACCTCGGGCTTCTCAAAGGGAGTAATGCTCTCGAGAATGTCAATCTACAACAATATAAGATTTGCAAAAGAAGAGGCAGAGCCGCAGATGAATGAAGACTCTGAAATGGTGTCTTTGCTGCCCTCCGCGCACATGTACGGTCTTCTTTTTGAATTTCTTTTTGAAATGACCATAGGCGCGCACGTACATTTCCTGACAAGGATTCCGAGCCCTAAAATCATACTGAAGGCTTTTTCCGATGTCAAGCCGAGCGTAATCATAGCCGTGCCGCTGATCATAGAAAAGGTGTACAAGTCGCAGCTTAAACCTATGATAGACCGCAACAAGAACTGGATGAAAATTCCTATACTCGACCAATACATACTCAAGAAATTCCGTAGCGGGCTGTGCAACGCTTTCGGAGGTCGTTTTGAGGAAGTCATACTCGGAGGCGCGGCATTCAATCCCGAGGTTGACAAGTTCCTGCATAAAATCAATTTCCCTTACACTGTGGGTTACGGTATGACCGAGTGCGGACCTATCATAACTTATGCGAAGTGGGACAAGACCAAGGTCGGCTCCTGCGGCAAGGTTGTCGGCGGAATGGAAATAAGAATAGACTCCGTAGACCCCGTTAACGTGCCTGGAGAAGTTCAGGTGCGCGGTGCAAATGTATTCAAAGGTTATTATAAAAACGAAGAAGCCACATCCGCATCATTTACCGAGGACGGGTGGTTCAAGACAGGCGATATGGGGGTGATAGACAATGAGGGTTTCCTCTTCCTGCGCGGACGCTCGAAGTGTATGATACTTGGTCCTTCGGGGCAGAATATTTATCCGGAGGAGCTTGAGGCTGTAATCAATAATCTTACCTATGTTGTGGATTCGCTTGTGATTGAAGACAACGGAGGTCTTACCGCATTGATTTATCCCGATGCGCATCAGGCGGAACTCGACGGGCTCACTGTCGAACAGCTTGAAAAGCGTCTGAGCGATTCTCTTCCGGAAATCAACGAAGCTATTCCGGCTTACGCGAAAATACGTAAAATGGAGTTCCTGCCCGAGGATTTCGAGCGCACTCCAAAACGCAGTATCAAACGGTATTTATATCAACGCTAATATGGAAAAGTTCGACAAGTCTTATCTTGAGATGGCCGCAATATGGGCGAGAAATTCCTATTGCAAACGCCGTCAGGTAGGCGCTTTGCTCGTCAAGGACAAGATGATTATTTCAGACGGTTACAACGGCACGCCTTCGGGGTTTGAAAATATCTGCGAGGACGAGGATGGCGTAACCAAGCCTTATGTCCTGCATGCGGAGGCAAATGCCATCAGCAAGGTTGCAAAGTCGAACAACAGTGCTCAGGGGGCGACTCTCTATGTGACAGCATCCCCTTGTATAGAATGTTCCAAACTCATAATCCAATCCGGCATCAAGCGCGTGGTCTACAGAGATCAGTATCGCCTGACGGACGGTATAGACCTGCTGAAAAGGGCGGGGGTGGAAGTTGAGCATCTCGATCTGGAGGGAGAATAATGAAGAATATTTCATCTATATGGGTGGCGCTTGCAGGTGTGCTCGTGGGGGCATTTCTTGTAGCTACAATGGACAAGTTCAACGCCGAAAGACGCTATCTTGACAGTAAATACGAAAATTGGCGCAAGCTCAATCTCATACTCGAACAGGTGGACGCCAATTATGTCGATACCGTGAATTATAAAGATGTTTCGGAAGCGGCGATTGCGGCAGCGTTGGCGCGCCTCGACCCTCATTCTGTCTACATGCCGCCTATGGAACGTGAGGAGTCGGATACCGAACTCGCAGGCAATTTCGACGGCATAGGCATACAGTTCAATGTGCCGAACGACACCGCGATTGTGCTTGAAGTGATAGCGGGAGGTCCTTCGGAAAAGCTGGGACTGATGCCGGGAGACCGTATCCTCAAGGTCGATGACAAAGTAATCGCCGGAGTCAAATTCCCCCAGGACAGTATGGTGCGCAGGATGAAAGGACCTGCCGGGACCAAGGTCAGAATCAGCGTAGGGCGCGGAAAGGAGATTATTCCCTTTGATATAACAAGAGGGAAAATTCCCGTACACTGCGTAGTCGCTTCATTTATGGTAAATGATACAACAGGCTATCTCAAACTCTCGAAATTCAGCAGGACTACTTTTAGTGAGGTGCTTTCGGCGACAAAGGATTTATCTGAAAAGGGCATGCGTCATCTTATTTTCGATGTCCGCGACAATACCGGAGGATACTTTGACCAGGCTATGCTTCTGAGCAATCTCTTCCTGCCTAAGAAGGCTCTCATAGTGTATATGGAGGGTCTGCACCGCAAACGCGAGGAATACAGGGCGGACGGCTCCGGACCTTTGCAGGGCATAGGTTTGACGGTGCTGATAAATGAAAATTCCGCATCTTCAAGTGAAATCTTTGCCGGGGCTGTTCAGGACAACGACAGGGGAGTCGTGATAGGCCGCCGCTCTTTCGGCAAGGGTCTTGTGCAGGAACCTATCAATTTTACCGACGGATCCGGGATACGCCTCACCGTGGCGCGCTTCCATACCCCTTCGGGCAGGTGCATACAGAAGCCTTATTCCGAAGACTATATTTATGATGTGTATAAGCGCTACAAGGACGGGGAACTCGTTTCCGCAGATAGTATAAAGGTGGATAAAAGCCTTGAATACGAGACGGTGGGAGGACGTAAAGTATATGGCGGTGGAGGTATAGTTCCGGACGTATTCGTGCCCATGGACACGACAGTGGCGACCAAGTTCTTCATTGCATGCAACAGAAAGGCCACAGCAATGCGCTTCGCCTCTTTCTATTTCGACCATCATAAAAAAGAGCTTTCCGCAATAGATGATTACAACAAGCTTGTCTCATATCTGCATGAAGCCTCGCTCGAGAGCGCTTTTCTCGCATTTGCGGCAGGGCGCGACAAGCTGAAACCTGCCAATGCTAAAGAATGGGCGGAAACGCGCAAGTATATGCTCCCCCAGATAAATGCTCTTGTGGGGCGCTATTCAAAACTCGGTGACGATGCTTTCTACCATCTTTACCTTGGAATAGACACGACTTTTGAAGAAGCTCTCAAGCCTCACAGCCTGTTTTAGATGAAATCCACGGACGATGCCACTTTTGTTGCGTATATGCGCAGTTCTCTCGGCGAAGCAGCCGCCGGGAAATTCTTTGACGCCTTACGCACGGAAGCGTCCGTATCGATAAGATTGAATCCGTCTAAACTACTCGTCTCCCCTTTCGGAGGCACTCCCGTGCCTTGGAGTCCTTACGCTTATCTGCTTGAGAAAAGACCGTCTTTCACTATGGACCCTTTTTTCCATGCAGGCTGCTATTATGTCCAGGATTCTTCCGCCATGTTTGTGGGGGAGGTGATGAGAAAGCTCATTGCCTCCGAAAGCGGCTTTCTGCGCGTTCTGGACCTTTGCGCCGCTCCGGGAGGCAAGACCACCGATATTGCGGCTTCCCTGCGCCTTGCACGCGGAAATGATTTCAAACTTGTCGCCAACGAGCTGATGCGTCAGCGCTGCTCTGTGCTCAATGAAAATGTAGCGGTATGGGGTGACAGGAATGTTTCCGTTACAAACTGTGACCCGAAGGCATTCGCGGGACTCGGGGAATACTTTGACATAATCCTTGCCGACGTGCCTTGCTCGGGAGAGGGAATGATGAGAAAGGATGCTCAGGCAGTAGCCGACTGGTCAGCTGAAACGGTCGCTCTGTGCGCCGCCCGCCAAAGACGCATAGTCGCTGACGTATGGCAGGCTCTCAAGCCGGGAGGAGTGCTCGTTTACTCCACCTGCACCTTTGAACATGCGGAGAACGACGGGAATCTGGAGTGGATCTGCAAGGAGTTGGGCGCCTCGTTCATCGACTTTGACTCCGCTTTCGAAGGCCCTGTGAAGACGGCCCACGGTCATCTGCTCGTGCCCGGCTTTGTACCCGGAGAGGGGCAGTGGGTGGGGGCTGTGCGTAAAAACGGTTCCGGGAGCGATTCAAAACGCCTTAAAGATGAGGCTATACAGCGTCTGCGCCCGCTTGATACCCCTTTCACGGATGATTCCCACACACATTTTGATTTGGACAGGCTTCAGGCTTTGCATTATCTTCACGGGGATGCCTTGACGCTGCCGGATGCTCCGAGGGGAATGCTCGTAATGTGCTATCAAGGCTATCCTTTGGGACTTGCAAAGAATATAGGCACGCGCTGCAATAATCTCTATCCCAAATCGCGACGCATACTCAAACAAATTGAAATATGAGAAAATATATACTTACAGCGATCCTTGCGCTGCTTTCGCTTGCTCTGTCCGCCCAGGAAAGCAGACAGGAATATATGGAAAAATACAATCGCCTCGCCCAGCGTCTCGGCTCTGCGGGATTCGGCATAGAGGGACATCTCAACAGTTGGGAGGCAGCCTACCCGGACGATCCGGAGATGCTCCGTGCCCGTTTTATGTATTATTTTGCCAAAAGCCAGTCCTCCCGGGTTGCGGTGCACGACAGGGCGAAGTTCATGGGCAAGGCTCCGGCACTCACTCTCAAGGATTCACTTGGCAGGGCAGTAAATTATTTTGAGGAGACTATGTATGACGACGAGTTATACGGTCTTGCAACTCGCTACCTGGGACGCGCGATTGAAATCGAGCCGGAGCGTATAGATTTTCGTTTCGACAAAATAAACAGCCTTGTGGCATACGAGAAAGAAAGCCCCGATATGGCGAGTGCGGCTCTCGTTTCCCTCATAGACTACACCCGCATCAACAAGCCCGCCTGGAGATACGGAGACGAAGCCTTTGACGAAGAGGCTTTCAAACAGGCAGTCCAGCAGTATTGCTATTCTTTTTTCCTGATAGGAAGTCCGCGTGCAATGGAGTCCTTTTTCCAGATTTCGGAGAAAATGAATAAAATTCATCCCAAGGAAATCCTTTTCATAGACAATATGGGCTCGTACTATCTTGCATATAAGAATGATCTTAAAAAAGCGGAAAAATACTTCAAAAAGGCTTTGAAGATTTCCAAAGACGACCCCACAGCCCTTCAGAACCTTGTTCTGCTGTACCGAAAGAAAGGAGACCGCAAAAAGGAAATGAAATACCGCAGCCTTTTCGAGCAAAGCAAAGTGAAATAAAATCATATTAGGTATGAAAACATTCATCAACGAGGATTTCATGCTTTCTACGGAAACTTCAAGAGAACTTTTCCATGGAAGCGCGGAGTCTATGCCTATCGTAGACTACCATTGTCACCTTTCTCCTCAACAGATTGCGGAAAACATCCAATTCCGTGACATTACCCAGCTGTGGCTGGTGGACGGCTGTTCGGGCGACCATTATAAATGGCGTCAGATGCGAGCCAACGGCATTTCGGAAGAGTATATCACAGGGGGCAGCCGTACGGCGTGGGAAAAGTTTGAAAAATGGGCGGAAACCATGCCTTACCTGATGCGAAACCCCCTCTATCATTGGTCGCATCTCGAACTCAGCCGTGTCTTCGGCATAGACAAGATTCTCAAGCCCGGGACCGCGAGGGAGATTTTCGAGGAATGTAACGCAAAACTTGCAAGCCCCGAGTTCCGCGGCCAGTCTCTGATACGCAAGTTCAATGTCGAGACTATATGCACAACGGATGATCCAGCAGATGATTTGAGTTATCACAAGCATATTGCGGAACATCCTTTCGGCACAAAGGTACTTCCTACCTGGCGTCCTGACAAGGCTATGGCCGTAGATGAGCCGAAGGCTTATAAAGAATATCTCAGCCTGCTCGGTAACGCTGCAGGAATGGACATAAATTCCTATGCGGATCTGCAGGAAGCGCTTGTCAGACGCCACCGTTTCTTCGCCCGAATGGGATGTCGTCTTTCCGATCACGGACTTTCCAAATTCTATGCGGAACCGTACACCGAAACTGAAGTCGAATCGATATTCAAGAACATACTTACGGGGCGTCGGGTCAGCGAACTGGAAAAGAGCAAGTTCCTGAGCGCATTCCTGCATGATCAGGCGATTATGGATGCCGAAGCGGGCTGGGCGCAGCAGTATCATGTGGGCGCAATACGCAACAACAATTCAAAAATGTTCAAGGCTCTCGGGCCGGATACTGGCTACGATGCCATACACGACTATAATCTTGCCGCAGAAGGACACCGTTTCTTTGACAGCCTTGCTTCCCAGGACAAACTTGCAAAGACCATACTCTATTGCCTCAACCCGAAGGACAATGAAGTCTTTGCAACTATGGCATATACCTTTAATGACAGCAGTGTGCCGGGCAAGATGCAGTTGGGCTCGGGCTGGTGGTTTCTGGATCAGGAGGACGGTATGCGCAGGCAGTTGAACTGCCTTTCGGCTCTCGGTCTTTTGAGCAGGTTCGTGGGTATGCTCACGGACTCCCGCAGCTTTATCAGCTATCCCCGTCATGAGTATTTCCGCCGCATCCTTTGTGAAGTGCTGGCTTGCGATATTGAAGCGGGCAAACTCCCGTCGAGCGAGATGGAGCGGATAAAACAAATGGTTAAGGATATATCTTACAACAATGCCGTAAACTATTTCAATTTCTGATTGGTTTTGCTGCAAATGGAAAATTTTTTATTTTTGCAGTCATAGGCTTTATAAGGGGCATCTCGCCGATTCCGTATTGACGGGAAACATAATCAACTAAAATTGGTACTGATATGAGAAAATTGAATATTGTATTGTCTATTGTGGCATTTATCACAATGCTTGTTTCTTGCAGAGAATTACCTCAGCCATCAAAGGAGATTCCCGTGACAGGCATAATTCTGTCCCAGGGAGGGGTCCAACTGCTTCTTGGTGAAGAAAAAACAATAAGCGCCGTTGTCCAGCCTGCCGATGCCACGGACAAAAACGTCCGCTGGTCTTCTTCGGACGATAAAATCGTTTCCGTAAAAGACGGGAAAATCAAAGGTCTTGCCGTCGGGGAAGCCACGATAACGGCTCGGGCGGGAGATAAGTCCTCTTTGTGCTCAGTACTGGTCAGAGAACCAAATTTGGTGGAAACCGGGGACGTGGTGGGTCACCCGTACAAGACTAGCGATTTGAACATAAAACTCTTCTTTGAATATGCGGAGCAGGGTGCGGCGTTCGAGGATGCCGGCGTTGTTTTCGGAGTGAACCGTATAATTGATTTTGATAAAGACCGTCATCAGGGCGTCTTGGAAAGAAATGCGGATGGGCGCCCTGAAAAGAGAGATTCCTATATTGTACGTGTGCAAGGTCTGGAAGAGGAAACGACCTACTACTATAAGGCTTATGCCGTTTTCGGGGGTAAATTTTATTTTGGTGAGATGAAATCTTTTACGACCCTGAAATCGGGCGTATCCACGGAAAAACTGCTGGACCTTGGTTTGAGTGTCAAGTGGGCAGGCTGGAATGTAGGCGCTTCAAAGCCGGAAGACTTGGGAGACTATTTCCCATGGGGCGTTACCTCTGCCGAAGAAAATGCTTCTTACAAATGGGCAGGAGAAGGGGGGAAACTCCTCAAATACAATACCCGTCCGGAACTCGGGGCGGTGGATGGGAAAAGCGTACTCGAACTTATCGACGATGCCGCAGCCTATAACTGGGAAGAAAAGTGGAGGATGCCCACGGAAAATGAAAAGAGGGAGCTTCTGACCAATACCGTCCAGTCCAAATACACTTATAAAGGTGTCCCGGGTTATATTTTTACAAGCAAAAAGAACGGAGTCTCCATTTTCTTCCCGGCATCGGGGTACAGCAAATATGCCGTTGTGAATGGTAAGGGAAGCATTACCGCATTCTGGACTTCCACTCTCTTCAATAGCGATGACAGAGCCGCCTCGCTTGCTTGCAGCCATGTTATCGAAAACGGAAACTTTCTCCCCGAAGCTTCCATGATTTCAGACTTGGGCTTCTATTGGGAGACAGTCACCACACAGCGTCAGAATTTTTATAGATTTTACGGTCTTCCTGTACGTCCTGTTTGGGATGAGCATAGGGAGAAACTGGTAATCCCTTTCAGTATTTGTCTGGGATCTACGTCGGATATCACTTCTTCCTCTGCGAAATTGAGTGGAAAAATAAAAGATTTTTTCCGTGACGGAAGAACTCTTTCAGATCTGCCAGAATTTGGCTTTTGTCTTCGTAAAGGACTCGACGCAAGCCCTACTGTAAATGATATAAAGGTGATATGCAAGGCTTCCGACGGAGTGCAGGAGGGAAAGGATTTCGTATACTCCAAGAAAGTTGAAGGTCTGGAAGGGGATACTGATTACAAGATTGCGGCATATATTATCTCAAACGGCGCTCCGGCTTATCAATCTGGCTACAAGTTCAGAACTTGGTTTGGTTCTCTCAATCCCGAACTCAAAGAAGTGGATCTCGGGCTTCCATCCGGTCTGAAGTGGGCAGGCTGGAATCTGGGCGCGACAAAGATAACGGAATTAGGAACGGAATATCGCTGGGGGGATACCAGAGTCAATGTTTCCGACTATAAGTGGTGGGATAGGGACAAGAAGTTTACCAAATATGTGCTTGCAGGCGAAGAAAAATACGGCTCTCCTGTTGACAATCTCTCTGTGCTTGAGGCTTCCGATGACGCAGCCGTTGAGCTCTGGGGTGACAATTGGCGTACCCCTACTATGGGAGAAATCAAGGAACTGAAAGAAAACTGTACGGTGAAGGATCTTTTCTATGAGGGATTTCGGGGTTTATTACTCACAGGACCTAACGGCAAGTCGCTTTTCTTCCTTGTCGACTACAACTCGCAGAAAGCAAAATACTGGTCTGTTAACAGGAGGACAGGCGATAGCGACCCGTATGTTAATATTTCCTTTGCCCATATTATGGAAATGCAATACGAAACCTCTGCGGAAAAACGTTTCCAGATAGATCAATTTGCGAGGAGGTATCAAAAGTCGTACATCCGCCCGGTCAAGTCCAAATAGATGAATTTCAAGGCATCGGTCCGATGCCATTCAGAGGCTGCGCGAGGGAATCAGACGATTTCGCTGACTTCGTCTGTATCGACAAACCAAAGGCAGCCTTTGACTTTTCTGTAGCCCATGCGTCTGTACAGGTCCATATAAAGGGCTACTTGCTTGCGGTAGTGCGCTCTGTCTTCTCCGAATTTGAAATCGATGATGAGAACCGAGCCGTCAGGGAGTATCTCCACTCGGTCTGGACGCTTCAGTCCTCCGTCGGTGTCGAAAATTTCCGCTTCATTGCGGACTTTTGAGGCAGGAGAGAACCAGCCGCGTGCACGGGCGGAGGACAGGCGCGAATTTAGCAGCTTGCGCACCTCGTCCGCTTCCGCGCCCGAGAGCCGCCCGTCCGCCTCCGCAGCTTCCACCAAGTCCGGGAGTTCTTCTCCGCTCCCGGTTTTTGAAAGTATTTCGTGCAGCACAATACCTCTGCGGCGCGGCGATGCCATGGCTCCCACCGTCCCTGAATCCACGAAGAAATCTCCGGCTTCCGCGCTGAGTTCCAGGCGCGGATGTCCGGGGTCGTCGTTGAGAGGGAAAGAAGGGTAGTCAGTTTTGAAAGAATTTGAATTCTCGCGCTTCCTTTTCATCTTCGAGAAATCATACATGCTTCCATCAGACCATTCATCAGCTCCAATCCATAGACGGAGATAGTCGGAAACATATCTGAAAGCATTATTTGATGTCTTCTCGGCTATGATGTGCAGCCCTTTGCAGGCGCGTGTGGTGCTTACATAGAAAGTGTTGAGGTAGTCTATCCAGTTCAGATATTCTTCTTTTTCCGCCAGTGCTTTAGCCGCGGTGTTTTTCAAGTCGGAATTGAATCTGAGCGGATAAACGCTTCCCGGGACCTCTTTCAAGGCTCCTTTTGAAAGGTCGAGATACCTCCAGTGAACATCCGAAGCCGAGCCTTTTCCCTTTCCGTTGTCATTTGCAAAGGGCATTATCACGTAAGGATATTCAAGACCTTTGGACTTGTGCGAAGTTATTATTGTGATTGCGTCCTCATCTTCCGGGGAACTCAGTTTGAATTTGTCATTATCCTCTTTCCAATGCTTCACAAAGCCTATAAGGTCATTACCGTATTTGGAGGTCCAGTTCCTCAATTCGTCCATGAAAGACTCTATATAGGGAATCTCTCCCTTGAAACCATCGGGGTCGAGCTTGCCAAGCTCACGCAAAAGATATTCGCAGGTATCGAGCAGATTGTGGTGCGGAGTCTTTATGTCAATGCCCAAAGAAGAGGACAGGTAAGTGCTCAGGGCGTCCTCGGGATTGCATTTTGCCGAAAGCAGGGACATAAGTTTGCGGACTGTAGCCGAAGCCTCGTCCATCAGAGAATCGTTGGAGACAACCTGGAAGCCCTCTTTTATCAGAAAGTCGGCAATGTCGGCACCAACGCTGTTGCGCCGCACCAATATGGCTATGTCCGATGGTTTTGCATGGGCATCCAACGCTTCCTGTATGGACTCTTTTATGAGGGTATAAATATTTTCCTTTTCTGTGAAATTCACCTTTACAAAGCCTTCCTGACTGTCGGAAAGCCTCGCCTGCTGCTGTACGTCCGAATAAATATCAAGACTTGAGCCGAATTTCTCGTTTATTTTCTGCGCGGCGAATTTGTAGAAAGCATTGTTGAAATCGACTATGTTCCTGCAGCTTCTCCAGTTTTCGTCCAGAGTTTTTTCCACACTGTCCGGAAACTCTTCCTTTACTTTGCTTGCAAGCAGAGCCCAGTCCGAGCCTCTCCAGCGGTATATGCTCTGCTTTACGTCACCGACTATCAGATTCTCGTATCGGGAAGCATTGCTTTCTGCCAGCAGGGGCTTGAAATTGTCCCATTGCACAGCCGACGTGTCCTGAAACTCATCGAGGAGGAAATTTTCAAAACGCACTCCCAATTTTTCATATATGAAAGGAGTGTCGGAGTCGCTGATTATATCTCTCAGTATGCTGTTGGTATCATCTATGCTCAGAACATTCTTTTCTTTGAGAAGTTCGTCGAACTGCCTGCGTAGATCGGCGGCAAGAGCAAGGTCGTGCGCACTGTTTCTGATGGTGAGCGCGGTGCAGTAGATGCTGTATTTGGCCTCCTCAAACAAGGTGGCATATTCGAGAAGACTCTCTTCCAGCCCCTTGCCTGCGAGCAAAGCCATGTTTTTCTCCGTTTCCGCCTTCTTGAACCAGGCACCGGCGCTGTAACAATTTGAGCGTACAGCCTCTGTAGGAGCCTTAAAACCGTCTTCAGTCACTTTTCTTATCCATGAGCGGGAAAAATCTCCTTCACTGAGCCCGGAGGATTTCAGAATCTCCCTGATTTTAAGCTTTATTGATTTGAGCTCTTGCTCCCAGTCTGAAATCACCTTTTTGCATGCAGCGGAAGCACGGGACAGCCTTTCTTCGGAAAATGCCGTTTCCGCAGACAATCCGTGCATTTCGAGTTCCCTTTCCAACTCCTCGCTTTTTGCCAAGTCCGCTATATCGTAAAGTCTATTGTTGAAATCAAAACCCTTGCCCTCCACGAAAGACATATTCATGCTGTCTTCCATCCACTCCAGCAGCTGCTTGTCCTCGGTCCGGATATTGTCTAAAAGTCTGTCCGCCGCTTCGTGAATAAGGGATGTCTTGTCAAGTTCTATCTGGTATGTGGAGAACTGGCCTATCTCGCGGGCAAAAGCCTTGATAGCCATCTGGAAGAAGCGGTCTATGGTGCTGACGGAGAATGCGCTGTAATCATGAAGAATCTGTGTCAGCATAGTGCGGGATTTAGCCTTGAGAGCTTCGGCAGTGGGGAAAAGCGAGGGCACGAAGTCTTTGTAGTAGCCGGATTCGACAGGATTGACCGCCAATATATGCAACTCGTCGAGAATGCGCTTTTTCATCTCGTCAGTCGCCTTGTTAGTGAAAGTGACGGCGAGTATATGCCTGTATGCAAACGCCTCCTTGCTCTCTAACAGAAGTCTTATATATGTTTTGGCGAGGTTGAAAGTCTTGCCAGACCCCGCCGAGGCTTTCATTATGGTGATCATTTGCCGCAGATGTTTTTGAAATCGCATTTTTTACACACTTCCGCATCAGCGGAGTGCTTGAAAGGAATGGAGAGGTCTGCAATTTCCGCGAGAGTCTCCTGCATTTTGGCATCCATGAGGGACATGAATTTTTTATTTACAGGATAAGTCGCCGCAGCCCCTTTCCCCATATCACGCATCGAGTACACTGCATTTATTATATTCTCCCCATTGTGCTTTTCCTGCACAATTTTGTCATAAATATACATCTGCAATGGTATTTTCAAGCGTTTTTTTGCTCCCCGCTCAAACGACTCCTCCGCTACGGACTCCGCGCTTTCGTCATCGATGTACTTCTCCTTGTCTTCGACCTTTCCCGTCTTATAGTCCACGACTCGAATCTCCCCGTTTCTGAAAGAGTCTTTCCTGTCCAGAAAACCTATGAACCTGAAGCCTCCGAGCGTGATATATTCCGCTTTTTCGTGGCTTAAAATAAGGAAAAAGTCCGTGCCGTACTCTTTCATAAGACGCAGGTCTTCCCTTAAGGTATTGAGCACATATTTGTGCACTATGCTCTTGTAAATCAGATTGCGTCCCACCACCTCGAAGCAGTTGAGCTCTTTTTCTATCTGCTCTTCTATGCGCCTGTCAAGCCCTTTCGTATCCTTTATAAGTCCTTGTATGTAGGCGGAGCTTATTCTTCCCCCTTGCGTCCCGTAGAGACTGTCCATAACATCGTGGAACACGTTTCCCACAGTGCGGGAGTCAAGGGATTCGCTCAGCTCGTCCACTGCTTTCAAGCCTTTTATTTTAAGGAAATATAACTTGACGGGGCATTCCAGATATTTGTTTATCACGGAGGCAGAAAGAGTCCCGCTGCGCAGTATTTCAATATCTTCGGCAGTCTTGGGGATGTCCTGAATTTCTCTTCCCCTGCCTATTTCGGTTTTTGCGGTGTAGCGCGTGACTGGAGCGTTGCAGTATTTTTCCAACTGTTTTATGTAGCGGCTTTCTTCTCCTCCCCGCATCGCGTCCGGGCGGGTATCGCAGAGCATCCAGACATGCTTTGCGCGCTGTATCATTCTGTAAAAATAATATGCCCATACTGCATCCTGAAACTCGTATGTCGGCAGGGAGAATCCTTTGCGCAGCTCGTGCGGTATGAAAGAGCTGCTTACAGTCTTGCGCGGAAACACTCCCTCGTTGCAGGAGAGTATGACGAGATTGTCGAAATCGAGCGCACGGGTCTCCAGAGGCCCCATTATCTGTAGCCCCTTTAGCGGTTCTCCACGGAATGGTACGCTGACTGCTCCTACCATCTGAGTCAGCAGGCTGAGGTAGGTGGCAGGCAGTATAGGAAGTTCTTTGCGGTGCAGGCGTGCTATTGCCAGATAGTACTCCTTTGCAAACTCCAACTCCGTTGCCATGGAGCCGGAAGCTTTAAGGAGCGGGGCGAGCGCGGTGATAATATTCATCTGGTACTCTTCGAGCGCGTGAATTTGCTTCGCATCGGGGGATTTGAGTTCAAGTTCTGTCGCGGTGAAAATTTTGTCGGAAAGAGGACCCGATTTAAGACTGCGGGCGGAAATATAGAAACTTGGCTTTTTCAATATTCCAGCACTCTTTTCTTTCTCCTCCGGACTTGCGCAGGCATTGAAAATGCTGCTTCCGAGTATGCCCGAGACTTGTTTATGATAGAAATATTTCTCGCCGTCCTTTATTCTTAGGTGCATCTGAAGCGCAGCGATCTCATTCATAAAGGCAAAAAGTTCGCTCTCGCGCATAGAGTATCCCATAGTTACATTGATTTCTGTAATATGGGGAGGAATGCTGTTCAGCACAGGCATGAGCAGTCCTTCGTCGGGAAGTATCACGGCGGTTTCTATTCCTTTCCCGCCTATTCTTTCCAGTATCTGCGGAATCTGTTTCGCCTGCCCTATGCCCGAAGCTATGTTCAGCACGCTGAAATCGGCCTTCTCTTCGGGGATCTCTGCTTCGAAAGCCTGAGGGAACCTGACAGTATTATCCTTGAGAAAGAACGAGGACTTGTTGTTGACGTCCTTTATCCACTCGCTGCAATAGTCCCAGCAGAACTCTGCCAAATCCGCATCCTGCATTTTGGACATAACTGTCTTTTCGCACTCGTTAAGCGCATTAAGCCCCACGAAGACATATTTTTGGGGGGGTGTTCCGTCGCCGGCGAACACGGATTCAAGTATATCGATTGCGGATTTTCTCTTGAAAGCCTCCGCCATCTCACGGTAAACCTGACCTTCATACGCCAGCCCCTGCGCTTTCAATTTCTCATTGAAACTCAGATAGAGAGGGTAAAGTATCTCCCAAATTTGTATAAAGCGTTCCTTTACCTTGGATGTCTTGTGTTTCGGGTCTTGGGAAAAATTACCCTTGAAGTGGTCCGCGAATTTGTTTATTGCGTCCAATTGGGTGCTGTTGAGGTAGGAATAGTTGTCCTTGATATTCTTGAAATCGGCGATGTTTGCGAACAGGCCCTTGGCATCTGCAAGGTATTTATCCACGTCATCGAAATCCGAGAGCAGTATATCCCCCCAATAGATGAACTCGTCGAGGGTTTCGGGATTTTTATAGAGTTTTGTGTAGCATTCGTACAATTCCAACAACAGGCTCACTCTGTCTGCGGCATTTACGCCTGCGAGAGTGAAGAAAAAATCATTTATGGTGTACATCTTAGGCGCAGCTACGGGTACGTCCAAGTGCGCGCCCTTTATTTCTTCCTGAAGATATTTCTTGAAGAAGACGAGCGCGCGTCTGCTCGGGAATATAAAGCAGTAATTGCCTATGTTTTTACCCGTATAATGATGTGCGACCTGTTGTAGGAAAGGAGTCATTATTATTCTGAGTATAAATGATTTGTCCGGGAAATTATGCTCCGGGCAAGTTCTATTCTGCCATTCATATAAGCCTTGATCTCGCTCCATTCGTAGTATGGGGCTAGCTTTTGGTCTATAGGGAATACTATTTCATCTTCGTTGTAGAGGGCTTTCACGAGAATATTCCCTTTTGCATTCTTATAGAAAATGAACTGAAGATTGAGAGCCATGGGGAAGTTGAAAGTCTGCCAATATCTGGACACTTCCTCCATAGGACCCGAATAATCGAAACCGGGTATTCCCAAAAGCGAGCTAAGCGCCATCACAACCGTGTCGTGGCCGAATTTCAGCCTTGCATTATATTCTCCCGTTGCCATGTCGTTTTCGGCTTCTTCCACTATTCTTCCGAGAAGATTTTTTGCAAATGCCCATTGACGCCCTCCCTGTTGCAGGGTGTCCGGACCGCAGATAAGATAGAATCTTAGATTCGTGGCATCGTAGAGTTCACGCAGCTCTTCGGCGGTGTAGAAATCATATACGAGCCTGTCAGATATGTTTTCGTTGCATTGTATGGGGTTTATGCCATGGAAAAGAGTCATTGCATAATCTTCGAGCCTGGGCTTTCTGCTCTTCAGCCAGTCCATATCGTTGAAGAGTCTGCCGAAAAAGGCTTCGGGATGTATGTGCTCTTCGCAGTATCTGCTAAAGTCATTTTGCCAGACAAGGTTCGGGTTGTTGTATCCCCTCTCTTTTTTGCATTGCTCGAGATTTTCTTCGCTGAAAGGATTCATCCATCCCTGATTCGCCCTGCTGCTCTCTTTCCTTATCTTCAGGCTCGGATTTGCCTCTTTCAAGCCTTCGCAGAATTCCGCCATAGTGAGTATGCACCTTGGCACTGTCGTGGATTTTGCCTCCACTCTTGCATTTTCGGGGAACACTTCGGGATAATTCCTGAACATATTGTGGGCAAGCGTATTCTGCTGCCAAGCTCCCAACTGCGTCAGCTCTCCGTTGCGCCAATGCACGTATGGAATTATCTCTGAAAGGCGCGCGAGGAACTCTTTTCCTTTGGGGCTCAATCTTCCCTCTTTTTCCGCTTCGTAGAACACTGATATAGTCTTGTCCAGAGAGCCGGAGCCGTTGCGCGCGCCGTGACGCCCGTAGTGGGTGATATAGAAAGGCTTGTAGCCTTTGGGGACGGCTGTGTATTCGTGTTCCCCAAACTCGTACATATTCAGTACATTGCCTGCTTTCCAAGGCTCTTTTTCAAATATTTCAACGAGTTCGTATGTGTGTCCGCTCTGATTTTTCAGCAGTTCGGCGGCTCTTTCAGGACCTGCCTTGGGATTATCATTGAATGTGCAGGAGATTGCTGCGAGCAATCCCAAGACTAAAATCGAAAATTTCCTTATCATATATTAAGTGTGTTATCTGCTATCTTTGTGATTGCATCGCGGTGGGTTATCCATATTATGGTGCGTCCCTCAGCGGCTTTCTCCATACGTCTGAGAAGTTCGCCTTCTGTCTGCAAATCAAGTGCGGAACTCGCTTCATCGAGTATCAGCACTCCTCCTTTGTGAAGCAGAGCCCTTGCAATGGCTATTCGTTGCGCCTGACCTTCGCTCAATCCTCCTCCTTTTTCGGAGCAGAAAGTGTCCAGGCCCTTTGGGAGTTCCTCCACGAAATCGGCGACTGCAGTATGCAGGGCGGCTTTCATCCGCTCCTCGCCGGCGTTATGGTCGGCGAGCAGAAGATTCTCCCTTATAGTTCCGCTCATAAGACTGTTTCCCTGCGGCACGTACATGAAATTGCAACGTGTGGCGGGACTTACTTCTGCCGTTTTTCCGTTTCCGTAGATTTCTATCCTGCCTTCTTGAGGCTCGAGCAGGGCGAGTATAAGTTTTATCAGTGTGGTTTTCCCCGCACCGGTAATGCCGGTAATGGCGCTTATGCTACCCGGTTTGAAGTCGAAACTGAAGTTCTTGAAGACCTCGCAGGGACCGTCAGGATAGGAGTAGCTAATATTGCTTATCCTCACTCCGCAGCTGCCTTCAAAAACATTGTCGGACCCGTTTCTCTCTTCTTGGAGTTCTTCGAGCTCGAGCAGACGCTCTATTGATGTCAGGCTGTGTATGAAAGCCGGTATATGACGGGAGATTTCGGTTATTGGACGTTGTACCTGACCCACAAGCTGCAGGAAAGCCGTCATCATACCGTAGGTGACGTCCCCGCTCTTTATGCCATAGATTCCCCAGAGGAAAGCGGCTATATAAGTACCTATGAAGCCTATATGCAGAAAAGCCCTTGCGACTGAGTTGTAATTGAGCCTTTTGACCGTGGTGGATTTAAGTTCCTGCTGTGTCCCGCCCAATTTTTCTATTACCTTTGACGCGGCCCCCAGAGTCAGTATGAGGATGCGCTGCTGCAGATTCTCCTGCATCTGCTTCTGGACTTCGCTGTCGAGTTCGCGCACCCTGTTGCTTAGTTTCCTCAGGGTTACGAAGAACATACGGCTGCCTATGATTGCCGCAGGCATTATTATAAGAAGTATCCACAATAGCCCGGGAGCCATTGTGAAAAGATATAAGGATGCTGCCAGAAGCTGGAAGAGGGTCACTGCAACATCGGGAATACGGGTGCAGATAAGGTCTACTACCACTCTTATATCCTCTTCAAGGCGGTTGATCATATCTCCCGAGTGGAAAATTTCCCGCCCGTACCACTTGCTGCGTAACACATGGCTGAAAGTCTCAAAGCGCATCCTGTTCTGGGCCGCCACGGTGATATATGCAGTCCACCATTGTCCTGCGATTGAGGAAATTATCTGTACAGCGACAATCCCCGCCATTACGAGTACGGCTTCTCCGATTTCTTCAGGTCCGCGGCTTATTGCCTGCCCCGTTGCTATATCCACAAGACGCTTGCATATCCAGACGAATGCCAGGGAGCTCACAATGCGCAGCAGGCCGATGAGTACACTCACCGGCATTTGCAGGCGCAAAGGTTTCATCATAAGCAGAAGTCCTTTGACGCAGGTCTTGAAACTTTTCATTATTCTTCGACTATGCCCGCTTCAATCCAGGATTTTGCTATGGCTTCGGAATCTTTAAGCGCACGCTCCTTGTCGATTTCATATTCTCCCACAAGAAGTTCCGCAAGGGTCTCCAAGCTGAATTCCTTTCCTTCCACCCTTTCCCAAAGGAAAGCCGCGGAGGCGTTCAAAGATATTATTTTATTGTAATTTATTTGTTTCAAACCCTCTCCGGTTATTACGAACATATCGCACAGAGGGCGCATTTTGAATCCTTCAATAGTCTTCATTTTCGTGTTGGATTTTCTTTGATGTTTACAAATATAGGGAAATTTGCGGACATTCTCCATCATAATTTAATTTGAATGAATCGTCAATATTGATTATATTTGCCGACAAGTAAATAATGATTTAATGGAAGCAACGGACAACTCTATCAAACTATATTACAATACCGAAAGAGAGAAACTTGGAATGCCCGAATATGGCCGCTATATACTCGAAATGGTCGAGAAACTTAAAGCGATTCCGGACAGGGAAAAAAGGACGGAGCAGGCTTATGCTGTTGTGAAATCTATGGAGATACTAAATCCCCAGGTGCGTCAGCTCGAGGATTATTCCCATAAACTCTGGGATCATCTCTTCATGATTGCCGGCCCCGGACTTGAGGTGGATTCCCCGTTCCCCGCTCCGACAGAGGAGGCTCTGAATGCTCCTCCGCAGCGTGTTCCGCGCCCTGAAAAGTCGATAAAGGCTTATCACTATGGCCGTAATATAGAGAGTATAATAGAACTTATCGCAACGGAGCCTGACGGGGAGATAAAGACCTCCGTGATACGCTCGCTTGCGATTTATATGCGTCAGCAGTATCTTATATGGAACAAGGACAGCGTGTCCGATGAAACCATTTTCGCCGATATAGAGAAACTTTCGGACGGACGCATAAAAGTCCCTCAGGAGATCAGTCTTTCAAAGGTTTCGGAGAATGCCAATTTCTCGCGTCCCGGGATTATGGGTAACGGCAATGCCGCATATCAGTCGAAGAAAAACAATTGGAAGAACAAGCGCAAAGGCGGTAAAGGACAGCGTTAAATGAAGAAACTTTTCTATAAAATAGCATTCTGGAAGAGTTGGGATGAGGAAAAGAGGGCCAACTGTTCCCGTTTTTTGGGAGTGGTATTCGCCGTGTTTTTCCTTTTCTCCCTGATTGCATTGGTGTCTTATCTTTTCACATGGAAACCGGACAAAAGCGTACTCGGTGATCCTATGATGACGGATGCTGATGTACATGTTTCCAACGGCGGAGGAAAGCTCGGTCTGAAATGGGCGGATTTTCTTATCTCCGATTGCTTCGGACTTGGAAGTTTTGCCCTGCTTGTGGTGCTTTTCGCCTTTTCCGCCCGTCTTATCAACTCCTGGTGGCGCACTTCCTTGCTGCGGACGGTCTTGGGTTGTATGCTGGGCGCATTTAACCTGTCCATGCTCCTTGCCTTTGTGGGTAAGCTGTGTAATGTGCCCGCAGCATTCGGCTCCGGACTTGGAGGCCGTATGGGGGCTTTCGGCTTTGCTTTTCTCCAGAATCATCTCGGACTTCCCGTGGCTGTCGTAATAGTTGTCCTGCTCTGTATCGCTTCTCTTATGCTTGTGAGCAGGGGATTTACTAATTGGCTGAACGGACTTTTCAAAAAGAAAGAAAAGCCTGTGATTGAAGAGGATGTCGAGGAGGAAGAGGAGGAGATTGAAGAAAAAATGCCTGAAATCGAGGAGGACGAAGAGATAGTGGAAGAGGAAACGACAGCCGGAGCGGATAAAGTTGAAGAAGCGACTGAAACCAAGGATGCCGATGTGCCCGAATTTGAAGTCGAAATGGGAGAGGAACTGGATACGGAGGTAAAGAAAGATCTGCCCCGCATAGACCCGAGAGTGGATGATGCCCTCGGTCTTCCGAAATATCAATTCCCTCCTCTCGATCTGCTTGAAGACTATGCTTCCGCCCAGCGTCAGGTCTCTCCGGAGGAGCTCAACCGAAACAATAACCAGATACGCATGACTCTTGAGAACTATGGTATTCACGTGGATGATGTGAAGGCTATAGTCGGTCCTACTGTGACTCTATACAAGGTCTATCCTTCTGCAGGCGTACGCATATCTTCGATAAAGAGCCGTCAGGAGGACATAGCCGTCTCGCTTGCCGCCAAGGGCGTGCGCATTGTCATACTTGCCGACTCCGTGGGAATAGAAGTCGCCAATGACAAGCAGGCGACAGTCCCTCTCAAGGGTCTGCTCAATGATGATGCCTTCAGGAACAGCAAGGCTGAACTGCCAATCGCAATAGGTTGTACGATATACAACAAGGTAAAGGTTTTCGACCTTGCCGATTCTCCGCACCTGCTTGTGGCAGGCGCCACGAAACAGGGCAAGTCGGTCGGACTCAACATACTCATCTCCTCTCTTCTTTATTCAAAGCATCCTGCGGAATTGAAAATGGTCTTCATCGACCCCAAGATGGTGGAGTTCTCCGCTTACGGAAAGCTCCTGAAACACTATCTTGCAGTACTCCCCGACGCTGTGGATGCGGATGATGAAAGGGAGAGTGCAATTATCAAAAATCCAAAGGATGCGGAGCGTGTGCTACGTTCTCTTTGTGTGGAGATGGATGAGCGTTATTTTCTTCTCAGCAAGTCTTTTGTAAACAATATAAAACTCTACAACGACAAGTACCGCGACCGCAAACTCAACCCTAAGGAAGGGCACCGTTTCCTGCCTTATCTTGTAGTGATAATTGACGAGTATGCGGATCTGATAATGACGGGAGGCTCTTCTCCCGAAGCCCGTGCAGCGGCAAAGAGCATAATGGCTTCGATCGTACGTCTTGCCCAAAAGGGCAGGGCTGCCGGAATCCATGTAGTCATTGCCACACAGCGTCCTTCAGTGGATGTAATTACAGGTCTTATTAAGGCGAATTTCCCTGCCCGTATAGCTTTCCGCGTCACCACGCGCATAGACTCCGCAACCATACTCGACCAGCCGGGAGCGGAGAAACTCATAGGTAAGGGAGATATGTTGTATTACGCAGGAGTGGATACGGAGCGTGTGCAATGCGGTTTCATCAGCAATGACGAAACCAATAAAATGATGGAATTCATATACTCGCAGCAAGGCTATCACAAGAGTTACAGCACTCCTTACTATCTTCCTGATCCTGACCCTCAGGCGGGCACGGAGGGTGGTGTCATGATAGATATGAAAGACATAGACGAACGCTTTGAGGAGGCGGCAAAGCAGGTCGTATATTCGCAGAAAGGCTCGACTTCCGATCTTCAGCGCAAACTCGGCATGGGTTACGCCAAGGCAGGGCGCGTTATGGACCAACTC
Source organism: uncultured Bacteroidales bacterium (assembly GCA_963543835.1). Taxonomy (GTDB): domain Bacteria; phylum Bacteroidota; class Bacteroidia; order Bacteroidales; family UBA932; genus Cryptobacteroides. Next base: position 41,492 of record CAUUCY010000002.1, read on the forward strand.
GAAGCCGCCGGTATAGTAGGGCCTCAAATCGCTCCGGGAAAGCCTCGCGAGGTGCTTGTGGGCGATTTGAATGAGCTTGAGCCTATCCTTGACGCATTCCTTGGAAGATGAAAAAACTGATTGCCGTTTTTCCTGCATTGACTCTCTGTCTGGGGCTTTGTGCAGATAATGTTTTCACGGATTTCTTATCCCGACTGGATTCGCTTAACGTGAGTTTTGACTATACCTTTGAAGTCAAAGGTCCTGTCCCTCTTGCGGGGCAGGGCAGTGTGCTTATGCAAGGGGACTGTTATCGCCTTACAAGCGAGGGGCTCCGTATATGGAGCGATGGCTCCGTGCGTTATGTGGCGGATGATATTTCCAAAGAATTGTATATAGAAAGCATCGCGGAGAGCGATTCCAATACCAACCCCATGATGAACTTGAAAAATACTGACAGGGAGAGTGTCGTTGAGGGCGCTGATGTGCTTTTCAACGGGCGCAGGGTGCAGTCTTTTTCCATAAACCCTTCCGATTCCGCTAAGTTCAAATCCGTAAGCGTCTTCTTCTACGGAAAGAATATTGTGGGAGCCGAATTTGTGGACAGGGACGGAACGCGCACTGTTTTCAAAATCTCGAATTTTCTGTTTCGCAAGGACAGGCTGCCGGCTTCGGAATTTTCATGCGAACTTTCCGAATTCAAGGAATATCAGATAATAGATATGCTTTCGGATTAGAACACAAAGGTTTTTGGGAGTGAAGGTGATATTTGTTCTCTTTTCTCCGTATTATCGAATAATATTTGATTAAATTTGCGAACTTTAGCTAATCCCCAGATTGTAGATTATGAGCAAAGTTTTTAAAGGTCTCTCGCGATATGTCTCGGAATATCTTAGTACAAAGGTGGTTTTTGTACTTGATCTGTTCGTATTGCTTATGTCATCGTTTGCGGTGATAACTTTCGCCACGATTTTGGGACAAAACGATTCTTTCGCCTGGGATTTCTGGGTTTTATGGCTCTCTTCCTGCCTTTTCTGCTCTGCCCTGATGCTGTATTTAAGCAAGAGCTACCGAATCATCATAAGGCATGCCACACTGCGCGATATTTTCATGTATGGTATGGTCGCTATCGGTAAAGTGTTGCTTATGGGCTTGTTCCTCGCAATTGCAGGGCGTTTGTCAATAACCGTGTCCTACATGCTGGTAATAGACCTTGTCGTGTCCGGCATTTTCATCCTTGCCCTCAGGCTGATGATGATTTTGGCTTATGACGCCGTCAAGCGTCGTGTACGTGATGACAGACGCCGTAAAAGGGTGCTTGTGTACGGTCTGAGCGACAAGTCTTTCTCCACTGTCAGCCGTCTTCAGAATTCCCCTCATTACAATATAGTGGGCTTTGTGACACGGGAGAAGAAAACAGACAGTTTCAGACTTGCCGAAAAGCCTGTGTACTCATTCGAGGACGATAAGTCTTTCCTTTCGATTTTGGTTGACAAAAACATCGATGCGCTTCTTTTCGCGAGCGATTCCGATGCCAGACTTGAAAATGACAGCCTTCTCAAACTTTGCGGCAGGGAAGGAGTGGATGTTCTCATTACCCCTACAATAAATGAAGTTGTAGAGGGACACATGATGGAGAGCCGTGTGCGTGCCATCAAGATTGAAGACCTTCTCGGACGTCCGGAGATCAAAATCCCTACGGGAGAGGTTTTGGGGACATTCAGAAACAAGGTGGTGATGGTTACCGGCAGCGCAGGCTCAATAGGCTCCGAGCTTTGCCGTCAGCTGGCAGGTTTGGGCGTGAAGAAAATCATTCTTTACGATAACTCCGAGACCCCTATGCACAATCTCAGGCTGGAACTTGAAGAATTATACCCTGAACTTGACTTCGTGCCCGTAATAGGTGACGTGCGACAGCTGTCCCGTCTCGATTATGCTTTCAGCAAATGGCATCCGCAGATAGTGTTTCACGCCGCCGCTTACAAACACGTGCCTCTGATGGAGGAAAATTCTTGTGAGGCTGTGCTGGTTAATGTCGCCGGTTCGCGCAACGTAGCCGATAAGTGCATTGAATACGGTGTCGATGAAATGATAATGGTTTCCACCGACAAGGCTGTGAATCCTACCAACATAATGGGCTGTACCAAACGCATTGCGGAGATATATGTCCAGTCCCTCGGGCTTGCAGTCGCGAACGGACAGATTAAGGGAAAGACCAAGTTCGTGACTACCCGCTTTGGAAACGTGCTGGGTTCAAACGGTTCGGTGATACCTCGTTTCCGCGAGCAGATCGAGAAAGGGGGACCTTTGACTGTCACTCATCCGGAGATTACCCGCTTTTTTATGACAATCCCGGAGGCATGTCGTCTTGTAATGGAGGCGGCAACCATGACTTCAGGCAATCAGATCTTCGTCTTCGACATGGGTGTTCCCGTAAAGATAGATCATCTTGCCCGCAGGATGATAGAACTCTCCGGACTTGTTCCCGACAAAGACATAAAGATAATGTACACGGGTCTGCGTCCCGGCGAGAAGCTATACGAGGAATTGCTCTCCGATAAGGAAAATACTCTTCCTACGGCTAGTGAACGCATAAGGATAGCTCAGGTGCGCGAATATGACTATTCCGAAGTCGCCCTTGCCTTGGATGAGCTGGAAAAGCTTTCACGCAATGTCGATATTTGCAATATGGTGTGCAGGATGAAGGCTCTCGTTCCTGAATTCGTAAGTAAAAATTCCTGCTTTGAGGTCTATGACAAGGAGAGGAAAACCGAGGAATAATTATGGACCTGGAACTTCACTGGTACGTGTCTTATGTAAAGTCGTGCCGCGAAAAATCTGCCGCCCGAAGTCTGACCGCCCTTGGCGTTGAGAACTTCCTCCCCGTAAGTACGGTAAAGAGAAAATGGAGCGACAGGATAAGACTGGTAGAGCGGCTTCTGCTCCCGCACATGATTTTCATACGTACAAATGAAATAAGACGAGTGGAACTTTTGAAAGAAGTGGGTTCCCTGACGCGCTTTATGAGCAAAGGTGGCGCATACAACCCCGTCATTATCCCTGACGAGCAGATGAAAGCTTTCCGCCTCATGCTGGAGCATAGTCCAGAAGAAGTGGATTTCGTCGGCACTCCGCTTGCTCCCGGAGACAGGGTTATTGTTGTAGAAGGTCCTCTCGCAGGTCTTGAATGCGAGCTTCTTACCATAAACGGCTCAAATAAGATAGCAATCAAAATGGATTGGCTCGGAGCTTCCGTCACGGAAATAGATATTTCTTCAGTAAAAAAACTATAGCTTATGTCACCCTACCTAATAATTGTCAGTGTTCTTGCATATTTTGCGCTCCTTCTGCTTGTTTCATGGATTTCGGGGCGAAAGTCCAGCAATGCCGATTTCTACACCGGCAGCAGGAAATCCTCCTGGTGGGTGGTTGCCATAGCAATGATAGGCTCAAGCATCTCGGGAGTGACCTTTGTTTCCGTGCCGGGCATGGTGAGCGTCACTGCTTTCGGGTATCTTCAGATGTGCCTCGGTTTCATAGTCGGCTATTTGGTGATTGCCTATGTGCTGACTCCCGTTTTCTTCAAGATGAATGTGGTTTCCATCTATCAGTACCTTGAAAACAGATTCGGCATGTCTTCGTATAAGACTGGCGCATGGTTTTTCTTTATCTCCAAAATACTCGGCTCTGCCGTCAGGCTTTTCCTCGTCTGTCTTACCCTGCAACTGCTTGTATTCGATCCGCTCGGGCTGCCATTTGTGCTGAACGTCATTATAACGGTGATAATAGTAATTCTCTATACCATAAGGGGAGGCGTCAAGTCCATTATCTGGACGGACAACCTCAAGACTTTCTGTATGGTGGCGGCTGTGGTGCTCTGCATCGTATATATAGCAAAAGGGCTCAATCTCGATTTCAAGGGTGTATTGGGAACAATAAAGGACAGCTCCATGTCAAGGATATTCTTCTTTGACGACATCAATCATCCGGAGTATTTCTTCAAGCAGTTTCTCGGAGGCCTGTTCACGGTTATCGCAATGAGCGGTCTTGACCAGGATTTAATGCAGAGGACCCTTAGCTGCAAAAACTACAAGGAATCCCAGAAAAACCTCATCACGGCAACTCTGATGCAGACTGTGGTAATTTCTCTTTTCCTTTGCCTCGGTGTTCTGATGTACGTTTTTGCTTCGCAGAACGGCATTACCGAGAGCGGAGACAAACTCTTCCCCGCAGTGGCAACAAGTCCGCTGCTGCCTACTGCAGTCGGCATTATGTTCATCGTGGGGCTCGTTTCCTGCGCTTATGCGGCTGGAGGTTCTGCTCTCACGTCTCTGACCACATCATTCACTGTGGATATAATTGGTACTAAAGGCAAGGCTGAAGCGGAGGTCACACGCACACGCAAGCTGGTGCACATACTTATGGCTGTGTGCATGGGAACAGTAATATACCTTTTCGGCATATTCAACAATACCAGCACTATAGATGCCGTGTACAAACTTGCAAGTTATACTTACGGTCCCATACTCGGCATGTTTACTTTCGGACTGTTTTCAAAAAGGCAGGTTCGAGACAAGTTCGTGCCTTGGGTCGCGATAACGGCGCCTCTGCTTTGTCTCGTGCTTCAGCTGAATTCAGAGCGTTGGTTCGCGGGTTATAAATTCAGTTATGAATTGTTGCTCTTCAACGCTCTGTTCACGATCATAGGCCTCTATATCTTCTCGAAGCCTTCGGGCCGGCGCAGTTGAGTATAGTGCGGTATGCTTTGCAGGCCGTGATATTCGCAGCCGAGTCTGTCGAGGTGTAATTTGATTGAATTTATATTACGTTTGAACGCCCGGGACATTGCTTCAAAGCTCTCTCCCGCTTTCATCATTTCGCACAGCCTGTCTTCCTCATCTTTGCTCCATTTCATGAAAGCCTTGGGATAACGGGTCTTGAACATTCTTACCCTCATCCTGTCAAAATTCAGGAATTCCATGACAAGGCTGGAACGCTTGTCTCCCCGGGTATAGGAACACAGATCTCCGCTTTTGCGATATTCCTCGCATATTTCCCTTATGCTTTCCGCTTTCATTCCGAGAAGTCCTTTTGCGAGATTCATAGTCTTGCCGCTTCGGCTTTCCTCCTCGGCGATTTCTCTGGCTACCCTCTCAAATACTTCTTTCTCTATGTCCTCGATTCTCATCATCGCCTCGTGTCTTCCGTCATCGAGTATCCTTCTGAGTTTTCTTTCTATTGAGCTGTTTTTGCCTTGATCCATATTTTGAAAATAGTTTTAAGTGTGTTTATTATGTATTTGTGAAATGACCATTAAAATGATTCAAATCTTTTACTAAGATATGGATTATTCTCGCACAGTGAAAATATCAAGGGGGTTGGGAGGGGGGTATTTTAAAAAATAATTAAAAATTATACGATTTGATAAGTTTTTTGAGCTCTTCCGCGCTTTTTTCCGTCCCGGATGCCCGCTTCTCCTCAAAAATCCCTGTTTTTGCACTGAGTTTAAGTCGGAGGAAGGAATGCCCTCCGGGGACTCCACTTCGCTTCGCTGCGTTCCGGCCCCTCCCATTGTCTCCTGCGTCCCCGCTACCGCGGGAACTTGTATCCAACGGGCCCCTCCCCCTGCCCTTGTGCGGGGGTGCACAAGCCCCCTGGAGGGCATCCTCCCTTCGACTTCGCCTCCGCTCCGAATTGAGTGACGGTTTTTCTCTGCCTTTCAGACTTAAAAGGGTTTTTGCACTCGTTTCCGCTATCCTCTTCTCGCTTTCTCCTGTCCATTCTTGCTTTTTTCTCCTCAAAATCCCTGTTTTACGCCCGTTTCCGCTACCTTTCTATGCATGGGATTTTGCAGCTGCCCCGTCTT
>CAUUCY010000003.1:0-45844 GCA_963543835.1 uncultured Bacteroidales bacterium
ATTTCACCGGCCTCTGTCCTGAGGATAGGAAAAAGCATAAGGGTGGAATAAAAAGTGAACTGGTCTCTTTTATAGAGGGAGGTGTATGGAGTCCCTCTGGAGGGTATCCCTTCCTACGACTCGAGTACTGGTCCACAAAAGTAACAGAGCTCCTGCAAAAACGCCATATTTTGACGGTCTCTGTAGAAGCTTTGGACTATCTCCGGTACTTGAGAAAAACAGAGGCCAACATCACTTTGATGTCAGCCTCTGTTTACTTCAAGTCGCGGACTTACTTTGTAGGCTCGGCGCTTGTTGTCTCGATAACAGGCTCGCCGGCAGGCTCTTGAGCAGTCTCCTGAATAGTCTCTTCAGGGATCGGAGTTGCAAGCTCGCTTGCTGGAGCTGTCTCTGCCCCTTTGTTCCCGGCCTTTTTGTTGTTACAGCATGCAGACGCGGCGATAAGCATTGCCGCTACTGCAAAAATTGCAAAAACCTTCTTCATAAAGAAATGTTTTTAATTTTTTTGATATTAATTTGTCGGACATAAATCTGTCCTGTACCGGCAAAAATAGTAATTTATTTACTATTGTGATGCGAATTTGCTATATTTTTTGAATCCGAGCTAAAAACTGCCGGAAAATTGTATTCTAAGCACTTAATTCTTATATTTGCATTCCAATAAACATTGTATGAAGGCAATCAAAAATATAATTTTCGATTTCGGTAGTGTGCTTGTGGACTGGAATCCCCACTACCTTTTTGATTCTTATTTCGGCTCCGTAGAAAAAGCCGATTATTTTCTGGCGAACATTTGCAACAGGAGACTGAATGAAAGAACGGACGGAGGGGAGGCGTTTGCGGACGTGCTCGCGGAACTAAAGTTGCGTTTTCCAGATTGGAAGGATGCGATTCAGGAGTACTGGGACAATTGGGAAAAGATGATGGGAAAACAGATCCCGGGCATGTATGAGAAACTGCAAAGCCTGAAAGAACAGGGATACAGGCTTTACGGACTGACAAACTGGAGCAGCGAGACTTTCTACAGAATAATGTCCAATTACCCAATATTCAAACTCCTTGACGGCTTTGTGGTGTCGGGAGATGTAAAGATGACAAAGCCTCATCCTGAGATTTTCCATTATTTATTGGACAAATACGGTATTCGTGCGGAAGAGAGTTGTTTCGTGGATGATCAGCCTCTGAATGTGGCGGGAGCGCAGGCAATCGGAATCAAAGGCATAGTTTTCAAGTCTGCCGAAGAACTGCCTTTCTGATGTCTGCCGAACAGATATATGATCCGTTGCGCCGCAAGAATGTCGCCTTTACCCCCGAGGAGAGGGTGCGTCAGTGGTTCATTTCCGTGCTGATGGACGATTTGGGTGTGCCCCGGCATCAGATGATGAGTGAGGTGGAACTGAAATTTTCCGGTAAGACATATCGTGCGGACCTTATAGTCTATGGGCGCAAGGGGCTGCGTAAAGCTATAGTCGAGTGCAAGCGGGCGGAAGTTCAGCTGACAAACGAAGTGCTCGAACAGGCAATGCGCTACAATATGGTGCTGGATGTGGACTTTTTGATAATAACCAACGGACTGTCCGTCTATGCTTTTCATAAGGCGGAGAACGGATGGAAGCAGCTTGAGCAACTTCCGACTTATGAACAGATTTGCAATGAATGATTTTATACCGGAATGCCTTGACAGGCATATTTTCAAAATAGTATCTCAGACGGCGGAGGAGCTTGGCGTAAGGGCTTTCGTGATAGGAGGCTTCGTGCGCGACTATTATCTTCATCGCCCGTCCAATGATATAGACATAGTTGTGGAGGGGAGCGGGCTGGAGCTTGCCGAGGCTGTAGGGCGTAAGCTGCATGCAAGAGTCACGACTTTCCGTAACTTCGGCACGGCGATGTTGCGCTACAAAGGCGATGAAGTGGAGTTTGTGGGTGCAAGGAAAGAATCCTACAACCGCCTTTCGCGTAAGCCTGCAGTTGAAAACGGGACACTTGAGGATGACCAGCGGAGGCGTGATTTCACTATAAATGCAATGGCATTCTCTCTGCAGAAAAATGATTTCGGGCGTTTAGTGGACCCTTTCGGAGGTCTGAAAGACCTAAGTGAGGGTATTATACGCACTCCTCTCGATCCGGACAAGACATATTCGGATGACCCCTTGAGAATGCTTCGCGCTGTCCGCTTCGCTTCAAAACTAAGCACCCCCGATCATCAGTTTGAGATTGTCCCTGAATCCATGGAATCCATGAGGCGTATGAGCCGGCGCCTTTCTATACTTTCAAAAGAGCGTATAGCAGATGAACTGAATAAAATGCTGCTGACCCCTGTGCCTTCAAAGGCTTTCTGGCTATTGGACGATGCCGGACTACTTAAAATCATACTTCCGCAGCTCTGTGAACTCAAGGGGGTTGAGACCGTGGAGGGGAGGGGGCACAAAGAGAATTTTTCCCATACACTTGCAGTGCTTGACAATGTTGCGGCCGTTTCGGACAAGCTCTGGCTGCGTTGGGCGGCTCTTCTGCACGACATAGGGAAGCCCCAGACCAAGCGTTACGACCCCAGGATAGGCTGGACTTTCCACGGTCACGACGTGCTGGGTTCCAAAATGGTGCCTCAGATTTTCCGCAGTCTCGGACTGCCTCTCGGAGCGGAGCTCAGCTATGTAAAAAAGCTCGTGTGGCTGCATCTGAGACCTATCGCGCTCGTGGATGATGAAGTGACGGATTCCGCCGTAAGGCGTCTGCTTTTTGATGCGGGAGATGATATAGATGATTTGATGCTGCTGTGCAACGCCGACATAACTTCCAAAAATCCTGCTAAGGTGGCGCGCGTGCGCAGGAATTTTGAACTTGTGGCGGAAAAACTTGCCCAGGTGGAAGCCAAGGATAAAATAAGGAATTTCAAGAATCCTGTTTCGGGACAATATATAATGGATGTATATGGCATAGAGCCATGCAATACTATAGGAAAAATCAAAGAAGCCGTGAAAGAAGCCATATTGAATTGTGAAATAGACAATGATTTCGCTCAGGCGGATGCCCTGATGCGCAAGGAAGCCGCAAAATTCGGACTGGAGCCTGTTATGGACCAGAGCGGATTCAAATCGCTCAAAGTGAGAAAAAGTTCTGTCAAGCTTGAAGATGCCGCGCAGGTGGCTTCGCTGTTTGCCAAGGAGGGTATTGAATATAATGCCATAGATGTGGTGGACTGGCCGGAAGACTATCCTTATTGTCCGGAAGTGAATTTTGCCATCGCCCATTCTGAGGACAGAATTTATTTGCATTACAAGGTCAGGGAAGCCTCTGTGGGGGCTGCTTCAGATGAGGATTTCGGACATGTATGGGAAGATTCCTGCGTAGAATTCTTTTCAAGCCCGGATGCGGATAGCTTTTATTACAATATGGAGAGCAACTGTGTCGGGAAAATGCACGTTGCAAGCGGTAATACCCGTAACGGGCGCGAAAAAGCTCCTGCGGAAATTATGGCAGGCATAAAGCGTTGGAGCTCCCTTGGCGACAGGGCTTTTACGGAGCGTATTGGAGAAACGAGTTGGGAACTTGCGCTGATTATACCTGCAAGCACTTATTACAAACATCAGGAACAGCTTAGGGGAAAGGACGGTAATATGAGTCTTTCGGGACGCATATTCCGCGCCAATTTCTATAAGTGCGGGGACAAGCTGCAAACTCCTCATTTCGTGTCCTGGTGTCGTATAGGAGTGCCTGAACCTGATTTTCACCGTCCTGAATTTTTCGGGACCATATATTTTGAGTAATGTCCTTCGTAGATGATTATCTTTTGTATATAGAAACGGTCAGACGATATTCGCCGCGGACCGTAAGTATATATGCGGAAATTCTCGAAGAATATTTCTCTTTTTATGAAGATATCACACCCCCTCAGGAGGCTCTTGAAGCCGGACTCATACGCTCTTATCAGGTGCATCTGCTTGATGAGCGCAGGGAGTGCGCACGCACGGTAAATCTTCATCTGTCGGTGCTCAGCGGACTTTGCCGCTATCTTTTGAAAAATCACATAATAGCCGCCAATCCCGTGAGTCTCGTGAAGCGTCCGCGTTCGCAGAAACGTCTGCCTCAGGTGTATCGTGACGAGTCGTTGGAAACCTATTTCAAAAATACGGAGCATTGCGCTTCTGTGGATTCCCTTGAGCTGTTGCAGGCGGAAGGAGTGACGGAATTCGGAACACGCCTGTATGAAGAGCGCCTGCGCAGGCTTATAATTCTGCTTTTGAGCGGCACAGGAATACGCCGCAGCGAGCTTATATCCCTGAAATATTCTTCAGTGGATTTCGGAAGACGCAGAATTAAAGTCATCGGAAAGGGAGATAAAATGAGAGAAATCCCTCTCGTTGATAGTCTTTGTGAAGAATTATTATTATATTTGGAAGCAAGAAGAGTGATGATTGGGAAGTCGGAACCCGCTGAGGGCCCGCTATTGGTGACAGCTAAAGGTTCTGCCCTATATCCCGTATATGTGGACAGGGCTGTCAAGAAGGAACTTGGGACAATTTCCGGCATCACGGGGCGCAAGTCGCCGCATGTGCTGAGACACACTTTGGCGACGCAGCTTCTCGACAATGGAACGCCTCTCAATTCCATTAAAGAACTTTTGGGACATTCCTCGCTTGCGGCGACTCAGGTCTATACCCACAACTCGATCAGCAAACTTCGAAACGTGTATAATAACGCCCATCCAAGGGCAAAAAATGGAGGTAAAAATGGAGATTAGAATTAAATCTTTGAAGTTTGATGCAGACCAGCGGCTTCTCGATTACATTGACAAGAAAGTTTCACGCCTCGCCAGATTCGACGAAAAACTTGGGGAAGTTGAAGTGACTTTATCTCTTTTGCAGGAACCGAATAACAAAAACTGCAAACTTCGCATGCGTGGCTCCACGGGAGAGCAGATACTTGAGCGCAATGCTTCAAATTTTGAAGATGCAGTTTCAGCAGCGGTCGATGCAATGAAAGAAAAACTCACCCGCGCACGCGAAAAAATGATCGAAAAATAATATGAATTGATTTCAGGCGGTCCTTCGCGGGCCGCTTTTTCTTTTAATATAAGTTTGACTATATTTGTCCGTTATGAAAAGATTATCCCTTATTACTTCCCTGCTGGCAATTGTTATTTGCGGCAGTTACGCAAAATCTTCTGACAAAGTCATACTCGGAGATGAGCGACCGCAGCTGTATCTCCCTCTTCTTGAGGGCAAAAGAGTCGCCCTCTTCAGCAATCAGACAGGAATAGTGGGCGACAGGATAGAAAACAGCCTTCTTCCGGCGCTGACTCAGACGGATGATAAAACTTGCAGGATTCCGTTTTTGACCCCCGCGGACAGCACAAAGGAAGTGCTCCTCGGCGTCCATATACTCGATGCGCTTATCGCAGAAAGCATAGAGGTGACCACAATTTTCTCTCCCGAACACGGCTTCAGAGGCACGGCGGACGCAGGAGAGAGGGTCGGGAGCTCCATAGACGCCAAGACCGGAGTCCCCATAGTGTCCCTGTATGACAAAAATTCCCCCTTCAAAAGCGATGAAATTCTGGACAGTTTCGATGTGCTCGTGGTGGACATTCAGGACGTGGGGCTTCGCTTCTACACCTATTACATTTCCATGTACAAGCTTATGAATGTGTGCGCCCGTGCGGGAAAGCAGGTGGTGGTGCTCGACAGACCGAACCCGAACGGCTCCTATGTGGACGGTCCTATACTCGATATGTCTCTAAAATCAGGAGTGGGAGGGCTCCCTGTTCCTGTGGTGCACGGCATGACCTTGGGAGAGCTCGCTCTTATGATAAACGGGGAGGGTTGGCTTGCAGACGGCTTGAAATGTAAGCTCACGGTCATTCCAATGGAGAATTACACCCATGCGATGAATCTCAATCTCATACTCCCCCCTTCTCCCAATCTTAAAGACATGAAGGCGGTGCTGCTATATCCTTCCACCTGTTATTTTGAGGGCACGGTGGTTTCCCTCGGCAGAGGAACCTTGTTCCCTTTTGAAGTTTACGGCCATCCGGACATGAAGGGCTGCGATTTTTCTTTCACTCCGCGCAGTATTCCGGGAGCGAAAAATCCAGTGCTCTTAGATAGAAAATGCTATGGCAGGGACCTTAGGGACAAGCCTATAGACAAAATCCTCTCGGAAAAGCTTAATTTCGGCTATATTATCGATGCGTATGAAAAGCTTTCTGTGGGAGATGATTTCTTCCTGAAAAACGGCTTCTTTGAACTGCTCTCAGGTCAGCGTTGGGTGCGTGCGGAGATAGAAAATGGTATGGGAGCGGAGGAACTCTCCGCCAAGTGGAGGGACGATGTGCTGAAATTTGAAGAGCAGCGCAGCCGGTATCTGCTTTATCCGTAAAAATGCCGTAAGTTCCTGCAATTTTTTAATTTTTCTCCCGATGGCTTAAAATCGGGAGATTTTGTGTAGATTTGCATCTTGTCGAAACTCGAAAGTCCAATGGCTAAACAGTCTGTAAATATAGACGCTCAGGCGCGGCAGTTGATAGAGGACGCGAGAGCAGGGGCCTTCAATAAGATTTATCTTCTTATGGGAGATGAGCCTTATTACCCCGAACTTGTCTGCAAGGCTGTTATAGATAATTGCATTGACGAGTCTTTCCGGGATTTCAATCAGGCCGTGCTTTACGGCTCCGAGGTCAACGCGGAAGAGGTAGTGACCCAGGCGCGTGAATTCCCTATGATGACGGAACGTCGTCTTGTAGTACTCAAGGAAGCCCAGTTGATGAAAGATATAGACAAACTCAGTTTCTATGTCGAAAATCCTCTTGATACCACCGTACTTGTAGTCGTGTTCCACGGAGCATCGGCGGACAAACGCAAGGCTTTCTACAAAGGAGCCTTGAAAAACGGGGCGGTTCTCGATTCTCCTGCACTGAGGGACTATGAACTCGCCCCCTGGATAAATTCATATTATTCCTCACGCGGACTTGATATTGATCCCCTCGCTGCCCAACTGCTGGCGGAGTCCGCAGGCGCGGATCTTGGCAAGATAGCGGATGAAACGGACAAACTCCTCAAGAACCTCCCGGAAGGGGTAAAGGAAATTTCCGTATCCGATATAGAAAAGAATGTGGGCATAAGCCGTAGTTTTTCAATTTTTGAACTCAGCAATGCCCTGATGAAACACGAGGCGGCCAAGGCTTTAAGGCTTGCCACTTACATAGGCTCTGCCGCCAGATTCGCAATGCCTCCTGCAGTAAGCGCACTTTTTATGAACTTCAACCGCATACTCCGTCTGAATGCCGGGGCGGATGACGCCCTTGCGGGAGTCGCTCCTTACTTTCATAGGGATTACGAAAGCGCCGCCCGCCATTATTCTCTGGAAAAATCGATAAAGATAGTGTCTTTATTGACGGAATATGATTACAAGGGCAAGGGCGGCGACGGAGAAAGCCTTGACAGCGGCACATTATTACTTGAATTAGTAACCAAAATACTCAATATCTGATGTCAATTATTGAAATCAAAAACGTGAGCAAAAATTTCGGGACAAAAATTGCACTTGACAATGTTTCTCTCGAAATCCCCGAAGGGAAGATTTTCGGTCTCCTCGGTCCTAACGGGGCGGGGAAGACAACCCTTATCCGTATTATAAACCGCATTACCATTCCGACTGCGGGAGAGGTGTTTTTCAACGGAACGCCCATCACTCAGGAAGATGTGGCAAAGATAGGCTACATGCCTGAAGAGAGGGGACTGTACAGGAAAATGAAAGTGGGAGACCAGGCAATGTACTTCGCCGAGCTCAAAGGCATGTCTTCATCCGAGGCGCAGAAAGCCCTTAAAGAATGGTTTGTGAAATTTGAAATAAAGGATTGGTGGAACAAGAAAGTTGAAGAACTTTCAAAGGGCATGGCTCAGAAACTCCAGTTCATAACTACGGTTGTCCACAGACCCAAACTTCTTATTCTCGACGAGCCTTTTTCGGGCTTTGACCCGGTGAATGCGGAAGTCATACGCCGAGAGATACTGCGACTCAAAGAAGAGGGAGCGACAATAATACTCTCCACTCACAATATGGAGTCGGTAGAAGAGCTCTGCGATGAAATAGCTCTCATAAACAAATCCAGACTTGTGATTACGGGAGGCGTTGCCGACATACGCAGAAAGTACGGCAAGAACAATGTTGAAATCGAATATACCGATGCCTCGGGAAGACATGCCGAGCTGCGTTCCCTCGATAACGGGCTCGACTCCAACACCGTGCTCAGGAGTCTTATGGATGAGGGGGCGTCAATCAATTCCTACAAAGAACTTATGCCTCGCATGAACGACATATTCATCAAATTAGTAAAGGGGGAGGAATAGGCTATGAACATACGTAAAACTTTGATTATAATCAAAAGAGAGTATCTTAACAAGGTCAAGAAAAAGAGCTTTCTTCTCATCACTTTCCTCTCTCCTATTCTTTTCGCGGCTCTCTGCACACTCCCTACCATTATCATGATGGCGACGAAGGAGGAGGCGAAAAAAGTTGCGGTTGTGGATGCTTCGGGTATAGTGCTGCCTTACCTTGAGAACAGTGAAGCCATAACTTACTTTGACTGTAGTGGTCAGCCGCTGGATTCTCTGAAGAATAATATAGTGTCTTCGGGCTATGATGCAGTATTGAGCATTTCCGAACTCGACACTGAAAAAAAGATACTCAGCTCGGACCTTTATTCGGTGAAACCTATGGGTATGGAAGCTTCGCAGCTAATCAGCGGACGTATAAATGACGCTGTTGAAAAGTATAGGATAGCTTCATATAATATACCGGGGCTTGACAAGATTCTCGAGGATGTCAAATGCGACATCAAGCTTCGCTCTTACACCATGGACGAGGACGGAAAAGAAAGCATTTCCGAATCCGGGGTATATATGGCAGTCTCTATGGCCCTCGGAATAATCATATATATGTTTATAGTGATGTTCGGAGGAATGGTAATGTCTTCTGTCATAGAAGAGAAAGCCAGCAGGGTGGTAGAGGTGCTCGTGAGTTCCGTGAAAGCCACGGAACTGATGTTCGGCAAAATTATAGGCATTGCCTTTGTCGCCCTTACTCAGTTTCTCCTGTGGATACTGCTCACGGGTGCAATTCTCGGTATAGTGGGTGCCATCGCCGGTACAAGTTTCCTTGGCGGGGCGGACTCCCATGAAATCATGGATATGGCAAGCATGGGTATGGACCAGAGTACAGCTGTCCTTGCCCAGGCAGTTAATGAGCCGGGTGCATTGGATGTTATAATGGGCACTCTGAAGAATATAAACTTTGTCGAACTCGGAGTATGCTTCGTACTTTTCTTCGTCTTCGGCTATATGCTCTACGCGTCCCTCTTTGCTGCAATAGGCTCTGCCGTTGAAAACGAGGCTGATACCCAGCAGCTTCAGATTCCTATTACGATTCCTATAATGCTGGGCTTTTTCGTAGCCCTGTATGCATTCAAGGCTCCTGACAGCACTATAGTATTCTGGGCGTCCATGATACCTTTCACTTCTCCTATAGTAATGCTCGCGCGCCTTCCTTTCGGAGTGCCCGGCTGGGAGATAGTGCTTTCAATAGTTCTGCTGATACTTACATTTGTTTTATTCGCCTGGCTTTCAGCCAAGATTTATAAAGTTGGTATATTGATGTTCGGCAAAAAGACGTCTTGGAAGGACCTCTGGCGCTGGCTTAAAATGAAATGATTATGATTTTGAAAAAGTTTTATTTGCTTGTCGGCTGCATTGTCTTTGTCGCCTCCTGTGCGCAGCAGCCCGGCTCTCTGGATTATAAATGGGAGAAATTCTCCATTAAGGGGCAACGCACCGGCGTCACGCCCGTGGGCTCGGATAATTTTGAAAAGGCTCTCGGGACTGTCGAGGGAAGCGTCTATAAGGCTCCCAACGGAAAAATATACGAGGGTGGCTGCGCTCCTGCCGTAGCGAAGATTATGCTTGAAGCCCAACCCGGAATGGCTTATCTTCGCGAGGTGGTCGGACATTCTAAAAATGGGATGGCGAAACAGGTCCCGGAAAGTTCTTTGAGCAACTGGACTGCGGATTTGATGATCAGCGAGGGAAAAAGGATATTCGGTCACAGAATTGATGCGGGCATAACCAATTTCGGCGGCATACGCGTTGATTTCGGTGCGGGAGATATAATACTTGACGATGTGCGTTCAATGTTCCCTTTCCGTAACTACCTTTGCGCCGTGGAAATCAAAGGGACAAGGCTTCAGGAAATTCTTGATGATCTCGCTTCCCGCAAAATTGCTGCGGTGGGAGGAATAAGGATGGCTATAGAGAATGGAAAAGCCGTTTCTGTGAGTGTGGGCGGAAAGCCTATAAATCCGGATAAATACTATTGGCTTGCCACTGTGGATTTCCTTCTTGACGGAGGCGACGGCTATTTCTTTGCAAAAGATGCGAGAAAAGTCGAAAACTCGGGAAAGACTCTCGGTCAGATTGTAGAAGCCTATGTGAAGGCATGCACGAAAAAAGGCATAAGCATAGACTATGCTAAGGACGGACGTGTTGTAAGAAAATAATAATACGATGAAGAAATTACATATACTTTTATTTGTAGTATTGGCAGTCCTGATTCCGGGCTGCAAGTTGTCGGGCAAGTCTGAGGGACCACGCCTTGTGATAGTGCATACCAACGATACTCATTCTCATTTTGACCCCGTACGAGGAGGAGAACTCGCCGGACAGGGCGGCGTGATAGAACGCGCGGTGTTCATCGATTCCGTACGTAATGCAAACGGTGCGGACAAGGTCTTGTTGCTCCATGCCGGAGATTTCAACCAGGGGACTTCGTATTATACCGAGTTCAACGGTGAACTTGAAGTGAAACTCATCAACGCCCTCGGATATGATTGCATCACTCTCGGCAACCACGAGTTTGACAATGGAATAGAGGACTTGAGCGCCCGCGTCGAAAAGATAAAATGCCCGGTCTTGTGTGCGAATTACGAATTTCCGGGGCTTCGCTTGGGAGAAATCGTGAAACCTTACACAATTATCAAGAAGAACGGTCTGAAAATCGGCATAATAGGTCTTGAAGCGGAACTTTCAACTCTTGTTTCAGCCAAGACTCTTAAAGCACTCAAGTCTCTTGATAAAGCCTATGAGGTCAACAAGAACGCTGCTCTAAAAAGGAAGCAATGCGATATTGTAATTCTTTTGACCCATATAGGCTGGGAAGAGGATTTGGCTCTTGTACCGCTTATAAGCGGCGTCGATGCGGTGATAGGGGGACACTCCCACACCACAATCAAAATGCCGAAAGAGGTAAAGGACGCCACGGGCAAGACCGTTCCCGTTATGACTGATGGTTATTGGGGCAGGGAAATGGCAATACTCTCGATTTATTAGAGTATATTCATTGACTGCTCGCGGACTTTTTCAAGTTCGTCTTTCATACGCACCACGCATTTCTGTATGCCGGCGTGATTCGCCTTTGAGCCTGTGGTGTTGATTTCACGACCCATTTCCTGGACTATGAAACCGAGTTTCTTTCCGGGAAATGCTTCGTTTTCAATGGTGTCCATGAAATATTTGCAGTGCTGGCGCAGGCGCACCTTCTCCTCGTTTATATCGAGTTTTTCAAGGTAGAAGATTATTTCCTGCTCGAAACGCTCTTTGTCCGGCTTTATCTGCAAATCAGCTATGCCTTTTTCTATTCTTGAACGCACGGCTGCAATCCTTTCCGGCTCGAAAGCTTCCACTTCCGCGTATATTTCGAGTATCTTGTTCACTCTTGAAGTGACATCGCGGTATAGCGAGGCGCCCTCTTTTCCCCTGTATTCTTCAACTGCGGCTATGGCTTTGTCGAAGCCTCGGGACACATCTTTCCAATTTTCTTCGGTAATGACTTCCTGCTTTCTGTTGTCAAGCACATCGGGAAAGCGCAGTACGGCAGTGAAAAGTTCATTGTTCATCCTGCATTCATCGTCCGTCTTATACAAATCAGTGAGCGTGTCCCTGACGGATTTCAGCTTTTTGTAGTATTCTGTTATGAGTTCTGTGTTCAGGCTTTTTGTTTCATCCGCGGAGTTCGGCTCCCAATTGACAAAAACATCTATTGTTCCGCGCCGGAGAGCTGAAGCTATCCTGTTTCTTATCTCCAGCTCCTTGTCTTTCGGGAGCAGCGAAGACTTGAGATTGATGTCGGCTGATTTGCCGTTGAGAGTCCTGATTTCTATGCTCAGTTTGCCTCCGGCAAGTTGAACTTCGGCCTTGCCGTAGCCTGTCATTGATTGAATCATTATGAATGTCGGTATTAGTCGTGCAAAATTAGTAAATTTTTACTACTTTTGCGTGATATAGAAAAACTGTAAATTTGATATGGAAGAAGAAGTAAAGAAGTTGAATTTTCTCGAAGAAATCATTGAGAACGACCTCAAGACCGGCAAGGTGAAAAGTATACTTACCCGTTTCCCTCCCGAGCCCAACGGCTACCTTCATCTGGGACACGCAAAGAGCCTTTGCATCAACTTCGGACTCGCCCAAAAATATAAAGGAAAGACAAATCTCCGCTACGATGACACAAATCCTGCCAAAGAGGACACTGAGTATGTAGATGCCATAAAGGAAGACATCAGCTGGCTCGGTTTCAAATGGGATAAGGAACTCTATGCCTCGGATTATTTCGAGCAGCTCTACATCTGGGCGGAAGAGTTGATAAAGCGCGGCTTGGCTTATGTGGACGACCAGAATCAGGAAGAGATTTCCAAAGCCCGGGGCACTGTTGAGAAGCCGGGCACTGACAGTCCTTACCGTAATCGCTCTGTGGAGGAGAATCTCAGGATATTCCGCGAAATGCGTGACGGAAAATATGAGGACGGAGCCAAGGTGCTGCGCGCAAAGATAGATATGGCGCATCCCAACATGATGTTCCGAGATCCCATTCTTTATCGTATCAAACATGCCTCTCATCACCGTACAGGAGATAAGTGGTGCATATATCCTATGTACGATTATACACACGGACAGTGTGATTCCATAGAGAATATAACCCATTCCATCTGTACCCTTGAGTTCGATGTGCACCGCCCTCTCTATGATTGGTTCATAGAGACCCTCGGCATATATCCTTCTCATCAGTATGAGTTCGCAAGGCTCAATCTCACTTATACCCTTATGTCCAAGCGCAAACTTCTCGAACTCGTGCAGAAAGGGATAGTTGCAGGCTGGGACGATCCCCGCATGCCTACTCTGTGCGGAGTGCGCCGTCGCGGCTATACCGCCGAAGCCCTGAAGATGTTCTGCGACAAGATAGGAGTAAGCAAGCGCGACCAGCTTATGGACATACAACTGCTCGAATGGTGCGTGCGTCAGGATCTGAATGCCCGTTCCAATCGCTATATGGTGGTTCAGGATCCTGTGAAACTGACAATAACCAATTGGGAAGAGGGGAAGGTGGAGTGGTTTGAATGTCCTCTCAATCCTGCGGAACCGGAAGGGGCAAAGCGCAGGGTTCCATTTACGGGCGAACTTCTCATAGAGCGTTCGGACTTTATGGAAGATGCTCCGAGCAAGTTTTTCCGCCTCAAACCGGGCGGGGAGGTGCGTTTGAAGTACAGCTATATAGTCAAGTGCAATGAAGTCATCAAGGATGCGGAAGGAAAGATTATTGAGTTGAAATGTAGCTACGACCCTTCCACAAAACCCGGGGCAGGCGAGTGGCGTTCGGTCAAAGGGACTATACATTGGGTTTCGGGCCGCCATGCAAAAGAAATAGAACTTCGCAATTACGAGCGTCTCTTCACCCTTGCCGACATGAGTCAGGTTCCGGAAGATAAAGATTACAAGGATTTTCTAAATCCCGATTCCCTTACGCTCGGGAAAGCTTATGCAGAACCTGCCCTGCTTGAGGATGAGAGCGGCATAGCCGTTCAGTTTGAACGCACGGGCTATTACTTCAAGGACAAGGACAGCACCGCGGAAAAAGTGATTTTCAATAAAACGGTATCCCTCAAGGATTCCTATAAAGCAGATTGATATGGTACTGCACGGACTGCGTAAGAAATTTGCGGAATTGCACCTCTCGCTCAAGTCAAAACTGACTCTGAGCCTGAGTTCCGTAGCTGCGATTCTTTTGGTTTCCAGCATAATTTCTGTGCTCGAATACAGCAGGATGAGTTCTTATATGTCCGAAGCCATTGCGGAGAATATCAACAATATCAATGTGGCACGCAATCTCGCGGATGCCACGAACAGATATAATCTCGAGATTCTGAAAGTCATAGGCGACGATGCGCGGAGTGAACTGCCCGATTTCAATCAGAAGTATTTCCTCTCGCACTGCGATTCCCTGCGCAGGTCGATTACGAGCGTGCCTATGTTCTCCATGGTTGATACTGTCCTGTATTCTTATTCTGCGTATATGCTTACTTCGCTCGAATTGAACACCGTCCTGCTTTCGGATTTCATCGACTCCCGAGAATGGTATTTTGAGCGTCTGCAACCCAGATACGACAGGCTCAGGAGCGACATAGATTATATGAGCAGCCAGATTTACAGCGAGCTGAAACGCAATTCAGAGACTTTCGACCGCGGCTTCTACCGCAGCATAGTGCCGGGCATGGTTGCTGTGGGTGTAGGTCTTCTGCTTGTGCTCATGCTGCTCTTCTTCATTCTTGCCTATTATGTCAATCCTCTCTATAAAATGCTTGACAATCTGAAAAATTACAGGATGTTCGGCAAGAAATATACTGTGCAGTTCGAGGGAGACGACCAACTCAGTGAACTTAATGACGGGATTACGGACATAACGGAAAGCAACAACCAACTCCGAAAACGCCTTACTTTCCTCAAGAGGAACGACAGCCAATGAATTTCAAAGCAATCAGCAGGCATGTAGGACTTGCGCTTCTTGTGAGTGCATTGTTCATGTTCTTATCGGTCGTTATTTCCATAATGAACGGCCTTGACAGCGCTTTGGCACCTCTGAGCATCAGTTTCATCATTACTTTCATAATCGGTGCCTTCCCCTTTATCTTCGTCAGAAAGGCTTCCAGCATAACCCTTAACGAGGGTTACGTCACAATCGTGCTTTCCTGGCTGCTGTCTTTCCTTTTCGGAATGCTTCCTTATGTTTTGTGGGGAGGACCTTTCAGCGCGGTAAATGCATGGTTCGAGAGCGTTTCGGGCTTTACCACGACGGGCGCGACCATACTTGACGATGTGGAATTTCTGCCGCGAAGCCTGCTTTTCTGGCGCTGCTCCACTCATTTTATAGGCGGTCTGGGAGTTGTGATCTTCCTGCTCCTGCTCATTCCCTCATCCAATCAGATGAAGTTGAGACTGTCGACCATGGAGCTCTCCTCCTTGTCCAAAGACGGTTACAGCAGTCGTCCCAACAAGACCATATATATCTTCACTATAGTATATCTCGTGCTCAACCTGCTGGCTTTTATAGGCTACATGGCGGCAGGAATGGATTCTTTCGATGCTCTCTGCCACGCATTCAGCGTCTGCGCCACAGGGGGCTTCAGTACGAAAAATCTCTCCATCGCAGCCTTCGATTCGCTGCCCGTTAATATAGTGAGTATGGTGTTCATGTTCCTGGCATCAATACATTTCGGAATGTTGTATGTAGTGTTTGTACGACGCACTCTCAAGCCTTTGAACAATCCAGTGCTCAAGTTGTACGCCTCCATGCTTGTGCTGGGCACTATTATCATTGGTGTCACTCTCAAACTCCGTAATGTCGACGACAGCTGGGGGGCGTCTTTCATGGACAGCGCGTTTCATGTGCTGAGTTATGCTTCCACTACGGGCTTTGGTCTTGCGGACAACAGTCAATGGCCTTATTTTGCCTGCATTGTCCTCATGATTTTCGGAACTGTATGCGGTATGGCAGGCTCGACTACCGGTGGTATAAAATCGGACCGCCTGCTCGTGCTTTTCAAGGCAATACGCCTGTATATAAAACAAGTGGTGCATCCGAGTTCCGTGGAGGAGTTGCGCCTGGGCAGAAAGTCCCTGCTTCTTAACGACTACTATCCCCACATACTCTACGTTGCCATGTACTTCTCCATGATTCTGGTCTCCGTTCTCGTCTGCTGCGCAATGGATGTCGACAACCGGAATGCGCTTATGGCTACCTTGACCTGTCTTGGCAACGTCGGACCGGCGATGGGGGATATCGGGACTTTCGGAAATTTCGGCGCCCAGCCGCAAATGGCAAAATTCGTTTATACTGTAGACATGTTCCTCGGCCGCGTGGAATTTTATCCGGTACTCGCTGCGCTTATGATGATTTTCCCTAACAAGAAGCATTGATGGGCAGGGAAGAGTTCATATACCGGGAGTTTCTCAAGAATTTCAAGTATGAGCCCAGCTCTTGTCAGGATAAACTTCTGAGGGAGATAGCCTCTTTCCTTGTCTGTGACGATGCGGATATTCTGGTTGTCAACGGCTATGCAGGGACAGGAAAGACTTCCGCCGTAAGCGCAGTCATAGGCGCACTTGCAGAATTTGAAATCAGCTCCGTACTTCTCGCCCCTACCGGCAGGGCGGCAAAAGTGCTTTCCCGCTATGCGGGACGCCCGGCATATACTGTGCACAAGCAGATTTACCGCCAGAAATCGGTGGGGGAGGATGGCTTCGGACAGTTCAGCCTCATGCCCAACAAACAGCAAGACACCCTTTTTGTGGTGGATGAGGTTTCCTTGATAGGTATAGATACGGCGGAGCATCAGTCAAGTTCGCTTTTCGGTACGGGGAATCTTCTTGAGGACCTCATAAGCTATCTTCGTTCCGGCGTTGACTGCAAAATGATTCTGATAGGGGACGCCGCCCAGCTTCCTCCCGTGGGCTTGGATGCGGGACCTGCTCTTTCTCGCGATTACATGGAGGGTTTCGGAGGAGTGCGTTTCTGCGAACTTACGGAAGTCGTGCGCCAGGCTGCGGAGTCGGGCATACTGCACAATGCCACCATACTGCGGAAGATGATTTCCGATGCCCCGGCAGACGATTTTCTCACAGGACTTAAATTCAGACTTAGAGGCTTCGATGATATAGAGAGAGTCTCCGGGAGCGAACTTATAGATAAAATTACGGAAGCCTACGACAAGTACGGCGAAGACGAGACTATCATACTTTGCCGTTCCAATAAACGGGCGATAAGGTATAATTCCGGGGTGCGCTCTATGGTGCAGTTCAAGGAGGACAGGCTTGTCAGAGGGGATACTCTGATGATAGTCCGGAATTGCTATCAGTTTTGCGAAGATGTGAAAGGGCTGGATTATATAGCCAACGGCGATATAGTCAAACTCCTGAAAATAGGAGGCTTTGAGGAGCGTTATGGTCTGCATTTTGCCGATGCAACAATTTTGTTTCCCGACTATGATGATGCGCAAATCACTGCCAAGGTATGCTTGGACACGCTTGAATCGGAGTCTGCGTCTCTGACTTATGAACAGCAGAACGCTCTCTATCAGGGGGTCAATGCGGACTACTCCAATATCAGAAGCAAGAGAAAACGTTGGGCTGCAGTGCGCGAGGATATTTACTTCAATGCTCTGCAATTGAAGTATGCCAATGCCATAACCTGTCACAAATCCCAGGGAGGGCAGTGGCGCTGCGTTTTCGTAGACTCTCCTTTATGGCAGGACGAGCTCACCGCCGATGATTTGAAGTGGCTCTACACCGCGATTACACGCGGAGTGGAGAAAGTTTATCTGGTAAATTTTAAAGACGGAATATTTGAAAAATGAGAAAGATTTTCATTTCAGTGGTAGCAGCCCTGCTGCCTGTTTCCTTATTTGCGGAATTTCGCCCCGAGGGTGCGCAGAATCTGACTTTTTCCCCGGACTCGTCAAAATTCGCCTATACAAAGGACGGAGATTTGTTTTTTGCCGATGCCGAAAGCGGAGAAGCAACGAGGCTTACTTTCGACGGCTCGGAGCTTATTCTCAACGGTTATGCCTCCTGGGTATATTATGAAGAGATTTTCGGCCGTTCTTCGGAGTACAAGGCTTTCTGGTGGTCTCCCGATTCAAAGACTCTGGCATTCTACCGCTTTGACAACAGCAGGGTAACGATGTTTCCCATATATTCGCCTTTCTTCAATCAGCCCGATTTCTCCCTCCCGGCTTCGGAGGGCAGCATTGACAATACGCGTTATCCTCTCGCTGGCGGCGTAAACCCCTCCGTACGTATAGGATTTGCGGAGCTTGAAAATCCGGGGAATATCGTATGGGCGGATTTCGATGAGAAAGAGGACCAGTATTTCGGCACGCCTTTCTGGGGGCCGAAAGGCTTTTTCGTCGCCCGCGAGCCCCGCATACAGAATTGTCTTGATTTATATTGCGTCAGCCCCGAAGACGGAAGCAAAAGTCATATTTATCATGAGAAAGTGAATACCTGGCTGAACTGGATGGAAGATATGCTCTTTACCGACAGCGGGCTTTATATGGTGCGCGATTTTGAAAGCGGCTTTCAGCAGATTTATTTCCTTTCGTACGACGGGAAAGTCTTCAGACGTATAACGGACGGCAGCAACTGGAGGGTGAAACTGATAGGTCTTGACCGGAAAAACCTTTATTTCACCGCCCAGCGCGATGCGGTCGCAAAATCTGCATTATACAAAGTGTCTTTGGGCAGGAAGCATAAAATAACGGCTCTCACAGATCCTCAATACAATGCGGCGAATGTTGAATTTTCGCACGACTTCAAGACTTTTACGGCGGAGCTTTCAAATTTCACCACTCCTACACGCCGAATAAAGGCCCGCACTGCAAGTCCGGGGCACTTCACAGTCCTGAAAGACAGTACGCCCGAGGGTTTTGTAAAGGAAGATTATTGTTTTCCCCAGCTTATTTCAATGACTACTGAGGACGGATACACACTTCCTGCGGCAATCACTTATCCCAGGAACTTTGACCCTTCAAAGAAATATCCTGTCCATTTTGAAATTTACGGAGGTCCTAATACCGCCTACGTGAGGGACAGATGGCGTGCTCCGAACAAATATAACCAATGGTTCGCGGAGAACGGGATCATACACATCGTGGCTGATGTGCGCACTTCCGGGCACAATGGCAGGCGGGGCTTGGATGAGGCCTACAAGAGGCTGAGTGAAACGGAAATCAAGGATTACCTTGCCTGGGCTTATTATCTGAGGTCAAAGCCCTATGTCAATCCTTCCAAATTCGGAGTGGAGGGCTTTTCCTTTGGCGGGACAAACACTGCCTTGCTGCTTCTCAAACATTCCGATGTCTTCCAATACGGCATTGCGGGAGGCGGCGTTTATGACTGGCGCATTTATGATTCCCACTATACAGAGAGATTCATGCAGACTCCCCAGACCAATGCCGAGGGCTACGAGAAGTCCTGTGTGCTCAATTATGCGGCTCAGTATCCCGTGGAGGCAGGAAAGGGGGACGGAAAAGTCATGCTGCGTATCACTCACGGCACAGCTGACGACAACGTCCATTTCCAGAGCACTCTGCTGCTTGTCGACGCTCTCCAGCGTGCCGGAAAATCATTCGAGTTTATGATTTATCCCGACGGAAAGCACGGATACAGAAACAGTCAGCGGGAACATTCGTTCCTCACTGACTGTGAGTTCTGGACCAAATATCTTCTTAATTGACAAACTGCCTGCTTAGTCTCAGCAGTTTTTCGTCGGCATCCTCTCCCTTTGCGCCGAAGTAGAACTTGATTTTCGGCTCCGTGCCCGAAGGACGCACCGAAACCACGTCTCCGGCAGCATCGAAGAACTGGAGCACATTGCTCTTGGGTTGCCCTGTCTTTTCCGGCTCAAGATAATCGATTATTTTGGTCACCGGGCTGCCGCAAAGCTCTTCGGGCGGATTGCTGCGTAAATCCGACATCATTTTCTGAATTTCCTCCGCGCCTGCCTTGCCTTTGCGGACCAAGTACACGAGGGCTTCCTTGCGGTAGCCGTATTCTTTGTAGATATGCTCCAGCAATTGATAGAGGCTCAATCCGCGGTCTGCGGCCCATGCAGCGCATTCCGCAAGCATTGCACAAGCGATTGGGGCGTCTTTGTCGCGGACAAATTCTCCCACATTGAAGCCGTAGCTCTCTTCGCCCCCGCAGAGGAATTCAGCCTTCCCCTCATTGCGTTTCACCACTTCCGCAATGTACTTGAAGCCTGTGAGTACATTGTAGACAGGCACATCGAAACTCTTGCATATCTCGCTTATAAGTTCGGAAGTCACTATGGTCTTGACCACGTACTGCCTGCCCTTGAGCTTTCCCAATTCCTTGCGGCGTGAAAGTATGTAGTAAGTCAGCATTGATGCGGTCTGGTTACCGTTTAACTGCACCATCCTGCCTTCGTTGTCACGCACTGCAACTCCCATTCTGTCAGCATCCGGGTCGCTTGCGAGCACAATTTCGGCTCCCGTCTCTTCCGCACGGGCTATCGCCATGTCGAGGGCTGCGTGCTCTTCGGGGTTAGGGGATTTGACAGTCGGGAAATTCCCGTCGTTTATGTCCTGCTCCGGCACGTGGTAAATTTTCTTGAAACCAAGACGCTTGAGGCATTCGGGAATGATGCGCACCCCCGTGCCGTGCAGAGGCGTATATACTATTTTTATGTCATTGTGGCGTTTGCAAGCCTCGGGACTCAAAGTAAGGGAGAGTATATCGCGAAGATAGAGTTCGTCCATTTCCTTCCCCATAGTTTCTATTTTTTCTCCGAAATCGTCAGAACCGAACTTAACCATTGACGGGTCTGTGATTTTCGCCACTTCCGCAACGATGTCTTTGTCTACGGGGGAGGTAATCTGCCCTCCGTCGGACCAGAAAACTTTATAACCGTTGTATTCCTTGGGATTGTGTGAAGCCGTGATCATTATTCCCGCCGTCGCTTTCTTGGAGCGTATGGCATAACTCAGTTCCGGAGTAGGGCGTATATCGTCGAATATATATACTTTTATACCGTTTGAAGCGAGAACTTCAGCCGATATGTCGGCAAAGAGCCTGGAATTGTTACGGCTGTCGTAGGAAATGCAGACTTTGCAGTTTTCAGGCTCCACCTTGGCTTTTATATAGTTTGCCAGCCCTTGCGTCGCCATTCCTACCGTATATTTGTTCATTCTGTTCGTGCCTGCTCCCATAATGCCCCGCAGACCTCCGGTTCCGAACTCCAAACTGCGGTAGAAAGCATCTTCAAGCAGAGCCGGATCGCCGTCTATCAATGCCCGCACTTCTTTTTTTGTCTCCTCGTCGAAGGAATCGCTCAGCCATTTTTTTGCAGCTTCAGTATAACTTGTCATATTCATTTGTGTTTTTCGGTTCTATACCCGCAAATATAGTAAAAATGCCAGTGATTTTGTAAATTTGCATATATGAATGCTAAAGTCAGTTTTGCCCAGATCCTGCAGAAAATGGATGATTCCCTTTACTCCAAGGTCCTTGAAAAGGTGCCTGAATGGGCAGGCTTTGAATTGAATTTTCCTTCAAAACTCTCTGCCGAACAGTGCAGCAGCTCGGCGACTGCACGCTATAAGGCTTCACTCGTGCCTTACGGGACGGCTGTTGCCGATCTTACTGGAGGTCTTGGAGTGGATTTGTGGGCTTTCCACCGCTATGCAGGCGCATCCCGTATTTTCTACAACGATATGAATGCGGCTCTTGCCGAAGTCGTCCGCTCGAATTACGAAAAGCTGGGAATAGCCGCGGGGGCTGTTTTCAAAAGCGAGGAACTTAAAAGGGGAGGAGTTGAAAAACTGCTTGGCGGCTTCTGTCCCGGACTCATTTTCCTGGACCCTGCAAGAAGGGCGGAAAGCGGGCGCAAGCTCTTTCGTCTTGAGGATTGTTCCCCGTCCTTGCTTGAGCTTAAAGACGAACTCTCCTCGCTCGTTCCGAAAGTTCTGGTAAAACTTTCTCCTTTTGCAGATATAAGCCGGGTTATCAGGGATTTGGATAATAAAGTCTATGCAGTCCATCTGCTTCAATATGCAGGTGAATGTAAGGAAGTTTTACTGGAAATTTCAAAAGAAAAAAAATATGACCCTCTCTTTGTCGTGTGCAACTGCTCCTCCGGAGGAAAGCTGTCTTTCAGGCGTGGGGAGTCAGAGTCGGCAAAGGCGCTTATCGTGCAAAGTCGTGAAGAGCTTTCCGGCGGCATGCTTTATGAGCCGGGACCGGCTCTTCTCAAAAGCGGCTGCTACAAGTTTTTGAGCGAGAGTTTCGGGATGAAAAAACTTGCCGATTCAACCCACCTCTACGTTTGCAAGGAGCCTGACGAGAGGATATCCTCCCTCGGGAAATATTACAAGATAAACAGGATAATGCCGTTTTCCAGTGCAGCTATAAAGGCTTTTTCACGGGAGGGGACGGGAGCGGAATTGAGCGCCCGCAATCTTCCTGTGCGCACGGATGAGCTTCGCAAAAAGATGAATTTGAAGCCCTCAAAGGACGGAGTAAGGCATATTTTCGCTTGCGGGACGGACTTTATTTCTTCGGTTTTTCTGGATACAGACAGAATTCTCTGATGCCGCATTCCTCACAATGCGGACGTTTGGCAGTGCAGGTGTAGCGTCCGTGAAGTATCAGCCAGTGATGCGCCTTTGAGCGGACTTCTATCGGAATGTGTTTTTCCAGGTCCTTTTCCACAGCAAGAGGGGTACTGCCCTTTGATAGTCCTATTCTGTGCGAAACTCTGAAAATATGGGTATCGACCGCTATGACGGGCTTGTCATAGACTATGGAAGACACTACGCAGGCGGTTTTTCGTCCCACGCCCGGAAGACTCATCAATTCGTCCAGCTCTGAAGGAATTTCTCCGCCGAAGCGCTCGAGCAGTTGTTTCCCGAGACTTGCAAGATGATTTGCCTTGCTGTTGGGGTATGAAATTGATTTTATATAAGGGAAAATGTCTTCCGCACTTGCTTTGGAAAGCGATTCCGCGTCAGGATAAGCCTTGAACAGCGCAGGCGTTGTCATATTGACACGTTTGTCTGTGCATTGCGCGGACAGAATCACAGCCACTAAAAGTTCGTAAGGGTTGCGGAATTTCAATTCGGATTCAGCCTCACCGACATTCTCGACAAACCATTCCACTACTGCCTTGTATCTTTGTGCCGTTGTCATTTTTCAGCTCGCTTTATTTCCTTGCAACTTTCGTTTTTGCACACAAAAATCCTCCCGGGGTAGCGTTGAGGCAGGGTCTCGTCGTGTGTTACCATGACAACGGCAGTGCCGCGGTCACGATTGATGCCGCATATCAGCTGCATTATGCCGTCTGCGGTTTCCCTGTCGAGATTGCCCGTGGGCTCGTCCGCTATTATCACGGCAGGGGAGTTGAGCAGGCTTCGCGCTATCGCTACTCTCTGCTGCTCGCCTCCGGAAAGTTGGTGGGGCATTTTATGCGCCTTTGTTTCCATCCCCACTGCTTTGAGCACTTCTTCTATGCGAGAGCCCGTCTTTACTTCATCTTTCCAGCCTGTGGCTTTGAGTACAAACGCCAGATTTGACTTCACGTCGCGGTCCGTCATCAGTTGAAGATCCTGGAAAACGACACCGAGTTTACGGCGTAGGAAGGGTATTTCCTTTGATTTTATTCCTGTGAGATTATGACCGCAGGCTTGTCCCTTACCTGTTTTCAGAGCGTTCTCGGCTATTATTGTCCTTATGATTGAGGTCTTTCCGGAGCCGACCTTCCCCATTATGTAGACGAAGTCTCCTGCCCGTATGTCCATGTCAAGACCGTAGATGACCGTCGCTTCGCCGTTGATTATGTCGGCGTCCTTGAAAGAAATGATAGGTTCAGAGTCCATAATTTGTGCTTTTATATCGCAAAGATACAGATTATTTTTAGTATATTTGTACGATTAAAACAGCAATGAAATATGTTTGGAAAATCGATTATAACAAGTTCGCTGATTTTGCTTTCCGCAGCTGTTAATGCACTGTCGGCGCAGAACTATAGCGAGGAGTCCGAATTTCTCAGAGGGCTTCAGCTTTACCGTACGGGAATATATTCCGGGGCGCGCTCCGTTTTTGAAAAAATATCCGACAAGGACTCCCGTGCAGAGGGGTATGCGATTCTCTGTGCAATCAAGACAAAGGCTTTCGGCTATCAGGATCTTGTTCGGGACTATACCTTGAAGCACTCGGGTAGCGCCATGTCGGGACTTCTGTACTTCAACACCGGCTTGAATCTTTTCGATGAAATGAAATATTCCGAGGCGGCTGAGGCTTTTTCCCATGTGCAGCGCTCGTATCTTTCAACGGAAGAAGCGAATGAGTTGCTTTACAAGACAGGTTATTGCTATTTTGCAGAGGGGAACTTTGCCGGGGCAAAGTCCGTGCTTTCGGAGTTCGATACGCTCCCGGGCAGTGATTATACTGCCCCCGCTTTCTACAGCCTCGCTTATATAGAGTATGAGGGAGGAAATTTTCCCAAGGCCATCAGATACTTTAAAAAGGCAGCCGAAGATTATCGCTTCCAGGAGGCATCCCTGTATTATGTGCTGGAATGCCGTTTCCGCATGAAGGATTACGATTATGTTATCTCCAAAGGACCGGATATGCTTGAAATCGTTCCTGAGGAGCGGAGGGCGCATCTGAGCCGTGTGCTGTCGGAGTCGTTTCTTGTCAAAGGAAATGCGCGGAAAGCTAAGGAATATTATCAGAAATATGCTCCTTCAAGAGAGGGGATGTCGCGTGAGGACCGTTTCTATGCAGGATTCATGTATTTCTCCGCTAAGGATTACCATTCTGCCATAGACAACTATGTGATGATGGACAACAGGGCGGATTCTCTCGGACAGATAGCGAATTATCAGCTCGGGTATTCATATATCCGCACCAAAAACAAGATTGCCGCAATGCAGGCTTTCAAGGATGCGGCCATGGTAAAATTTGACCCTGCAATCAAGGAGGATGCGTATTTCAATTATGCCAAGCTTGCATTCGACCTCAATCATGATTCCTCCGCATTCAACGAGTATCTCGCAAATTATCCCGAAAAGAAAAAGGGAGACAGCATTTACTCCTACATCGCTCTTGCAAATCTCTACAACCATGACTATGCTTCCGCTGTCGCTGCTTATGACAAAGTTGAAGAACTTAGCGAAGATATGGCAGGAAACTATATGAGAGCTAATTTCTTGAGGGCGGAGCAACTGATAGAGATGAAAGCCTGGAGCGATGCCATACCATGCCTCAAAGCCGCCACTTTCTTCTCCAAGAAGTCGGATCCTTTCTATCGACTCGCAAGATATTGGCAGGCACAGGCGTATTTCAATACGGAGAAATATAAAGACGCCCAGAATATACTCAACGATTTGTACAATGTGAGCGCTCTCGATATGCTGCCGGAGGGGAAACTGATAAGCTATGACATGGCATACTGCTATTTCATGCAGAGGGATTACACCACGGCAGAGCTTTGGTTCAATCGCTATCTTGACAGTTTCGACACACAGGCACGCAAGGACGCCCTCGAGAGAAAGGCTGACTGCGATTTTATGCGTCAGAACTATAAAGAAGCCATAATTTCCTATAAGAAAGTCCTTGACGAGTATTCCAATCCGAATGATATTTATCCTTATTACCGCATGGGACTTGCATACGGTCTGAACGGAGACCAGAAAATGAAGTCCTCCACTCTCGAGCCTGTGCTCGGAGCAGTGCCTGAGTCGGAGTACTATTCGGAAGCCCTTTTCGAGTTGGGGCGCAGTTATGTTGCCAGAAAAAAAGAGGACGATGCCGTCAAATGCTTTACAAGGCTCAAGGAACTGTCTCTTGATCCGGAATACAAGGGGCGTGCTCTTATTGAGTTGGGTATGATTGCGCGTAACCATCGTAAATACGACGAAGCACTCAAATACTTCAAGGAGGCGGTCGGGAATCATGACAGCGAAGACAGTTATCAGAATGCCCTTGCGGCGATAGAGTCAATTTACCAGTCGATGGGCAAGCCCGATCTTTATATTGAATACACAGAGGGGCTCGGTCTCAAAGAAATCAAATCAGAGGCTCAAAAGGCGGAGCTTTATTACAATTCTGCCGAGCAGGTTTTCCTTGCAGGCAACTATGAAAAGGCGATAAACAATCTTGAAAAGTTTATAGCCGACTATCCGGGCGATGCCAACATTTCAAAGGCATATTTCTACCTTGCGGAGTCTTACAGAATATCCGGTAAAAAAGAGACAGCGTGTGATGCTTATGCAAAGGTTCTTCTAAGCGAGGAAAACGGCTCCTTTGCAGAAAGTTCAATGCTCAACTATGCTGCCCTGTCTTTCTCGCTGGAACGCTATAGTGATGCCTACAAGGGCTATTCAAAACTCTTGGAAGCGGCTATGATCGAGAATAACAAGTTTAGCGCGCGTATCGGCATGTTCCGCTCTGCCTATCGCGCCCACGACTATATGAATGCCGTTGCGGCAGCATCCGCAGCAATGGAGGACGAGCATATAAACGACGACTTCAAGCGTGAGGCAGAATATGTCAAGGCAAAATCCTATCTTGCCATGAGCTACAGAGAGGAGGCTTTTGCAATATTCCGCGAACTTGCAAAACAGGCCTCTACAGATGAAGGAGCCGAGGCAAACTATATGCTTATACAGGAGACCTACGACAAGGGGGATTTCTCCGCTGTGGAGGCTATGGTATATGACTTCTCCGAAAAGGCAGGCAGCCAGTCATATTGGCTGGCAAAGAGCTTTATAGTGCTCGGTGATTCCTTTGTGGAAAGGGATAATATCAAACAGGCAAGGCAGACCTTCCAAAGTCTCCTGGACGGCTATAAGCCTTCAGAAGGAGGCGACGACGAGGTGCTCGATGCCGTCAGAATGCGTATTGAAAAGCTTAATAACATGTCCGAATAATGAAAAGAAAATTTATACTTCCCGCAATACTTCTGCTTGCCTGCCTTTTCTCCGCAGGAGCTCAGAATCTGAATCCTACAGTAAGCGTTACCAATACCTACAAGGGAAAGCTCAAGGAAAGCAGCAAACAACAGCCGCGTATGACAATACCCGACTCCCTGCTTCGTTTCGACTACAATTTCGATTACTCGGTAAATGATACCAGATATGGCGGAATATCCGATTTCAGACCTTACACGATAAATATGAGACCTGATGCCAAAGTGATTGACGACAGGATTTTCTATCTGCGTGCAGGGGCCGGCTATCTGTTCAAGCCCGAACTCAATCTGATTTTCAGTCCGACGATGAGAGGGCGTACCCGAATAAACCTTTACAATGATTTCAAAGGCTATTACGGAGATTATAAACTGCTCGGTCTGCACAGACGTAGCGGAGCGAAAAATGATATTTCACACTATTCGGGACGTTTCTACGAAGGCTATGACTTTTCCAACAATATCGGTGCGGATTTCAGTCTGTCCTTGGATAAAATGGATATGAAAATGCACGTGAGCGACGATTTCTTTGCGGTAAAGGATACTCTGAACAGGAGATTCTATAACGGAGTGAATTTTAGTGCCTCCGTAAAAAGCAGGAACGATGCCTTGCGCTATATCTATTACGAGGGTGGGGTATATTTCCGTTACGGCAGGGATAATTCCGCAAGATATAAGGATTTTCTAAATGAAATCCTCTATGGGGTGAATGTCAAAATCGGTCCTGTGCTTAACGAAAAGAACCGTATTATCGTGGACCTTGATTTGGATGCTGCAAGATACGACAAGCTTTTTTATGCTTCCGCCACTCACTTTGCCATGTCTGCAAAATATGAATGGATGGGTGAGCGCAGTTATTTGGGAGTAGGAGGAGGGTATGCTCTTTCATTAAGTCCAAAGGGCAGCTACGATTCCGGCACTTTTCCTTTACTTCCGTACCCGGCAATCGAAGCCCGTTTCAATATTCTTCCTTATGCTTTGATCGCTTTTGCCGATATAGACGGGGGAGAATACATAAATACCTACCACGATTTCGTGAAATCGAATCACCATTTTGATTATTCTTTTGCAGGTCCGGATGCCTCCCGACTGCTCAGGATTTCGAGAAAGAATATAGGTTTTGCCGCAGGTCTGAAAGGACAGATACGCTCGTACTTCAATTATAAGCTTTCCGCCTCTTATGATGTGCTCGGCAATTCTCCTCTGACAAGGGTTTTTGTCCTGAAGGACGGAGCCGGGGAGCATAATTCCGCAGCGCTTTTGTATGCCGACTACAATCTGTTCCACACAGATCTCGAGCTCGGATTCGTCAATGAGGCTTTCAACGTATTTGGCAGAATGCGCTATCAGAAGAGCAATATAGACAAGAACGTTTTCTTCACTCTTCCCGAATGGACGGGCGAATTGCGTTTTCTTTACAACTGGCACAAAAGGATCAATGCCGGGCTGCGAACGGAGTTTGCAAGCATGCGAGAAGGAACGGCATTTTATGTTAAAAAAGATTCGGGAGAACATCTTTCTTCCGTTCCTATGTCAGTAAAGGAATATTTGGACCTGGGGCTTTACGCCGACTATGCGTATAGCAGTAAAATCACATTCTGGATACAGTGCGGAAACCTTCTCAATCAGGAGATACAACGCAATATCCTGTACTCCGAACCTGGCAGGAGCCTGACGGCAGGCATTTGCATCAATCTGTAATTTTTAGTAACTTCGCAGACTTTTGAACATATAAATAGCATCATGATAGATAATGAAGAAATGAAGGCAGCGGAAGAGCAGTATTCCGCAGGCAGCATTCAGGTCCTCGAGGGACTTGAGGCCGTAAGAAAAAGACCTTCAATGTACATCGGAGACATAAGCGAGAGAGGTCTCCATCACCTTGTGTATGAGGTTGTGGATAACAGTATCGATGAGGCGATGGGAGGCTTTTGTGACAGGATAGAAGTCTCTATTCTCGAAGATAATTCCATCAGAGTAAATGATAACGGACGAGGCATACCGACGGGAATGCATCCTAAGGAGCATCGTTCTGCGCTTGAGGTGGTTTTGACCGTCCTACATGCGGGCGGCAAGTTCAGCAAGAGCAATTATAAAGTTTCAGGCGGTCTGCACGGTGTAGGCGTTTCCTGCGTGAACGCCCTTTCCGACCTTCTCATTGCGGAAGTCCACCGCGAGGGTAAAATTTTCGTGCAGAAATATTCTAAGGGCAAGCCTATTACGCCTGTGGAGGTTACAGGCACTTGCGAAGACACGGGAACTACCATTACTTTCCATCCAGACCCGGAGATTTTCGTACAGACTACAGTATATAAATACGATACTCTCGCCGCACGTCTTCGCGAACTGGCATATCTGAATAAAGGCATAAGAATCTGCCTTACGGACTATCGCACCACCGTTGAGGAATTTACAGTCGATGCGGATGGCAACAGCAAGGCTACGGGCAAGATGATAAACAAGCACGAGGAATTTTTCTCGGAAGCGGGTTTGAGCGAATTTATAAAGTATCTTGACGCCGGAGCCAATCAGCTGATTCCCGAGGCTATATGTGTCAATTCGGACAAGATTATCCCTATAGATATTGCCCTGCAGTACAACAGCGGCTATACAGAGAAGATTTATTCATACGTGAATAATATCAACACAATAGAAGGAGGTACCCATCTTCAAGGTTTCAAGATGGGACTAAGCCGTTCTTTGAAGAATTATGCGGAAAAAAACAATCTTCTCTCGAAGTTCAAGGGCGACTTGGCTCCCGAAGATTTCCGCGAGGGTCTTACCGCCGTCATTTCAGTAAAGGTTTCGGAGCCCCAGTTTGAAGGTCAGACAAAGACCAAGCTCGGCAACACAGAGGTTACTTCCGCCGTATCCCAGGCGACTTCCGCTGCAATGGAAATGTATCTTGAGGAACATCCTAAGGAGGGTAAACTCATAATAGAGAAGATTATTCTCGCGGCCACCGCACGCAATGCAGCCCGCAAGGCACGCGAAATGGTGCAGAGAAGCAATGTGATGACAAGCGCGGGCATGCCGGGCAAGCTTGCCGACTGCGCCGAAAGAGATCCGGAAAAGTGCGAACTCTTCCTTGTCGAGGGAGATTCCGCAGGAGGTACCGCAAAGCAGGGCCGCGATCGTGTCACACAAGCCATACTTCCTCTGCGAGGCAAGATTCTGAACGTGGAAAAAGCCGCAGGAGACAGGGCATTCGATTCCGAGGAAATACGCAATATCTACACCGCTCTCGGAGTTACTGTGGCTCAGGAGGACGAGTCTGGCGAGAAGCACATGGACCTCAGTAAGCTCCGCTACCATAAAGTTGTCATTATGACCGATGCCGATGTGGACGGAAGCCACATTGCATGCCTTATCCTGACATTCTTCTTCAGATATATGTTCGACCTTATCAAGAACGGTTATGTATATCTTGCCACACCTCCTCTTTATCTTGTGAAAAAGGGTAAGGAAGAAATATATTGCTGGACTGAGGAGCAGCGCGCGCAGGCGACGGAGAAGCTCGGCAGGGGCAGTGAAAAAGGCGTTACGGTGCAGCGCTACAAAGGTCTTGGAGAAATGTCGGACGAACAGCTCTGGATGACGACCATGAATCCCGAGCGCCGCCGTCTCAGGCAGATTACAATAGAAAATGCCGCCCAGGCAGAGAGGACATTCTCAATGCTTATGGGCGATGACGTACCGCCTCGCCGTCAGTTTATAGAAGAGAATGCCCACTACGCAAATATTGACGCATAGAGCATAAAAAATGAAATATAACAGTCTTCCCAAGGCTGCTTGGGTGTACATAGTATTCTCAATCGTGCTTGTCGTCCTCGTACTTTTTATGCCGAGGACGGCAAAGTTCGGTTTTGAATACAGGAAAGGAGCTCCGTGGAAATATGAAAATCTTATTGCCCAGGTGGACTTTCCCATACTCAAGACAGCGGAACAGATAGAAGACGAAAAAGACAGAAGGACAAGCGGGGAGATTCCCTATTACCGTTACTCTTCGGAAGTGTCGGAAAAAGCAGTCAAGGCGGTTGAGAACATGGATTTTCTTCCTTACCGGAATCTTCGCAGTTCCATTGTGAGAGCCCTTGTCAAGATTTTTTCCAAGGGTATAGTGGGAGACGAGGGAATAGTCTTCGACAAAGCTGTAAGAGACCCCGACAACGCTGTGATTTATGTCCATAAGGGCAAAAGAGCGTCACTTGTGCCTTGTTCGGAAGTGTACAAACTTTCTGCCGCGCGTTCCGAACTGCTTTCCGAACTGCTCGGAAGCAATCCTGACGGAAGCCTCGATTCCCTGCTTTCGGCAAATGGAATTTATGAACTTCTGCAGCCCAATCTCAGTTATGACAAGCAGATGACTTTACTGGTCTGCGCGGAGAATGAAGCTTCGATTTCCCCGTCTATGGGCTATGTCAATGCGGGTCAGAGAATAGTCTCCAAAGGAGAAATTGTAACAGCGGAAATCGCCCAGATGCTCGATTCGTACAGAGTCGAATACGAAGCCACCATGGGCTACGGCAAGCCGAGGATTTTCCTCTGGCTCGGCAATTTTCTGGTAAGCCTCATTATTGTATTTGCCCTGTTCTTCTCCATCTGGCTCACGAATCCGAAAATTTTCTACGAGAAGAACAGACTCTGCTACCTGCTTTTCATATTTACCCTGACGGCACTCATAGCCATGCTTGTTTCAAGGTCGGGAAGCCGCTATCTCATGCTGGTGCCTTTCGCTCTCGGAGCTCTCTACCTGAAAGCCTTTTTCCGTAACACGGTGGTAGCTTCGGTATATATGATTTCACTGCTACCCATTCTCTTTACGAGCGAGATGGGGGTTGTGGTCTATTTTGTTTTCCTCATTGCAGGAATTACCTCCACCTACTATTTCCAATTCTTCAACAGGAGCTGGAAACAGTTTATCACGGCTCTGATTGCATTCGCATTCGGTGCAGGCGCATATATAGGCTTCTATCTGATCAATATGACGGCAGGAAGCATATTGAAGGCGCTTCCCGCCCTCTTGATTTCCTGCCTTGCGTCAGTAGTAGCCTATCAGCTCGTATATATATTTGAGAAGATTTTCAATCTGGTGTCAAGTTCGCGCCTGGACGATCTTGCAGACACTTCCAATACTCTGCTCCGGGAACTTAATGAACGCGCTCCGGGGACCTACCAGCATTGTATAAATGTTATGGGCATGGCAGAAGCTTGTGCCCGGGCAATAGATGCGGACGTGCCTCTGGTCAAGGTAGGAGCCTTGTATCATGATATAGGCAAGATGAAGAACCCTACCTGCTTCATTGAGAATCAGGCTCTTCTTGCAAGCGATTTGAAAAGCAGTTTCCACGATGGACTTACTCCTCTGCAGAGTGCGAAATTCATTATAGACCATGTCAGCGCAGGAATGGAAATGGCAAAGGAAGCGGGTCTTCCTGAAATAGTTTCCGACTTTATCCTCACACATCACGGAAACGGCTGCGTGACATACTTCTACAACAAATTTTTGGAGCAGGGAGGCAGCCCCGAGGACAAAGCCCAATTCTGCTATACAGGGAAGATTCCGAGCACGAAGGAGCAGATAATACTTATGCTGTGCGATTCCGTTGAGGCGGGCTCCCGCACTATAAAATCCAAGAACAGCGAAGCTTTCGACGAGTTTGTCGAGAGAATCGTCAGCGGAAAGATGAGCGAGGGACAGTTCCTGAATGCCGATATTTCGATTAAGGAGCTTGGCGTGGTCAAGGCTGAGTTGAAAAACTACCTTGCCCAAATCTATCACAAGAGGATAGCATACCCTAAGATAAAAGGATAAATAAATTTTAAATAATAGTAATGAAAGTATCAACAAAAGAAATTGATAAGCTTAATTTTGAGCTTACAATCAAAGTGTCTAAAGAAGACTTCGAACCGGTAAAGAAAAAGAAACTCTCTGCGATTCGCGCAAAAGCGGATATAAAGGGCTTCCGTAAAGGTATGGCCCCTCTGTCTTTGATTGAGAGAATTTATGGTGAACAGAGCCTCTCCGAGGCCGTGAACGATATTGTTTCAGAGCAAATCAACAAGTTTATAAGCGAAAGCAAGCACAAGTTCGTGGGCGAGCCTCTAAGCGCCAAGAGCCAGAAAGAAATAGACTGGTCCGGAAACAGCGATATGGAGTTCGTATTCGATTTGGCCTGCGCCACCGAAGTGAATATAGAGGCAGGCAAGGAAGACAAGCTTCCTAAGTATGTCATCAAGTCCACCAAGAAAGCCAAGGACGAAATGAAGAAGAATCTTCTCCAGCAGTATGGCGAACTTCAGGAGGTGGAGGTTTCCGACGGCGAGTCCTACATTTATCTTGACCTTGACCAGGAGGGCGGCAAGAAAGTTGAGAATGCCTATATCTCCGTACGCGATGTGACGAACAAGGATAAATTCACCGCTCTCAAGGCAAATGACAAACTCGTTATAAATATAAATGAAGACCTCTCCGATGAGGGTGACCGCTCGAGACTTCTCAAGTGCAAGCGTGAGGAACTCGAGACTGTAAATCCCGTATTCAACGCTACTGTAGTCAATGTCAAGAACTTCATGCCGGCAAAGGCGGGTCAGGAGACTTACGACAAAATCTATGGCAAGGATAAAGTACATTCTATAGAAGAATTTGAGGCGGAAATAGAGAAAGCGCTCGAAGCCAACTATGCACAGGAAGCAGACTACCGCCTCTCAAAGGACATAAAGGACTATTTCCTCAAAAAGGCTGCAATTGAACTTCCGGAAGCATTTCTCAAGAGGTATCTCGTGCATATAAACAAGGACAAGTTCACCGAAGAGCAGATAGATAAAGAATTCGATGCATTCCTTGCGGATTACAAATGGGATATGGTACGCGATTTCTTCGCTAAGAAATACGATGTAAAAGTGAGCCAGGAGGACCTTGAAGAGGCTGCAAGAGGCTTTGCTTCCTATCAGTATGCAATGTACGGCATGAACAATATTCCGGAGGATTTCCTGAAAGAGTATGCCAGAAAATTGCTCAATGACCGCAAACAGGTGGAGAATCTTGCCCAGTCGGTTCTGGACTCAAAAGTCATATCTTCACTCAAGGAGGCTGTGACACTTGAGGAAAAGGGCATCACTGTGGAGAAATTCAGAGAACTTAAATAACTATTCAGATGGACAGCAAGGAATTCGATAAATATGCCAGGCTCGGTGCGGGAATAAGTTCTATGACCCTGCACCGCTATGAGTCTGCAATGGCGTCTTACATAAACCCGACGATTATTGAGGAACGCAAGCTCAACATCGCTTCAATGGATGTTTTCAGCCGTCTTATGATGGACCGTATCATATTTCTGGGCGTACCTATAGATGACGATGTGGCGAATATAATTCAGGCGCAATTGCTCTTCCTTGCTTCCACCGATTCCAAGGCAGACATTACCCTCTACCTTAATACTCCAGGAGGCAGTGTGAGTGCGGGTCTTGGGATATACGATACCATGCAGCTTGTCGGGCCCGATGTCGCAACCACCTGTACGGGAATGGCGGCTTCAATGGGTTCGGTCCTGCTTTGCGCCGGGCAGAGCGGTAAAAGATCCGCGCTGCCTCACTCCAGAGTGCTGATTCATCAGCCTTTGGGAGGGGCGCAGGGTCAGGCTTCCGACATTCTGATTGCTGCAGACGAAATAAGAAAGCTCCGCGACGAGCTTTGTCACATAATCGCTTCGCACAGCCGCCAGCCTTTTGAAAAAGTTTTCAAGGACGCTGACAGGGATTATTGGATGTCTTCAAAAGAAGCCCTTGAATACGGCATGATAGACAAAATACTGAAAAAGGAGAAATAATTGCAGATGGAGCATAAACTCAGCACTCCCAAACAAATCAAGACCTTTCTTGACCAATACGTAATAGGGCAGGACAGAGCGAAAAAGCTGCTGTCCGTTGCTGTCTATAACCATTATAAACGTCTGTATCACAATTTGTCGCAAGAAAAGCCGGACACGGAAGGTGTCGAGTTGGAGAAATCCAATATACTGCTCGTCGGTCCCACAGGCACGGGCAAAACCCTGCTTGCAAAGACTATAGCAAAACTTCTCGACGTGCCTTTCACCATAGTGGACGCCACTGTACTCACGGAAGCAGGCTATGTAGGCGAAGATGTGGAGAGCATTCTGTCCCGTCTTTTGCAGGAGGCGGATTATAATGAACGTCTTGCCGAAATGGGTATAGTGTTCATAGACGAAATAGACAAAATAGCACGCAAGAGCGACAATCCTTCGATAACAAGGGATGTCGCGGGAGAAGGAGTGCAGCAGGCGATGTTGAAACTGCTTGAGGGAAATGTCGTG
Organism: uncultured Bacteroidales bacterium; assembly: GCA_963543835.1. GTDB lineage: Bacteria > Bacteroidota > Bacteroidia > Bacteroidales > UBA932 > Cryptobacteroides. The sequence continues at coordinate 35,199 of CAUUCY010000003.1, forward strand.
AACGTCCCGCCGCAGGGTGGAAGAAAACATCCGGACCAAGAGTTCGCACATATCAATACCGAGAATATTCTCTTTATCTGCGGGGGAGCCTTTGAGGGTATCGAACGCAAAATCGCCCAGCGTCTGAACACGCAGGTAATAGGCTTCGATACGGGAGGAAAACAGAAAATAGACAAGGACAATCTTCTGCAGTATGTGGATTCGGCTGACCTACGCGCTTATGGTCTCATTCCCGAGATAATAGGCCGTCTGCCTGTGGTGACTTATCTCGATTCTCTCGACCGCAATGCTTTGAAGGATATACTCACCAAGCCCAAGAATGCCATTATAAAACAATATACCAAACTTTTCGAGTTGGACGGCAAGGAACTCGTGATTGAGCCCGAGGTGCTGGACTTGATTGTGGATACGGCTCTGGATAAGGGGCTTGGCGCCAGGGGGCTGAGAAGCATCTGCGAGCAGATTATGAGTGAAGCCATGTATGAAGCACCGTCTTCAAAAAAGAAAAAATATGTAGTCACTTCGGACTACGCAAAGTCGCGGATACGATAATGAAAAGAATCTCAGGAATAATTATAAGCCTGCTTGCGTTCAACTTGTCTTTTGCGCAGGTGATTCAGCTGCGTCCGGAAACCAATTCCGGAGGAAAATTCCTTAGCCAGGAAGATGCCAACATCGTAGCTTCGGCTTATCCGGAAAGAATAAATCTGAAAGATATTCCTGAGTTTGAAAGCAAGGCCGGAGAGCCGGAGTGGAAAGCTTACTCTCAGGGAGGCAGCCTTTATGTCAAAGGCCCGCAGGGAAGCAGGTGCATAGCCCTCTCGGAAAAGCCGGGCATAGTCTACGGAGAGAGCGTCTCGCGTAATGAATTCGGCATAAACGGAGGGATTTTTCCCTCGAATGACGGGAAATCCATTGCCTTTTACCGTAAGGATGAAAGACGGGTCTCAACTTTCCCTCTCCTGGATATAAATACGCGTACGGGCTCTCTCAAACAGATAGCTTATCCTATGAACGGCATGCCCTCGGAGCATATCAGCGTAGGTGTGTACCATTGCGGGACAGGGGAGAGGGCATGGCTTGAAGTAAATGATTTTTCCGAAGAAAGATATATAACGAATCTGAGCTGGAGCGCATCGGACAAGTATATCTATGCACAGATTCTGGATAGAGAGCAGCACAATATGCACCTTAACATGTATCGTGCGGACAATGGGAAGTTCGTGCGAACCATACTTGAAGAACATGACGAAAAGTGGCAGGAGCCTCTCGATCCCTGCTATGTCCTTCCGGGACGCGAGGATATATTCATTTACCGCACAAATCAGCGGGACGGCTACCGTAATCTCTATTTAGTGGATACACTCGGCGCAGTAAGGCGTCTTACCTGCGTTGATGCGGATGTGGAGTTCGTGTCGGTGGATGCTGACTATGTTTATTACACTTCTGCGGAGCTTTCCCCCGTGGAAAATCACCTTTACCGCATTAAAGTGGGGCGTAAGGGGAAATTTTCCAAATTGAAAATATCCGAAACTACGCTTCTAACGCCGGAAAGAGGCTGGCATAATGTGAATTTTTCTCCCGACGGACGCTATTTTGTGGATAGTTATTCGTCTTTCAGCGTGCCCCGCGTAGTGAATTTGTGCCGCAAGGACGGTAAAATCGTACGCAATCTTCTGACTGCGGAGAATCCTCTGAAAAATTATGCCCAATGCGAGGTCGAGTTCGGTAAAATTCCTTCCGCAGACGGCAAGTTCGACAACTACTACCGCCTTTATAAACCCCTTCACTTCGATCCTGCAAAAAAATATCCGCTCGTGGTTTATGTCTACGGAGGTCCTCATTCGCAGATGGTGCAGGACAAATGGCTTGCAAATACACGCCTTTGGGAAATGTATATGGCACAGCGCGGTTATGTAGTGTATGTTCAGGATAATCGCGGAACCCAGAATCGCGGAAAGGAATTCGAGCAGGCAATAAACCGCCGTTGCGGACAGGAGGAAATGGCGGATCAGATGATAGGCGTGCGCAGGCTTCTTGAAAACCCTTGGGTCGATGCGGAAAGAGTGGGGGTGCACGGCTGGAGTTACGGAGGATTCATGACTATAAGTCTTATGACCACATATCCGGAGATTTTCAAGGTCGGCGTTGCCGGTGGACCGGTGATTGACTGGAAATGGTACGAAGCCATGTACGGAGAACGCTATATGGATACCGAGGAAAGCAATCCCGAAGGTTTTTCTCAGACTTCACTTATGAATCAGGTGAAGAATCTGCAGGGAAAGCTCCTTATCTGCCAGGGTGCTATAGATAACACGGTACTTTGGCTGCACAGCCTCTCATTCACTCAAAAATGTATAGAGGAGGGGATAGCTCTCGACTATTTCCCTTATCCATGCTCCGAGCATAATGTTTTCGGGAAGTGGAGGGTGCATTTGATGGATAAAGTAAGCGAATATTTTGTAAACAATCTGTAATATGTCACTAATCAAGTCAATTTCGGGTATCAGAGGAACGATAGGAGGAGCTGTGGGCGAAGGTCTCACTCCTGTGGATATAGTTAAGTTCACCTACGCATATTGCGTTAAATTGCGTGAGCGCAGACCTCGTCCGGGACGCTACAAGGTGATTGTGGGCAAGGACGCGCGCATCAGCGGAGAAATGGTGGAGCAACTTGTATGCGGAACGCTCTGTGCATGCGGAGTGGATGTAATCAAGGCAGGATTGGCTTCGACCCCTACGACGGAAATGGCTGTAATTATGAGCGGCGCCGACGGAGGCATAATACTTACTGCTTCCCACAACCCCCGTCAGTGGAATGCTCTCAAGCTTCTTAACGAACGCGGAGAGTTTCTGAGCGCAGAAGAAGGGCAGGCTATACTTGACTGCGCCGAAGCTGAAGACTTTGATTTTGCCGATGTCGACTCTCTTGGCAAAATAAGCGGGCATGATTTCACGGACGAACATCTCGATGCGGTATGTGCTTTGGAGGCTGTTGACCTGGAGGCAGTTAGGGCAGCGCATTTCAAAGTCGTGGTGGATGCGGTGAACAGCGTAGGCGGAATTATAATGCCGCGTCTGCTTGAACGCATGGGCGTGGAGTGCATAAAACTCAATTGCGAGCCTGACGGAAATTTTGCCCATAATCCCGAGCCGCTTCCGCAGAATCTTGTGGAACTCTCCGATATGGTGGTGAAAGAAGGGGCGGATCTGGGTATTTCAGTAGATCCTGACGTGGACCGACTTGCGTTCATTTGCGAAAACGGAGAGGCTTTTGTCGAAGAATATACTCTTGTAAGCGTTGCCGACTATCTCCTTGAAAGGGCAGAAAAAGCAGGAGTCAAACCCCTTTATACGGTTTCAAATCTCAGTTCCAGCCGCGCTCTGCGTGATGTCACGGAAGCGCACGGAGGAATATATCAGGCGGCAGCCGTGGGGGAGGTGAATATCACTTCAAAGATGCATGAATTGGGGGCAATTATAGGAGGAGAGGGAAACGGAGGAGTGATTTATCCCGCATCCCATTACGGTCGCGATGCCATGGTGGGAGTAGCTCTTTTCCTGAGTAATCTCGCCCACAAGGGAATGAAGGTGAGCGAACTGAAGAAAACTTATCCTCAATATTTCATAGCCAAGAACAAGATAGACCTTTCCGACAGCCGTCTTATAGACAAGATACTCGCGGAAATGAAGAAAATCTACGCAGGCGAGAATATAACTGATATTGACGGAGTCAAGATAAATTTCGATAAGGACAAAACCTGGGTACACCTGCGCAAGTCCAACACCGAACCTATAATCAGAATTTACTCCGAGGCCAGGACCATGGAAGCTGCTCAGGCTCTCGGGGAGAAGATAATTGCGCTTGCGCAGTCAATAATAAATTCTTGATGTTTTCTTTCAGGACAAGCCCTGTGGGGGAGCAGCTTGATAAAGCCCTGCGCGACGGTCGTGTGGGAGTCCTCTGCACGCAGAATTGCTATGACACGGCTTCCGGGGAATATTTGTACGATATTTTCCGTCACAGGGGAAATCTGAGTCTGATTTTCAGCCCGCGCGATGCGGAACTCACTCCCGGCACAAATCACATTGTCTTTGAAAAAGAACAGATTGAGGGACTTGATGCCGTTGTAGTGGAGATTCAGGATGTAGGCTCGCGCTATTTCAACTACACAAGGGATGTTATGAGACTTATGTCGGTGCTGAATGAACTCGCGGAGGAGGCGCCTGCACTATATGTAGTGGATCATATCAATCCTGCGGGACGCGCCGTGGAAGGCTCCGTCTCCACAGTGGAAAGCGAAGCATGGGTCCCTAAAGTTGCACACAGACATGGTCTGACACTTGGCGAACTGTGCTATCTGTATTATTCCGAAATCTCCGCCCGCTTTGCCCTGCATGTGATTTCCGCCTCCGCAAGCGACTCAAACAAGCAGCTCATGCCCTGGACTATAGCTCCGGCATCCGATATTCCAGGAATGTTCACCTGCTATATGTACAGCGGAGGGGGGCTGTGGAACAATACCAGCGTAACTCCTGCCATAGGAACCGCCCGCCCGTACGAGTATATAGGAGCGCCTTTCATAAAGGCATCTAATGATGTTCCTGGCGCAGAGGGGGTATTCATGCGTCCTTGTACATTTACTCCGTCCACCGGGCGCTATGAGGGAGAAAAGTGTTTTGGCTATCAGATTATGCTTTCCCCCGGTGCGGAATACCATTCTCTGATACATACACTCAAAATCATGCGCTATTTCCGCGAACACTACTCTCAATTCGAGTTCTGCGATGGCTTCTTCACGAAACTCGGAGATCCCGTGATGGAAGAGTATCTGAAAGGGGGAATAACTTTCGATATAGTCGAAGAACATATAAAGGCGGAAGAGCAGAAGTGGATACGCAAGGCAAAGCGTTTCCTTCTCTACGACGATGCACCTTTCAGGATAAAATGAATTTTCAATAAATATTGTTATGACAAGTATTATAATTATCGCCCTTGTAGTGGTCCTGCTGGCATGGGGCGTTGGTATGCAGAACAAATTCGTCAAGCTTGACGAATATTGCAAAAATGCCCTGAAACAAATCAATATTCAGCAAATAAGCCGCTACGATGCTCTCAAGGCTCTAGTGAAACTTACCCGCGATTATGCTTCTTATGAGTCCGAGACGCTCGAAAAAATCGTAAGCGCAAGGAAAATCACTTCCGCTCCCGCGCCCACCGTGGAGCAGGTCAATGCTAATCAGAGCGCTCTGAATGAACTTGCAGGCAGGCTTATTGCAGTTTCAGAGCGTTATCCCGAGCTCAAGGCAAATGAGCAGTACCGCAAGACTATGGACAGTGTAAAAGAATATGAGGAGAACGTGCGATTCAGCCGTATGAGCTTCAATGACACTGTGACAAAATACAATAAGCAGGTGAGGATGTTCCCGGGCAGCCTCGTTGCAGGTATGCTTGGCTTTGCCACGAGGGAATATCTCGCGGAGGATGCGGCTAAAACAGAATATCCGGAAATTTGATGCGCCTCGTTAAAATGACTTTGGCGCTGCTCTCGGCAGCGTTTTTCTCTTTTGTTCTGAATGCACAGGAGATACGCAGTATAGATATAAAGGTCTCGCTCTTTCCCGACGGCTCGGCGGAACTCACTCAGCTCTGGGATGTGAATGTCGTTTCCGGAACGGAATTCTATGTTCCCGTGGGTAATCTCGAGCATATGGATATAAACAATCTGAGAGTCAGTGAAAACGGCGTTGATTTCATTTCAGACGGAGAAAATTGGGACCCGGGCCGTTCTGCCTTGCAAAAAGCCGGACGTTGCGGCATTGTGCGCACGAAAGACGGGCTTGAGTTATGTTGGGGACAAGGAACATACGGAGCTCACCTTTGGACTGTAAAATACCATATAGATGGACTTGTACAGGGCTATCCCGACTTTGACGGCTTCAATTACAAGTTCGTCAATCCCGGAATGTTCGCCGCTCCGCAGTATGTAAGAATAGAGATTCTGAATGCTCAGGGAGCAGGGAAATGGACTTCGGATAAAGTCAGGGTCTGGGGTTTCGGCTCCCGCGGCTCAATCAATCTTACGGATTCTGGCTCAATAGTCTATGAGAGCAGTTCTCCGTTTTCTTCAAAAAGTTCTGTAATATGCCTTGTGCGCTTTGAGAAGGGGCTTTTCAGCCCCGCAGTGGTGCATCGCGACAGGACTTTTGAAAATCTTGCCGACAAGGCATTGAAAGGCAGCGAATATCTTGATGCCGAAAAAGAGGATGTGAACTGCTTCCGTCTGTTTGTTCTGCTTCTCATAGTATTCATTCCCGTAGTTTATGTAATATTCGTCTTAATCTGCAAGCTAAGCGGACACGAATACAAGAAATCCATGTTCGGAAAGAGCAAAATTGACGGCTGGTATCGTGCCGTCCCTCTCGACGGCAAACTGCCTGCGGCATATTATGTGCTTCGCAACGGCATGCGTTTCGGACTCGGTGAAAAGACTGAGGCCGGCATCATAGGTACATATTTTCTCAAATGGATTATGGACAAAGTCGTTGTCGTGCTCCCCGACAACAGACATCCCGACAGGCTTAACATAGAGTTTAAAGACCTTGAGCATGTGTTTGAGGACAAATGTGAGAATAAAATCTATCAGATAGCCATAGAGGCTGCCGGGAGCAATCATATACTTGAAACGAACGAATTGGAGAAATGGGCAAAAAAACACGAAAACTCCATGACTTCAATACCGGAAGCAGTTGCAAATGACGGCTATGCCTGGATGTTTGCGCAGCACTATATGAAAGGCATCGACAGCACTAATGAAGAGGGCAGGAAAGAGGCTGTGCACGTGATTGAATTCAGGAATTTCCTCAAGGAATTTACACTCTCAAACGAGCGCGCGGCTTCCGAAGTCGGTCTTTGGAAGACTTATCTTATATACGCCCAGATGTTCGGCATTGCCGATAAAGTCGCGTCTCAATTCAAGAAACTCTACCCTCAGCAATTCTCGGAGTTCGCTGGAGACCTGGGTATGTCGGATGTCATACTGTACAATACAATACGGGTGAACAACCGCATTGCGCGCATGTCCTATATGAGGGCAGTGGAAAAGGCTGCGAGCAAGTCTGCCAGAGGCTTGGGCGGCGGCACATCCTTCAGCGGCGGCGGAGGATTTTCCGGAGGTGGCTCAGGCGGAGGCAGCCGATGATTAAAGCGGGTCTACGTCAATTTTGATGTGTCCTTCGTATTTGCGCTCACGCTCGAATCTGCAGACAATTTCTTTCAAGGCAGACTTGCGTGGGCGCATATTTGTATCCCTTTTCAGGCTGAATCGCAATTTAAGCGCCTTTGGCGGAAGCGGAACAGGTCCCATGGGGGAGAGTGCGCCAGTTGCGTTTTGCAGTTCAGCTGCCATATATGCCAGACGTCTGGGATTGTTGTCTTCTATGACTAAGTCTATAAGTCTTGTGTAAGGAGGCAGGGCGAAATCCTCTCTTTCTTTCAACATGGCATTATAATCGACTTCTTCTTTTCCTGTAATTATCCGGTAAACGGGGTGCTTGGGATTACAGGTCTGTATTATCATTTTTCCGCAAGCCTGCTTTAGGTGTGTCAAGTCCTGAAGCGCCCGCTCATCTGCCCGGAAATCATCCTTGTTGAAGAATATGTCCGCCTGCAGGACAGCTGTTGTCCCCGCATACGTGCTCTCGCGCCTGCAAGAGTATGCGGAAACTATGGATATATCCTTGCGCTCCGGGAAAATTTCGGCAATTTGCGTGCGCAGTTCCTCTTCTTTTTCGTAGCATCTGACGAGCCGGACCGGAGCGCTTTGTTCATTGAGCGCTTCTATCATCTTGCGGGAAAAACTGCCCGACATGCCGTTTTTGGCATTTTCGGCTGGTATTGAAATAAGTTCGGTTTCGTGACTGACTTCCGATTTCGTGTATTCGAGGCTGTATTTGCCGCAGCGGCAGTTATATAAACTTTCAAGAGAAGGGCTGTCTGTGGAAAGAATCACTTCTGCCTTGTACAGAGCCCCTACGTAGACCGCAAGGTCGCGGGCGTTGTAGCATGGGGCAAAATCGTGCTTGTATGCGGGGTCCTGTTCCTGCTCGATTATAATCAAAGCCAAGTCCGGAGTTTTCCTGAGCAGCATATTCTTTGCCCCGAACACTAAGCGTGAGCTCTGTTCGCCGGAGGAGAGATTGAGATATTGAGAGACTTTTTCCTTTATGCTTCTGCATTCCGCATTGCTTGGAGTTATTACCATTACGGAGCCTCCGTTTTGTATGACCTCCGATATTTCCTGGCATAGGCGATATATGCGCTGGGAGTAATCTTCGCAATGCAGCAACAGGGGTTTGCCTGCCTGTCTTTTTTGGGAAGCGGGTTTGTGCTGTGGCGGATAGAGGATTTTTTCGTACCTTTCTATTTTTTCAAGGCATTTCTGCCTTACAGATTCTTTCCTGGCGTGTGCGAGCTGCGTTTTTGTCGCCTCAAGCAGCTTCAACATGCGTTCTCTGCTCCGCTCTTTGAGGTATTCCCTTTTGATTTTCGTTTTCGGATAGGCTATTTTGAAAACCTCTCCCATGCTGCATAGATAGTAGTCCGACACGAAGCGCCAGAGCTCGAATTCTTCGGGTTTTACAGGCTCCAGCGAGCTTTCTTTTCCTAAAATCGGCAAAACTTTATTTACATCTATGACGGGCTTCACATCCACGGCGCATACTGCCCCTATGTATCTGCGTCCCGCGAACATTACGCTCACGCGGCTGCCTACATCCACTTCTCTGTCTTCCGTCGAATAGAATGGCTCCCAGCTAAGTTTGAGAGGTAATACGACCTGTATATAACGCATTTATTTGCCGAATTTGACTTTTGAGAATGCTGAGGGAAGTTCTGATTGCAGGCGTATTATCCTGCCTCCGTATGGGTTGCGCAGTACCAAAGTACCCGCGTGCAGGGCGAGCCTTCGCAGGGGATTGCTTTGCGCACCGTATTTTTTATCTCCTGCGACAGGCGTTTCCAAAACCTCTGCGCAATGCACCCTTATCTGGTTTTTACGTCCGGTTTCCAGTTCAAATTCCGCCTTGCAGTATTTGCCGTTGTCGTCTGTTATTCTGTAATGCGTGACGGCTTTATGGCTGTCAGGGGTTTTCGTTTCCGAAGATACCATTTTCAGGGATTTAGGATTTTCCGAAAGATAGCTGGTGATTGTGCCCTCGTCCTGCTCCGGGCGTCCCTCTATTAAAGCTACATATTTTCGCTCAAGCACCAGTTCTTCCCATTTGCTTTGCATCAGGTCCTTGGTACGTTCGTCTTTTGCAAACATCAGAAGACCGCTGGTCCCCTTGTCCAGACGGTGCACGACCCATACTCTTCCTTTACGGGAGTATTCTCCCGTGGCGAGATGCTCCGCCTTCACCTGTTTGTGCATATAGTCGGTGAGTATGGTGTAGGCGGTACGTTCGCGGCCTCCGAATACACCTGTCTCTCTGCTCTTGTCCGCAGCCTTGCCTGTCGAGACGGAGGGAAGCCCTGAGGGTTTGTCGACAATGATCAAATGCTCGTCTTCATAGACTATCCTTAGCCCGAGTTTTCCTACTTTTTCAGCAGCTTCACGCCCCATTTTTTCTCCCAACGCAATTCTTTTGGCAACTATTTCAACCTCATCTCCAGCATTGAGTGGCAGGTCAAATGCCGTTTTCTTTTCTCCGTTTACATATATGCGTCCGTTTTTCAGGTTTTCGCGCACAGCGGTACGGCTCATGCCTTCGCAGGCGGAGAAAAGAAAATCCAGAAGACCAGTTTCTTCCTTTACTTTGAATTTCATATCAGTTTTTCAAAATATTTTTGCAGTTCCGCACGTGTGCCTGCGTTGATTATATTATCCTGTTCGATGGCTCCCTTGGATTCCGTGAGACCTCCGCAGATGTCAGCTCCGATGAGCTTTCTACCATTTGTGAGCACGTCAATCATACATTTCAATTCGTCTAAACCCATTTTCCCCTGGTCCCAGTTGGTGCGCGCGTAAGCTTTCCCGAGCACATCAAGGTCGAGGGAAATATATATGGGGAGTTTTTTGTGCAGAAGTGCAATCATATCCCTGCTATCCGCACTCAATTTGAATGACTCCGCTTTTATATCCCTGAATTCATTTTCTTCTATCGCGAGCACCTCATCCATTATAAGGTCCAGGAATTCAAGCTCCAGTTCGGGATTTATTCCGATGAGAAGCAATTGCTTCATGTGCCCTCTGTTTACATGCCCTTCGTCAGGCTTTGCCTGCTTTATGAATGCTTCGCGCGCCCAGTTGCCGCAACTCAACATGCCTTCCGCCATAGGCTCCTGCATGTCGGGATGGTGGTCGAACACTACGAGTATGTAATCCTCTTCTATGCGTTCTGTGGTGAGTGCCGAAATGTAATGATAGTCTCCCGTGTCTATCCAATTGACCCTTTGCAGGCTGTCCTGTCCGGCTATGGCTTTGCGCAAATGCTCCGCGCTTTCGGCGTCGCAATAGCAGTTAGTGCCTTCGAGCGAGCTGAAATCGAGTATCTCTGCTCCTGAAACGCCCTTTACGGGCTCTCCCGACATATTGAAAATTATATTTTTCATTTCACGCAAAGATAGTAAGAATTTATTGTTAATT
>CAUUCY010000004.1:0-44164 GCA_963543835.1 uncultured Bacteroidales bacterium
CATCCGCGACCTTGCTTGACTGGGGAGGCTTCCCGTCGGATGACAATGCCTGCGTCCTTTCTCCTGACTCGCCATATTTCCAAAAAATCGGAAAAATGTTTATTAAGGAATGGGAAAAGGAATTCGGCAAAGCCAGGTATTTTCTTGCGGACACATTCAACGAGATGAGATTGCCTGTAGAGCCGGAAGATACTATAGGAAAACACCGTTTATTAGCAGAGTACGGGAAAGCCGTATATTCATCCATTGAAGCTGGAGATCCCGATGCTATCTGGGTAACCCAGGGCTGGACCTTTGGTTATCAACACGACTTCTGGGATACAGAAAGCCTGAAAGCCTTGCTGAGTGAAATCCCGGACGACAAGATGATAATCATAGACCTTGGCAATGACTATCCTAAATGGGTTTGGAACACGGAACAGACATGGAAAGTACAAAATGGTTTCCATGGCAAGAAATGGATTTTCAGTTATGTTCCCAATTTCGGGGGTAAAGTCCTACCGACGGGAGATCTTCACATGTACGCCAGTTCAAGTGCTGAAGCGCTTGCATCAAATCAGAAAGGAAACCTTGTGGGTTTCGGTTCTGCTCCAGAAGGACTTGAAAATAATGAAATAATATATGAACTACTTGCCGATATGGGTTGGAGAGCAGACGCCATAGACCTTAAGTCCTGGCTGAAGTCATACTGTCAGGCAAGATACGGCAGTAGTGACGAGCGCTTGTTAAAGGCTCTTGACCTGCTTTCCAATTCAGTATGGAGCAGACTATATTCTTATCCTCGATTTCTTTGGCAGACAGTAGTGCCGGACAAACGCAGAATAAGCCGCCACTCTATCGGAGAAGATTTTCGTAAAGCTTTACTTTTGATGATGGAGTGCCATGAAGAATGCTCTTCATCTCAACTCTATCAGAACGATATTATTGAGTTCACGGCTTTGGCATTAAGTGCGGAAGCGGATGAACACTATAAAATTGCACTTGACGCAAAGCTAAAAGGCAATACTTCTGTTGCATATGATGAACTTAAGGTAACATGCGACATTCTTAGAAATGTCGACAAACTCCTGGCTTCCCACCCCAATCACCAGTTATCCCATTGGCTTTCTTTCGCACGCAGAGCGGCATCAAATGAATTACATGCAGACAGATATGAGGCGAATGCAAAGCGTCTGATAACCACTTGGGGCGGAGCCCAGGAAGACTATGCTGCCAGGCTGTGGTCGGGATTGATCTCAGAATATTATATCCCGCGTTTGGAAAAATATTTTAATTCCTCCCCTGAGGAGCTTGACTTATGGGAAGAAGAATGGATAAATTTTAAAGACATCCATAAAAGCACAGCTTTCGACTCTCCTGTAGAATCTGCAATTAAACTCATCAAAGCCCCACAAACAGTATTTTCATACAAGGAACAAATACAAGCAGCAAAAGATCTTGTAGACAGAGTGACGTCAGGACGCTCCGAAGAGTTTATAATAAGAATAATCGAAAACGATAAAGATTTTTTCTGCTTCGGAAAAGAAAATGAAAAAATATTGTTGGAGGGGAATAACGGCATAGGGATAGCCAGCGCGCTGAATGCATATCTCAAATCCGAGTGCGGGTGGCATTATTCGTGGTGCGGAAAAAACACTTCATTACCGAAAAAACTTCCTTTGCCGATATCCAGTATAAGGAAAGAATCCCCCTTCAAATACAGATACTATTTAAACTACTGTACATTCAATTATTCAATGAGTTGGTGGGATTTTGACCGCTGGCAGGAAGAAATTGATTTTATGGCAATGAATGGCATAAATATGCCTCTTGCCGTAACAGGGCAGAATTCTGTCTGGCAAAGAGTCTACCACAGACTCGGACTTTCAGACAATGAGCTTAAATCCTTCTTCAGTGGTCCGGCCTACTTCAACTGGTTCTGGATGGGGAATTTGGATGGCTGGGGAGGACCTCTGCCTCAAAGTTTTATTGACAAACACGAAGAACTGCAAAAACAGATTTTACTTCGTGAGCGTTCACTCGGCATGACTCCTATTCTCCCTTCTTTTACCGGTCACGTTCCTGCTGCTCTTTCCAAGCATTACCCGAATGTAAAAGTCAAAAAGACCCATTGGGTGAATTTTCCTGAGGTAAGTATTGTTGATCCATCCGAGGATTTGTTTTCTACGATAGGAAAGCTTTTTCTTGAAGAACAGACTAAGGTCTACGGAACAAATCATTTCTACACAGCTGATACTTTTAACGAAAATGAGCCGCCATCAAGCAATCCGGACTTTCTATCTTCCGTAAGTGCCAAAGTTTACAAGTCTATGCTTGATGTGGACCCTGAGGCAGTGTGGGTAATGCAGGGATGGATGTTCTATCACGACAGAAAATTCTGGGGCGACAAACAGATTGAAGCTCTTTTGTCCCCAATTCCGGATGATAAAATGCTGGTTCTTGACTTATGGAGTGAGCGTTTTCCAGTTTGGAGCAGGACAAAAGCATATTATGGGAAACCGTGGCTGTGGTGTATGTTACATAATTTCGGACAAAACATAACCCTCTCAGGAAATGCCACTTCAGTTGCCAATGATCCGTCTTCTGCCCTCAAGGATGAAAATTCAGGCAAGATGATGGGTATAGGCCTTACTCCGGAGGGTATCGGTCACACACCAATAATCTACTCTCTTATGCTGGAAAATGTCTGGAATGAAGGAAATCCTGTCGATATAAATTCTTTCATAGAGAGTTACACCGCGAATAGATATGGAAAAAAGCATCCTGCTTCAATACAAGCATGGAAGCATATCTTTGACATCGCATTCGAGAATACTTCAAATAATGGAGGACACGAGTCCATAATTACAGGGCGTCCTACTTTCAAAAAAAATCCAGGAGGGTGCACAAACACAAATGCAAGCTATAATTTGAAGGACCTTGTGCTTGCTTGGGAGAAATTATATTCCGGATGTGCAGATTTGTCGGGAAGCGATGGTTTCAGGTACGACATTGTAGATATAACAAGACAGGTACTTGCGGACTATGCGTCTGTTATTCAGTGCAAATTTGCCTATGACTACAATCATGACGACAGGGAAGCATTTGAAATTGATTCAAAATATTTCCTCGATTTGATAGACGACCTTGATGAACTGCTTGCAAGCAGAAAAGAATTTTTGCTGGGTCCATGGCTGGAAAGTGCAAAATCGTTAGGAGATACTGTAGAAGAGGGTAATCTATATGAAAGAAATGCAAGAAACCTGCTTTCCACATGGGGAAACAAGGATTGCAAATTGAATGACTATGCCTGCCGTCAATGGTCCGGCATGATGAAGGATTACTATAAAAAGCGATGGGAACTGTTTTTCTCCGAAGTAAAATCGAACTGGGGAAATTATAAAGATGAGACTTTTGCCCAAAAAGCCAAGGAAATGGAGTGGGCGTGGATTGGAGAAAGACAAGTATATACGACAAAAGCAAAAGGAGATGAAATCAAAATTGTAAAGAAACTCTACAAGAAGTATCACAAGGATATATCTGCAACTCTTTGTAACTTGCATTAAATTCTTGCATAATCCCGCCAAGGAACTCCTAACTTTACATCAGGGCATAATGGAAAGTTTATTGGCGGATGCCGGCAGAGGCGAGGAATTATTGCAACTTACTCAATATTAGATAAGCGTTATCGAGGGTAAGTACTTCTTTGGTGACAATTTTTAGCATTCCTTTGTCGCTTTGGCTGAGGTTGATTCCATTTATTCCGGCTAATTTCTCGATTATGTCAGAGAAAGTTTTGGATTTGTAGTAAGGGGACATCTGGTTTTTGACAAAGAACGCTATCAGCATCTTGTTCTTATAGATGATTTTCTCAAAACCGAGACGCGAACCGAGATTGCGGAGTTTTACGACAGTTATCAGGTTTTTTGTCTCCTGAGGAAGTTCTCCGAAACGGTCCTTTATCTGCTTTGCGTAGGCATCTATAGCTTTGTCGGAGTTCATTGAATCGAGAGTTTTGTATATGCGTATCTTCTCTGCGGTTATGTCCACATAATCCTCGGGAATCATAGCCTGCCAGTCTGTTTCTATGGTGCAATCGACGGAGAACTTCTCTTTTACCGAAGCGGCGGTAAAGCCTACTTCCATGCCGAGTTCATCCATTGCCTCCGCTATGATTTTCTGGTAGGTTTCATAACCCATTTCCATTATGAAGCCGCTCTGTTCGGCACCGAGGAGGTTTCCGGCGCCTCGTATATCGAGGTCCTGCATGGCTATATTGAAGCCGCTTCCGAGGTCGGAGAACTCTTCTATAGCTTTAAGCCGCCTGCGGGCATCCTCGGTAATAGAGGTGAGCGGAGGCACTATGAGGTAGCAGAAAGCGCGTCTGTTAGAGCGCCCTACACGTCCGCGAAGCTGGTGCAGATCGCTCAAGCCTATATTCTGCGCCTGATTGACTATAATTGTGTTGGCATTAGGTATGTCAAGACCGTTTTCAATAATGGTTGTGCACAATAGCATGTCATAATCACCGCGCATAAAGTCCAGCATCCTGTTTTCCAGTTCCTTTGGCTCCATTTGTCCGTGTGCTATACAGATTTTCATATCCGGCACGAGGCGGTGCAGAATTTCATTCACGGAAGAGAGTTCCTCTACTTTGTTGTGAAGGAAGAATATCTGGCCTCCGCGCTTGAGTTCGTAATTTATGATACTTTTTATTTCCTTTTCATCGAAAAGGATTATTTCCGTCTGTATAGGTATGCGGTTTGGAGGTGCCGTACTGATTATTGAAAGGTCACGGGCTCCGAGCAGGGAAAACTGCAAGGTGCGCGGAATAGGTGTGGCGGTGAGCGTGAGAGTATCCACGGAAAGCTTCATCTGGCGTAGTTTTTCTTTTGCCCCCACTCCGAATTTTTGCTCTTCATCAATTATCAAAAGACCTAAATCCCTGAAATCAAAGCCCGCGCCGAGTATTTTATGAGTGCCTATCACGATGTCGAGCTGCCCGTTTTTCAGTTCTTCTTTTATTTTATTTATCTCCTTTGCGCTACGCAGGCGGCTGATGTAATCCACGCGGCAAGGGAGGCCTTTAAGGCGCGCGCAGAAAGTGGTGTAATGTTGCAGGGCAAGAATGGTAGTGGGGACGAGAACAGCCACCTGTTTGCTATCACAGACAGCCTTGAATGCTGCTCTTATTGCAATTTCTGTTTTACCGAAACCCACGTCTCCGCAAATCAGGCGGTCCATGGGATATGTTTCCTCCATATCATTCTTTACAGCCTTGGTGGCAGCCTCCTGGTCTGGAGTGTCTTCATACATGAAGGACGATTCAAGTTCTTCCTGAAGGTAGGAATCGGGGGAGAAAGCAAAGCCTTTGGCTGCCCTTCTCTTGGCATACAGCTGTATGAGTTCCTTTGCAATATCCTTTACCTTGGATTTTGCCCCCGCCTTGAGGGTCTGCCATACTTTGGAGCCCAATTTGTTGATTCGCGGAGGCTCGCTGTCCTTGGAGCGGTAACGGGATATTTTATTGAGTGAGTGCACGGAAACGAAGACAACGTCCCCGTCCCGGTAACTGAGTTTTACAACTTCTTTCATCCTGCCCATATCGTCCTTGATGCGCACAAGACCTCCGAATATTCCCACTCCGTAATCTATATGCACGATATAGTCGCCTATGTTGAATGAGCTCAATTCGTTGAGCGTAAGTTGTTCGCTCTTGTCAACCGTGCGGCGCAGGGATGCCCTGTGGAAACGGTCGAAAATCTCATGGTCAGAATAACAGCATACTTTGTCCTCCGCATCCACAAAACCGTTGTGTATATTTTTTCCTCGGACAAATTCGGGAACGAGTCCTTCGTTTTCGAGAAGTATGGACCTGAGCCTTTCCTGCTGGGATGTTTTGTCGCAATATATGAAGACCTTATAATTCGCCTCTATTTTGGACCTTATGTCTGCCGCAAGAAGATCGAAATTCTTGTTGAAAGACGGTTGGGGCGATATGCTGAATTTTATTGCCTTATCCTTATCCTCCCCTATGGGAGTGTCTATGTAAACTCTGCGGAATTGAATATACTCCCCATAAAATCCGCTTTCGCGGTACATGTCTGAAGAATCCAGCCATACAAGCGTACTCTCCGGGAGCACGGAAGCGATTGAAACGCTGCTTTCCCCTTCACCCGAGCTGACAAGGCGGGGAACTATTTCCATATATTCTATGCTCTCCTTGGAAAGTTGGGTGTTGCAGTCGAAAACTGTTATTTGCTCAACTTCGTTCCCGAAGAAAGAAATACGGTAGGGATTGTTGTAAGAATAGGAAAAAATATCAACTATCGAGCCTCTTATGGCGAATTGTCCCGGAGCGGAAACAAAATCCACCCTCTCGAAACCCTCTGCTCCGAGAGCATAGATTATTTCATCATGGCTTATTTCGTCCCCTCTTCCTATTTTCAGAATAACTTCCTTTATCTTCTGCGATTCGGGAATACGCTCACATAGCGCTTCGGGGTAGGAAACCACTATTGTAAGTTCGTCTTCCTTGTGCGTTAGTATTTTACTTATAGCCGCAGTACGCTGAACACCCAAGGTGGACTTATAATTGCTGCTCTCTATGCCCTTTCCGCTCGCCGGGAGGTAGAAAATCCTGTCTCCCTCAACCATTCCGTAAAGGTCATTGGCGCAATATTCGGCAGTTTCCTGATTTGGTAGAATTACAATATGAAATCCCTGAGTGGCTACTTGGGACAATACAAACCAACGAGCAGAGAGGAAAAGACCGGTACAAAAGCTTTCTTTTCCGCCCTGTTCAAGTCTTGCACGCAGTTGTGCGGAAGATTCTGAACTTATCAACATCTAAGCTTAATTTCTGTTGAGAAGTTGTTTATAAACCTGTTAATAAATACCATCAAAATGGTTGATAAGAATAAGAGCGAAGTTCTCAACAACTTATCATTACTGTAAAAATAGGTTTATCAACAAAATCTCAATAGTATAATTTATTGATATATAAATACTTGGTATAGTTATCAACTTTTCAACAGGTTTAATAGTATCAATAAATTATATAAATAAAATCTTTATATTTGTAATTGTTTTCAACAAAGGACTTTTTACTCTATGAGCGATTTCGACCCCCGCAATACAAACGAAGGCAAAGATAAGGATTTCGACGGAATTATAAGACCTCAGGAACTGGAAGATTTCACGGGTCAGCCTGAAATTGTATCAAACCTCAATATATACATTAAAGCGGCTAAAATGAGAGACGAGGCTTTAGACCACACTCTCTTCCACGGGCCTCCCGGATTGGGAAAAACCACCCTCGCCCACATTATAGCCAATGAAATGGGAGTGAGCATGAAAATAACTTCTGGCCCCGTCCTCGACAAGCCGGGGGATTTGGCGGGTCTGCTAACTTCTCTCGATCCGGGCGATGTGCTTTTCATAGATGAAATACACAGGCTTTCTCCCGAGGTGGAAGAATATCTTTATTCCGCAATGGAGGATTATGTCATCGACATAATGATAGATAAGGGTCCGGGAGCACGCTCCGTACGTATAAATCTCAATCCTTTTACCCTTGTCGGTGCTACCACGCGCAGCGGTCTGCTCACCGCTCCTCTTCGTGAGCGCTTTGGGATAAACTGCTCTCTCGAGTATTACGATGCCGAGGATTTGGTTAAAATTGTCAAGCGCAGCGCTTTTATACTTAAAATAGGCATTGAGCACGAGGCTGCTGTGGAAATAGCTATGCGCAGCCGTGGCACTCCGCGTATAGCAAATGGCTTATTGAAACGTGTCAGAGATTTTGCACAAGTTGTGGGGGACGGTCATATTGATTTGAAAATAGCCCGTTATGCCCTTGATAAGTTGAATATAGACAAGCGGGGCTTGGATGCGATAGACAATAAAATACTTCGTACTATAATAAATTCATTCAAGGGAGGTCCGGTCGGCGCAAATACTATAGCTACCGCTATAAGCGAGGATCAGGGAACTTTCGAGGAAGTATATGAGCCTTTCCTTATAAAAGAGGGGTTTATACAGCGCACCCAGAGGGGACGTATAGCTACTGAACTTGCTTATCATCATCTTGGGCTTGATTCGGAACTTTTGAATAAGAACTACGACGGCGGGAGTCTTTTTTAATTTTACTATATGAAAAGAAATATGATATTGATGGTTCTGTGCATTTTAATTTGCGCAGTACCTTCTTTTGCCTGTACTTCTGTCATTATAAGTGCAAAGGTTTCTCTGGACGGTCGTCCACTGATGATGAAACATAGGGATACTGAAAGGCTCGATAATGCAATAGAATATTTTACAGGTCCTAAATTCAATTATATAGGACTTGTGAATGCTGATTTAAAGAAAAATGTTGTTTGGGCAGGAACTAATTCAGCCGGTTTCAGTATAATGAATACTGCCTCTTATAATCTTGTAGACGTAATTATAAAAGAGTCTAAAATGGATAAGGAAGGTGTATTGATGAATGATGCTTTGGGTTGTTGTGCGAGTTTGAAAGATTTTGAAAAATTTCTTGAAAACAGAAAGAAACCTTTGGGAGTTGAGGCAAATTTCGGAATTATAGATGCTCAAGGCGGAGCTGCATACTATGAAGTTTCGAATACCAAGTGGGTTAAGTACGATGTAAACGATTCTTTAACTGCTCCTTACGGTTATAGTGTTGTGACCAATTTTTCACGCAGCGGCAAGGAAGAAGATTATATGGGATACGAAAGGTATCTTACTGCAAGCGATATAATGGCTGAAATATATAAGGAAGCGACTCCTTATATTCTTTTCAATGAGATTTCACGCTCTTACAGACATAATGTATTGGGTGTTGATTATCTTAAAGAAACATCAGGCTTCAATGGTATTGCTGTAGACCAGGATTTCATACCCCGCAGGCTGACTTCTGCTTCAATAGTTTTTCAGGGTGTATCTCCGGGAGAGAATCCTCTTCATACAGTTATGTGGTCTGTTTTAGGTTATCCTGTATCTTCTGTAGCCATACCTCTTATGGTGGGAAAAAAGGATATTCTCCCTTATTATGTGAGAAAATCAGGAGATAACAACCACTCTTTGATTTGCGATAAGGCTATGTATGTGAAGATGAATCACATTTTCATTAAAGGAATCAGTCATAACAGCACCAAGTATTTGAAGATAAGACCCGATCTTGTAAAATGTTGTAAGGATACCGAGAGTATAATAAACGATAGTTTTTATTCTTTATACGGACCTTGGTTAAGCGGTGAAATAGATGATGATGAATTTTTCGACTCATTTGTGAAAATACTTGACGGTTTTTATGATTTGTATTTGTTCAAATTTAAATCATATCTCCAATAATTATATATTTCAATTGCCTATTTCGTTAAAAATTACTAAACTTGCAGACTGATTGAACAGAAATTCATAACAACTATAAAATGGCCGATAAATTAATTTCAAAAATTCCTGACGGACCTTTGGCTGAAAAATGGACAAAGCGTAAATCAGAAATTCATCTTGTCAGTCCTAACAATAAGAGAAAACTCGAAATCATCGTGGTCGGAACCGGTCTTGGAGGCGCTTCAGCAGCGGCTTCTCTCGGCGAACTCGGCTACAATGTAAAGATTTTCTGCATTTCGGACTCTCCTCGCCGCGCGCATTCTATCGCTGCACAAGGTGGTATAAATGCTGCCAAGAACTATCAGAACGATAACGATTCTGTCTATCGCCTGTTCTACGACACAATCAAGGGTGGCGACTATCGTGCACGTGAGGCAAACGTTTATCGTCTTGCCGAAGTGAGTGCAGCTATCATTGACCAGTGTGTTGCACAGGGCGTTCCTTTTGCACGTGAGTACGGTGGCTATCTTGCAAACCGTTCTTTCGGAGGTGTTCAGGTCAGCCGTACATTCTATGCCCGCGGACAGACCGGACAGCAGCTTCTTCTCGGAGCTTATGCAGCTCTCAATCGCCAGATTGCAGCGGGAACGGTGAAGAGTTATCCGCGTTACGAGATGCTTGACCTTGTTGTTATTAATGGCCAGGCTAAGGGTATTATAGCACGCAATCTTGCAACGGGCGAGCTTGAGCGTTTCGGGGCGCACGCTGTTATTATCGCTACCGGAGGATATGGAAATGCATATTTTCTCTCTACAAACGCTATGAACAGTAATGGTTCTGCCGCATATCAATGCTATAAGAAGGGAGCATATTTTGCAAATCCTTGCTTCGCTCAAATTCACCCTACCTGTATTCCTGTACATGGGGAACAGCAATCAAAACTTACTCTTATGAGTGAGTCTTTACGTAATGACGGGCGTATTTGGGTGCCTAAAAAACTTGAGGATGTTGAAAAACTCCGTAAACGTCAGATTAAGGCTTCCCAGATTCCAGAAGCAGACCGTGATTACTATCTTGAACGTCGTTATCCTGCATTCGGTAATCTCGTTCCGCGCGACGTGGCTTCACGTGCGGCAAAGGAGCGTTGTGATGCTGGCTTCGGTGTGAATGAGACAGGTAAGGCCGTGTTCCTTGACTTCTCCGAGGCTATCAACCGTCTCGGAAAGAAGAGAGTTGCCGAGCGTTACGGAAACCTGTTTGACATGTATGAAAAAATAACTGCTTCTTCTCCTTGGGAAGAGCCTATGATGATATATCCTGCAATTCACTATACTATGGGCGGTACCTGGGTCGATTACGATCTCCAGACTACTGTACCAGGTCTATACGCCATAGGTGAGGCGAACTTCTCCGATCATGGCGGAAACCGTCTCGGAGCTTCTGCCCTCATGCAGGGTCTTGCAGACGGCTACTTTGTTATTCCTGTTACTATAGGGGACTATCTTTCAAATAAATTTGCAGAGCCTAAGACCGACATCAACGCTCCTGAATTTGCAGAGGCGGAGAGGGCTGTAAAGGCCCGTATCGACAGGCTTTTCTCTATCAATGGAAAAGCTACTGTGGATTCCATACACAAGAAACTCGGCCATATTATGTGGGAGTATGTGGGTATGGCACGCGATGAGGAAGGTCTCAAGAAGGCTATAGTTGAAATAGATGAACTCAAAAAGGAATTCTATGCCAATGTAAAAGTCACCGGAACTCAATTTGAGTTCAATCAGGAGCTTGAGAAGGCTCTTCGTCTTGAGGACTTCTTCGAGATTGGCAAACTTATGGCTTACGATGCTCTCAACCGTAAAGAGTCCTGCGGCGGTCATTTCCGCACGGAGAGTCAGACAGAAGAGGGCGAGGCAAAGAGAGATGACGCCAACTATATGTATGTGGCCGCTTGGGAGTACAAGGGAGAGGGTGTCGAGCCCGAACTCCATAAAGAGCCTCTCAAGTATGAGTTTATCGAGGTTAAAACGAGAAATTACAAAGAGTAAAAGGAAATGGAATTCAACTTAAAAATATGGCGTCAGAAGAACGCCAAAGCTAAAGGACATTTCGAGACATATCACATTTCAAATATTGAAGAAGATGCTTCTTTCCTTGAGATGCTTGATATTCTCAACGAGCAGCTTATCAGCGAGGGAGCGGATCCCGTAGCGGTAGAGCGCGGCTGCCACAGCAGCGGTCCCGTGTCATTCGATCACGACTGCCGTGAGGGTATCTGCGGTGCCTGCTCGCTTTATATAGACGGCAGGGCACATGGTCCCGATGATCAGGTTACGACCTGCCAGCTCTTTATGCGTCATTTCAAGAACGGAGCCACAATTACCGTGGAGCCTTGGAGAAGTTCGGCATTTCCTATCATCAAGGACCTTGTGGTTGACAGGACTGCTTTTGACAAAATTCTTCAGGCTGGAGGATATATATCAGTGCGTACAGGGGCTGCCCAGGATGCAAATAATATACTAATCCCTCACGACAAGGCTGAGGAGAGTATGGATGCTGCGGCTTGTGTTGGCTGCGGAGCCTGCGTTGCGACATGCAAAAACGGTTCTGCAATGCTCTTTGTCGCTGCAAGGGTGAGTTCTCTTGCCCTTCTGCCTCAGGGACGCGCAGAGGCTGCACGCCGCGCACGCGCCATGGTTGCAAAAATGGATGAACTCGGCTTCGGTAACTGTACCAACACCCGTGCCTGCGAGATGGAATGCCCTAAGGGAATTTCAGTGACCCATATTGCGCGTCTGAACAGAGAGTTCCTAAAGGCAAAATTCGCCGAATAAGATAGATTATATTATAATGAAAATCCCGTACTGTCACAAGTACGGGATTTTTTGTTTACCAAAGAAAATTATTGAATGGATAGCGTCCTGCATGGATTTCCGCCACCATTTTATAAATGTCGTTTCTCAGTTTCGGAATATTGATTTTATTTTTAGCTGAAATGAATATACATGGGGATTTCTCATCTGCAATCCAGCTTTTTTTCAGTTCTTCAAGAGTTATGTGCTCCTTCCCTTTCGGTTCGAGGGAAAACTCGTCGTATTCTTCGTGCCGGTAGGAATCTATTTTATTAAAGACTACGTATATAGGTTTATTATGCGCGCCTATATCCTGTAAAGTCCTTTCCACTACCTGCATCTGTTCTTCAAAATCCGGATGTGATATATCCACTACATGTACCAGTATATCTGCTTCACGCACTTCATCCAAGGTGCTTTTGAAGGCTTCTATGAGTTGTGTGGGGAGTTTGCGTATAAAGCCTACCGTGTCGCTCAAGAGGAAAGGTACGTTTTCTATGACTACCTTTCTTACGGTTGTGTCGAGTGTCGCGAATAATTTGTTTTCCGCGAAAACCTCAGATTTGGCGAGTAGGTTCATTAAAGTGCTTTTACCTACATTTGTATAGCCCACGAGGGATAAACGCACCATTTGACCTCTATTGCCCCTTTGCGTCGCCATTTGCTTGTCCACTTTTCCGAGCTGTTCTTTGAGGCGTACAATTCTTTCTTTGACTATGCGGCGGTCTACCTCAATCTGGGTTTCACCCATACCTCCTCTCGTTCCTCGTCCTCCTCTCTGTCTTTCAAGGTGCGTCCACATGCCTGTGAGGCGTGGGAGCATATAATTGTATCTTGCAAGTTCCACCTGCATTTTCGCGTATGAAGTCTGGGCTCTTTGGGCGAAAATTTCGAGAATGAGACTTGTACGGTCTATAACCGAGCTTGTCTTTATGATTTTTTCAATGTTTCTTTGCTGTATTCCGCTCAATTCATCATCGAAAATCACATATTTTATTTCGTTTTCTTCACAGTAGTCGGCTATTTCCTGAAGTTTCCCGCTTCTTATGTATGTGGATTTTTCGGGCTTGTCGACTCTCTGTACGAAAGTCCTGTCTCCCTCTGCTCCTGCAGTCTCGGCAAGGAATCTCAACTCGTCGAGATATTCCATCACCTTTCTTTCCTCATCTCCTTGCTTGATGATGCCTACAAAGACTGCTTTTTCTATTTTTTCTTCCATTCTTTTAACTCAAAAAAGGCCATCCAGCAAGGACAGCCTTTTATAATATTTAGGGATATGATTATCTCAATTGGAATATTACAGGGAAGGTGTAGGTTACCTTTACTGCCCGGTCTCTTTGCTTTCCCGGAGTCCATTTAGGCGACATCGATACTACGCGCACGGCTTCTTTGTCGAGCGAAGCATCTACACCGCGAAGCACCTTTACATTGCTGAGCTTTCCGTCTGCCCCTACTGTGAACTGCAGGACCACACGACCTTGTACGCCGTTTTCTTTCGCGATTTCAGGGTACTCAAGACGCTCGTTCACCCACTTTGAGAAAGCATTCGCATCGCCTCCCATGAATGAAGGCTTGTCTTCTACCAACTGGAACGGTATAGCTTCTTCTTCCACTTCCTCCTCAACTACATCCTCTCTGTAGTCCTTGATTTCCACTGAGAGATTTTTATCGTCTTCAGTGTTTATCTGGATGTCTTCGACCTGAATTTCATCGTCTACGATATCAATCTGGTCTGAAAGCTCTGGCATTTTAGGAGCCTCAGGAGGAGGCGGAGGAGTTTCCTGTGTGGTCGGAATAATCTCTTCTTCTGCCACTTCCTGATTTTCTGCCACCAGCGTGCCCACCTTTGCATCTTTTGACTTATAGTCAAATGCCAGGAATACGAAGAAAAGCGCGAGGACCAAACCAATTTCTACGAAAAGCACCCTTTTGTTTTCAAGGCTCGCTTTTTCAGATTTTTTGATTTCCATATAGTCAGTACTTTAAAATCATCTTTTGTAACGGACAAAGATAAAAAATATTCTTTCGGAAATCAAGTATTTTGATTTAATAGTTTTAAATTTGCACAAATTTTCGGATATGGTATCATATTTTACACAAGATACTTCCTTTGTCTTCAAGGGAAAGCGCCTCAATAATTCATGGTTGAAAATGGTTGCCGGGAGCGAAATCCGCAGGCTCGGCGACATTTCCATAATTTTCTGTTCTGACAATTACATATTGGATGTCAATATGAAATATCTGTCTCACGATTATTTTACGGATATTATAACTTTCGACTATTGTGAGGGAAAAACTCTTTCGGGAGACCTTTTCATAAGTATTGATTCAGTTCGTGAAAATGCTTCTTTCTACGGCAGTGAATTTTCTGACGAGTTGAACAGGGTTATAGTCCATGGGCTTCTGCATCTGATAGGTTATGATGACCATAATGAAAACGACCGGAAGATAATGCGCGAGAAAGAAAATTATTATCTTGAAATAAGAAAAACTTTGGCAGGAGATAGATAGATGGAGATAATTTATGATGTAATTGTCGTCGGCGGGGGACACGCAGGGTGCGAGGCGGCGATGGCTGCCGCCAATTTGGGTTCTTCCGTGCTTCTTATCTCAATGGATCTCGGCGGCTTTGCCCGCATGTCATGTAATCCTGCAATAGGTGGAATTGCCAAGGGACAGATTGTGCGCGAGATTGACGCTCTCGGAGGATATATGGGTATGGTCACCGATGCCTGTACCCTTCAGTATAGAATGCTTAACCGCTCAAAAGGTCCTGCAATGTGGAGTCCGCGCGCGCAATGTGACAAAACTCTCTATTCCAACTGTTGGCGAAAAATTCTCGAAACTCATTGTAAATTAAATATTTACGCTGATTTAGCGACGGAATTCGTCTTTGAGAATGCAAAAATCAAGGGAATAAAGACTATCACCGGGGCAATTTTCTATTCTCAGGCACTTATTTTGACTGCCGGCACCTTTTTGGGAGGCAGACTTTTCATAGGGCGCACCTCTTTCGAGGGAGGGCGTATGGGAGAGCTTTCTTCTTATGGTCTGAGCGAACAACTTAAGGAAAGGGGGATAGAAACTGCACGAATGAAAACCGGCACCCCTCCAAGAATAGACATCAACTCCATTGATATTTCCAGACTCCCGGTTCAATTGGGAGATGCGGAACCTGAAAGATTTTCGTTTCTTAAAATTCCTTCTTCCATACAAAGCGGAGCTCCGCAGCTGCCTTGTTACATTCTACATACAAATGAGAAGGTACACGAAATCCTGCGTTCAGGATTTAGTGATTCTCCTCTCTTCACGGGTTTGATCAGCGGGAAAGGACCACGCTACTGTCCGAGCATAGAAGACAAGTTGAGGGTTTTTCCGGACAAAGACAATCATCAGCTGTTCCTTGAGCCGGAGAGCAGGAATAATTCCGAATATTATTTACAGGGCTTTTCTTCTTCTCTTCCTCTTCAGGTGCAACTGGATGCTTTACATTCCATTGAGGGAATGGAGAATGCCCGCATATTCAAGCCTGCCTACGCGGTGGAATATGATTATTTCGACCCTGTACAACTCAAGAATACTCTTGAGTCCGGAGTTATAGAAAATCTCTATCTTGCGGGGCAGATCAATGGTACCACAGGATATGAAGAGGCTGGTGCTCAAGGTCTTATTGCAGGAATAAACGCTTCTCTGAAAGTTTCCGGAAAGGAGCCTTTTGTTTTGAAGAGAGACCAGTCTTATATAGGGGTTCTTATAGACGACCTGATTACTAAGGGAGTCGATGAACCTTACAGAATGTTTACCTCACGTGCCGAATACAGAATATTGCTTCGTCAGGATAATGCAGACTTGAGGCTTACTTCTTTGTCCCGGAGTATAGGTCTTGCTACTGAAGAGCGTTATAAAATCACTATGGAGAAGTATGAGAGAGCAGAACATCTTGCAGAAATGTGCGAGAATGTAAATCTCTCCTCTTCTGCCACCTCCGAATATTTTTCAAGCGTCGGTTCTGCGCTATTGGGCGAAAGTAAGAAAATTTCCGATTTGGTAAGCCGTCCCGAAGTAGAACTTAAAAAACTTTTGAATTTAGTTCCACGTGGAACATTTGCCAAGTATTCTTTGGACTCTGAATTGCCGAAGGATGTAGTGGAGTCTGTTCAGATTTCTCTTAAATACAAGGGATATATAGACAGGGAGAAGCTTCAGGCAGAAAAACTTAGGCGTCTTGAGGATTTGAAAATCCCTGCTGATTTTGATTTCAGCAAGCTTTCGGGTCTTACTATAGAGTGCCGCCAGAAACTTGAAAAATATAAGCCCGAGACTATTGCCCAGGCTTCGAGAATTTCAGGAGTTTCTCCTGCAGATGTTTCCGTGTTGCTTGTTTACTTCGGACGTTAGAGCATTTTCAAGGCTGCCTTGATAAGTTCTTCCACGCTTGCTTCAGGCTTCTCTTTCAGTATGTTCTGTATTGCCTTATTGATGTTGGGCTTGCTGAAGCCGAGCATTTGCAATGCGCTTGCAGCTTCGTTGGCATTGTCATTGTTGTTCTGAAGCAGAGTGCCGACATCCGTGCCTTCGCCTTTGACAATTTTGTCTTTGAGCTCCAAAATAAGCCTTTGGGCGCTTTTTAATCCTATGCCTTTTACGCTTTTTATTTTATTTACGTCCTCTGACAATATTGCGGAGCGGAGCTCGTCGGAAGTCATTGATGAAAGTATCATTCTTGCCGAAGCCACTCCTATTCCGGATACGGCTATTATGATTTTGAAAAGTTCTCTTTCGTCTTTTGAGAAGAAGCCGTAGTACTCTTCAGGGTTATCCTGCCTTACATGCTGGTGTACGAAAACCTTGGCTTCTCCTTTTCCTCGCAGCTGCTCGTAAGTCTGGATTGAGATTTGCATAAGATAGCCTATTCCGTTATTGTCTATTACAAGTTCGGTGGGGGATAGTTCGGTAACTTTTCCCGAAATATAGTCAATCATAATTCTAAAATACTTATAGGCGCAAATTTAAGTCAAAAACCTATTAAAAGAAAGATTAGTTTGCTAAATTTGCACACTTATAATATACGCGCGCACGCAATGGAAGTAGAAGAAATAAGAAGTCTTTTTCCGCAATTATCCGAGAAAGTCTATGGTAAACCCCTGGTTTATCTTGACAATGCGGCTACATCTTTGAGGCCGCAGACCGTCCTCGATAAGTGGAAGGAGATGAGTGTGGAAAAAAATTCCAACCTGCACCGTGCCGTGCACCATATCGCAGCTCTTGCTACGGAAGAATATGAGCAGACCCGCGATGTGGTAAAGGATTTTATAAACGCGAGAAGCCGTGAAGAGATAATATTCACTTCAGGCGCGACCATGTCTTTGAATCTTGTGGCTTCGAGCTTCTCTCAGGCTTTTCTAAAGAGGGGAGATAAGATTGTAATAGCCCAATCCGAGCACCATTCAAACATAGTCCCATGGCAGATTGCCTGTGGGAAAATCGGTGCGGATATACTTGTTCTCCCCGTGGATGACTATGGCTGTATTGATTTGGAATCCGTCGAAAGGATTATAGATGATAAAACCGTAATTCTCTGTTTGGCTCAGGTTTCAAATGTGCTCGGAATAGTAAATCCCATAAAGGAAGTTGCACGCATCTGCCATGAAAGGGGATGTATGCTTTTGGTGGACGGTGCTCAGGGAGTGGTGCATTGTAATCCCGATGTGCAGGAAATGGAATGTGATTTCTATGCTTTTTCAGGTCACAAGATGTACGCTGCTCCGGGGACGGGAGTGCTTTACGGACGCAGGGAAATACTTGAAAAGATGCCTCCTTTTCTTGGGGGCGGGGAGATGATAGCTAAAGTCAGATTCGGAGGGACAAGTTATGCTCCGCTTCCGGGAAAGTTTGAGGCAGGAACTCAGAATATCTCTGGAACTCCCACTCTGAAAGAGGCTATAAATATAGTTAAGTTATTGAAAGACAGAGATATAACTGCTAATTCGGAGCGTATTTTGCACTATGCTACGGACGCCCTCCTGGCAGATAAAAGAGTCAAACTTTATGGCGTTCCGCGTGGAACAAAGGATAAAATCTCCGTTTTCTCTTTCTCGGTAAATGGTGTCCATCACGAGGATTTGGCTCTAATTCTCGATAAAATGGGAATCGCCGTGCGCTCCGGGCAGATGTGTGCAGAGCCTTTGATGGAAAGAATGGGGGTTACAGGCATGCTCAGGGCATCTTTTGCTCCGTATAACACTATACAGGAGGCGAAATATTTTATTGAATCGCTTGACAAGGCGATAAATATGTTAAGTTGAAATGGAAACATTGGAAGAAAAGAAGCAGTCGCTCATTGATGATTTCTCCATGTACGATGATTGGCTTGACAAGTATGAGTATCTGATAGAACTCGGAAAGTCGCTTAAATCCTACCCGGAAGAGTTAAAGACTGAAGACAAATTGATAGAAGGTTGCCAGTCGAGGGTCTGGCTTGATTGGAAAATGGAAGACGGGAAGATATATTTTATTGCAGACAGCGATGCCATCATCACAAAAGGTATAATATCACTTCTTGTCGGAGTCTACTCGGGACGCACTCCGAGAGAAATTGCGGAAGACGACTTCTCTTTTATTGAGCAGTTGGGGCTGAAAGAAAACCTCTCTCCGACCCGCTCGAACGGCTTAGTATCCATGATTGCAACCATAAAGGATGCCGCTTTGAAGAATTGTTAGGATTATGCAAGAAGAAAACGAAATACTTACAGCCGAGGATGTAAAGGAGCTCAATCCGCTCTACGAAAATGTAATTCTCGCGCTCAAGCAGGTCTATGACCCGGAAATACCCGTAAATATTTATGACCTCGGACTTATATACGAACTCAATATACGCAAGAACAGGGAGGCGTACGTTACAATGACTTTTACTGCTCCCAACTGCCCCATGGCGGATGAGGTGCTTGCTGAAGTGGAGCGTGCAGTAAAGGACGTTCCGGGCATAAAAGGCTGTCATATCGAACTTGTTTTCGAGCCTGTCTGGGATCAGAGTATGCTCTCCGATGAGGCAAGGGTTATACTCGGTTATGATATAGATTTGGACGAAACTAAAGAATAGCAAATGGCTTTCATCAGTGTATATTTTGCTTTGGGGTCGAATCTCGGCGACAGAAAGGCTCGTCTTTTAGAGGCTGTAAGGCGCCTGGATGAGGCTCTCGGATGCCATTACACTGCTTTGTCGGATTTTATAGAGACCAAGGCTCAGGGATTTGCCGGGGGGAATTTCCTCAACGGGGCTGTTATGTACAGGATTTTCCGCAAAAATGTCCCTGCGCAGGAGCAGGCGACGGAAATACTTGAATCCGTGAAAGGCATAGAGCGTTCAATGGGGCGCAAGGAGGAGCCGGAGTATGATGAAAACGGCAAAAGGGTCTATCATTCCCGCAATATAGATATAGACATACTGTTTTTCGGGGACGAGAGGATAAATACGGAAAGGCTTACTATACCCCACGGACATATAGCGGAAAGGCTGTTTGTAAGCATCCCCTTGAGACAGATTGCAAAGCCTTCGCTCAAGCGGTCTTTTCCCGAATATTTTGACTAAATTTGCGGGCAAATCAGAAATGAATAAAAACAATAATAAAATGACTCAGGAAGAACTTTTTAAAGTACTTGTCGCTCATTGCAAAGAGTATGGTTTCATTTTTCCGTCCAGCGAAATCTACGACGGATTGGCTGCCGTATATGATTACGGCCAGCTCGGTGTTCTGTTGAAAAACAACGTAAAGACATATTGGTGGGAGGCAATGACACGCCTCAACGAGAATATTGTCGGCATTGACTCGTGTATTTTCATGCACCCGAAAGTGTGGGTGGCATCCGGCCACGTGGCGGCTTTCAACGACCCTCTCATAGATAATAAGGACTCCAAGAAAAGATACCGTGCAGATAATCTCATTGAGGATTATCTCGGGAAAATCGAGGAGAAAATCAACAAGGAGGTGGAGAAAGGACGCAGGAAATTCGGAGAGTCCTTTGACGAGGAGAAATTCCGTGAGACCAATCCCAATGTGCTCCGTGAAAAGACTAAATACGAGCAGATACACGGGCGCTACGTAGCCGCAGAGAAAGCGAGCGACTGGAACGAGTACAAGCAGATAATTCTGGATTGCGGAATAGTATGTCCTATTTCCGGTACTGCAAACTGGACCGATGTGCGTCAGTTCAATCTTATGTTCAGCACTTCCCTCAGCAATACGGGAGAGGCAGACGACAAGATTTATCTTCGTCCGGAGACTGCCCAGGGCATATTTATCAACTACCTGAACGTACAGAAGACAGGCAGAATGAAGATCCCTTTCGGTATAGCACAGATCGGCAAGGCTTTCCGCAACGAGATTGTCGCACGCCAGTTCATTTTCCGCATGAGGGAGTTTGAACAGATGGAAATGCAGTTCTTCTGCAAGCCGGGCACTGAAATGGAGTGGTTCGGAAAGTGGAAGGAGGCACGTCTCAAATGGCATCAGAACCTTGGTATGGGAGCAGAGAATTATCGTTTCCACGACCACGAGAAACTTGCCCACTATGCAAACGCCGCAACGGATATAGAATTCAACTTCCCCTTCGGTTTCAAGGAACTTGAGGGCATTCACAGCCGTACCGATTTCGACCTGAGCAACCACGCCAGGCTTTCGGGGAAAAACATCACATACTTTGACCCGGAACTTGGAGAGAGCTACACTCCGTACTGCGTGGAAACTTCCATAGGAGTAGACCGTATGGTGCTTGCCGTGCTTTCGCATTCTCTTCGTGAAGAACAGCTGGAGAACGGCGAGACAAGGACAGTGCTCGGCATTCCCGCCCCTCTCGCCCCTGTCAAGGCTGCCGTTCTTCCTCTCGTAAAGAAAGACGGACTCCCTGAATTTGCCCAGGAGGTGATGGACGAGCTGAAGTTCGACTTCTATTGCCAGTATGACGAAAAAGACTCAATAGGCAAGAGATACCGCCGTCAGGATGCAATAGGCACTCCGTACTGCATAACTGTGGACAATGACTCACTCAATGACAAGTGCGTGACCGTGCGCGAGCGCGACACAATGAAGCAGGAGCGCATAGCCGTTTCCGAGCTCCGCTCCTACATTGACAAGAGAGTGAATATGAATAATCTCCTTAGAAAACTTTAATCCCCCCAGCCTTGAGCCGTGATATTGTGCTCAAGACCATCCGGAGAGACCAATACCGCACCGACTTCCGCCAAAGCCAGATGACCTATTATGTCGAAGGTCTGAAAGTTACGGCGGAATTTTTCTGCATGCAGTATGGGAATAGAGAAAAGCAGGCGGTAATCGTCCCCTCCGTTCATCGCTGCGGAAACGGGGTCTATGTCAAGTTCCCTGCCGAGCTGGAAAGAATTTCCCTCGAAAGGAATTTTGTCTGCGTAAATTTTTGCTCCCAGACCGCTGTCGCGAACCATTCGTTTTACGGCGTCTGCGAGCCCCTTGGTGACGAAATATCCCAGAGAAGGGTATATTTCCTCGTCTTTGAGTTGAGAGACCGTGTCCGGGCTTAATTCGGGCTTTATGTAAGAGCCGACTATCATCCTGTATTCTTCCAGCGGAAGACGGCGTTCCAGCGCCTGCATGCCCAGATAGGACGCCCCGAGCGGCCCGCTTACGCAGATAAGGTCTTTGCTTTTGGCGAGCGGCCGGCGCGCGGCAGTCAGACGCTCACAGCTTCCCGTCCCGCTTAAACATATACTCAAGCCGTTTTTGCTCGGCTCGAGCTCAAGTGAAACTTTTTCATATTTATGCTCGGAAGCGGCGGATACTATGCCTTTCCACAGTTCCGAAATCTGCGGATAGTCAAGCTTGGCAGAAATCCCCAAGACTACCGACAGGGTGCGAGTACTTGCCAGTGACGCGTACAGTTCCCCCGTTACTGCGATTACCGCTTTGTAGCCAAGATGTGGCAGAGGGAAGTATTCCAGATTGAAATCGATGCCCTCAAGCAGGGCTTTTGTATGCGTTATCACATGCTCGTGAGCCTTTGATTCAAAACTTGGAATTTCAAACGCCTTATAGGGTGTACCCTCGAAAAGGGACGTGATAGCTTCAATCTTGCCGATTTCCGCAAATGATCTGTCTGTCATTGTGATATGTTTTAATAAATCAGTGCAAAATTAACATATATTTCTTAATTTTGGGGTATGAAAAAGATTATGCTCACTCTTGCGGCAGTGGCACTCACGCTGCCTCTTTTTGCCGGCGGACCCAAGGATAAAGGTCCTGCCGCTCTTAAAGTAATTTCCTATAATATCCGCGTAGGCACGGCAAACGACGGCACCAATTCATGGCAGTACCGCTATCCTGCTTCTGCAATGATGATTATGGACCAGAAACCGGACATTTTCGGACTTCAGGAAGCTCTCGACTTTCAAGTCAAATATCTTGAGGACTATTGCGACGGCTATAAGGGAGTGGGCGTGGGACGTGACGACGGCAGACACGAGGGCGAGCAGATGTCCATCTTCTATAACACCAGAAACATAAAACTCCTTAAATGGGGGACATATTGGCTCTCCGAAACTCCGGAAAAGCCTTCTTTAGGCTGGGATGCGGTCTGCAAAAGGACCGCTACCTGGGCTTTGATGAAGGACAAACGCTCCGGCAGGCACTTTTACTTTATCAACACCCACCTCGACCACAAAGGGAAACAGGCGCGCATCAACGGCTTGCAACTCATAATGGACAGAATAGCCGGCATGAATCCTGAAGACTATCCTATGATTGTAACGGGGGATTTCAACGTCAATCCCGAAGACATTTGCTTAGACAGCATAAACAAACACATGCAGAATGCCCGCGAAACCGCGTTCAAAACCGACAAGAACGGCACTTTCAACAACTGGGGTGCAGAGAAGAAAGTAAGAGCTATAGACTACATATTCTACAAGGGCTTTTCTTCATGTACGGAGTTCGCACGTATAACGAAACCGTATATGGAGAGGAATTTTATTTCGGACCATTATCCTGTTTCGGCGACATTGGTTTTCTGACAATCGTGTCATACTTTCCCGAAGGGGAAACAACTTTAATCTCCTCTGCGCCGCTTCCCATTACGAGTGGCCCGAAGGTCCATATTACGCCCGAGCGTTCGCCTGATGACTTCAAAATGCCCTTTGACTGCCCGTTTATGAAAAGCTCCAGTTCTGGGGAGTTGCTGTACACTTTGAGATAGTATTCCGTACCCGCCGGCATCCTTTCAAGTCTTCTTTCCGTGATATAGACAGTTTCTTCCGACTTGTTCCACAGCGAACGGTAGAGGAAAAAGGCATCCTTTTTCAACTTCCTGTCTCTTGTGACCAGACCCTTGTCGTTCATGTACATTCTTTCGGGGTTCTCGACAAAATTCACTCCGTCTGAAGAGTCCAGATAGCCCTCTTTGCGATTTGCCACCGGGAAATCAAAGAGTATCCAAAGGGAAGTGAAGTTGAGAAAGGGCATATCGAGTATCTGCTGCACATGCGACTCGTGCAGGCGGTTCCCGTAAGCCTCGAAATGCTTGGCATCATAGGGGCTTTCCAAACTGTTCGATACCTTACTGTCCCAGGAGTGGCAGTAAGGGTTCACCCCTGCTCCATATTCCGAGAGATTTGTAATGCCCATAACCTCACGTATGCCCTTCATATCCGCGGTAAGTCCGCTGAAATCTCCTAATTTATAATACCAGCCGTTGTAGCGGTTGTCGGAGAAGAAATCGCCTTTGAGCGTGGTATAGCCGGGACGCCGGAATGCCGAATCATCGGTAAGTCCGGTATAGCGGTAAGGGTCGAGCTGCTTTGCAAGCCTGTAAAGAATTTCAGTTTCCTTGACAATACGCTGCGGATTAAAATCCCCCTGATAAATCCCCGGCTTGTTGCCCCATTTGTCAAGTTCATTCCACATTCCCCAAAATACTATCGAAGGATGGTTGTAGAGGCTTCCCACCATTTCACGCATCTGGGAATGAATATTTTGGAAATACTCGTCTTCGACATCTTTTCCGCACACATTCACCCATGGGATTTCGGTCTGGACTATAATTCCGAGCTCATCGCATTTTCTGAAAGTATAATCGTTGTGGGGATAGTGCGCGAGGCGCAGGAAGTTGCAGCCGAGCTCGTGCACAAAATCGAAATCACGGTCTATGTCCTCCCTATTAAGTGCAGACGCCCGCCCCTCCATGTCCTGGTGCATTGAGACTCCCCTGAGTGCATAAGGCCGTCCGTTGAGACAAAAGCCCTTGTCCTTATCAATGCTGAAACTGCGTATGCCGAAAGCAGTCCCGGTCCGGTCGAGCAAGTCCGCTCCGTCGAATAATTCAAGCTCCGCACTATACAGATAAGGGTCCGCCAGACCGTTCCAAAGATGCGGCCTGCCTATAGTCACTTCCTTTGAAAAATAAGAAGAGGAATGTCCCTCAACACTTATTTTCTGCTTTTTTGATACTGCGATTTTTCCCTTGCCGTCCCTGATTGTGACTTTTACGCTGATGTTTTTATTTATACTGCTCTCATTTACTATTTTGGTCGAGACAAGTACTTTGGCACGTCTTGGCGACAGCTCGGGAGTGCTTACGTGCATTCTGTAAAGACCGAATTCAGTGTCGGGCTCCGCGTGTATCTTGTTGAGGAAGACAAGCCGTACCGGATAATGCAGGCCTCCGTTCTTGTTGAAGTCGGAGCTTACGGGAATCATTGTAAGGTCTTCCGTATTGTCGCAGATTACTTCTATTGTGTTCAAACCTGTGCTCAAGCCGGAGAGATTTACGAAAAACGGCGTGTATCCTCCCTTATGCAGACATACTCTCTGCCCGTTTACAATCACCTCTGCTTTCTGGGCAGCACCCTCGAACACGAGGAACGCCGACTTTTCCTTGTACCTATTGCCTAAGTCTATTTCTTTCAAATAATGGGCTTTGCCTCTGTAATATTCCGCAGAATGTCCGTCCAAGGCATTGTAGGAATGGGGGACGGAGACCTTTTCCCAATCCGTTCCGTCCTTGCTGAAACTCCACTCCCCGAGTTCGATGGTTTCGGGATCGGGAATTTGGGAATAAACATTGAACGATAACAGCAGGAATGCTATTGTCAGAAGCCTGTTCATAAGAAATACTATTTTGTTTTAACCTCGTATGTTATGCCGAGCTCTGTCAGTTCGTACAGAAAATCCCTGCACACATTCACGGAGTATTTCTGCGTGTGGAAAAGTATGTTGTAGTTAGTCTCTTTGTCGAAAAGAGACATCTGTATTGCAGTAACGCCTTTGTATTCCTTTAGCAGGCTTACAAGGCTCTTGCGGAAATGGTCGTTGAGAAGTTCCGTCGTAATCTTTATGTCCAGATACTTAATCATCTCCCGGGCGACATTCCCAAGCAGGCGCACTTGCTGCATCTTGAAAGCATACTGCAATTTCTCTCCAGGTTTTCTGTCTGCCGGACGCACATAAAATCTCGGTTTTATTTCCCCGTCTATGTGTACCTGATTGTGTATTTGCAGCAGCGGCAGCATCTTCTCGCAGTCCTTTCCGAATAGGCGGAACTCGCACGGTCCGCTGAAATCCTCTATGGTTACGGACAAGGACGGAGTCCCCGATTTTGTCGTGATTATTTTGCTGTCCGTAACTATGCCCGCTATCTTGATGTTTTCGTTTTTCTGGGCATTTGTACAGGCCTCGCAGTGCGCTTGAAGAGCGGTTATTTCACAATCCGTGAACTTTTCCATCTCAAAAGCGTACTTATCGAGAGGATGGGAGGAAATATACATGCCGACGAGTTCCTTTTCTTTCTGAAGAAGCATAAGGACGTCCTCCTCCTCTTTCATTTCCGGCATGACCGGCCGTACCGGCTTCAACTCCTCCATTTCCCCGAAAAGGGACATTCCGCCATGTATCGCATCGTTGCGGTAGAGCTCGCCGTAGCGCGCGAGTTCGTCTATAAACAAATCCCCGGACATGCCTTGGATGAAGAATTGCGGGCGTCTGCAGCCGAAAGAATCGAATGCTCCCGCATATACGAGCGATTCCAGGCTGCGTCTGTTCACCAGACCGCTCATTCTTTCCACAAAATCATATATGTCCGCAAATGCCCCGTTTTTCTTGCGTTCATTGATGATTGCCTCCGCAATGTTGCTGCCGAAGCCTTTCATTCCGCCGAAGCCGAAACGTATATCCCCCGTCTTGTTTACCACGAAATGCACGTCCGACTCGTTCACGTCGGGATTCATAACCTTTATTTTATGGGCTTTGCAGTCTCCGAGTATCTTCTTGATTTCCGTCATGTCGGAAAGGTTGCAACTCAGGTTGGCGGCAAAAAATTCTGCAGGATAGTGGCATTTGAGATAGCCTGTCTGGTAGCTGACCCAGGCATAGCAGGTCGCGTGGGATTTGTTGAAGGCGTATTGCGCGAATTTCTCCCAGTCCTTCCATATTTTGTCCAGCATTTTCTCGGGATGCCCGTTTTTCTGCCCTCCGCTCATGAATTTGTCCTTGAGAGAGTTCAGAATGTCTATCTGCTTCTTACCCATCGCCTTGCGCAGCTTGTCCGCCTCGCCTTTGGTGAAGCCGGCAAGTTTCTGCGACAAAAGCATCAC
Organism: uncultured Bacteroidales bacterium; assembly: GCA_963543835.1. Taxonomy (GTDB): domain Bacteria; phylum Bacteroidota; class Bacteroidia; order Bacteroidales; family UBA932; genus Cryptobacteroides. Next base: position 26,776 of record CAUUCY010000004.1, read on the forward strand.
CTGCTCCTGATATACAGTCACGCCGTAGGTGTCATTGAGGAACTCCTCCATTTCAGGCAGGTCGTACTCTATCTGCTTCACTCCGAGTTTGCGGTCCACAAAATCCGGAATATAATCCATAGGCCCCGGACGGTAGAGGGCATTCATCGCTATCAGGTCCTCGAAACGTGAAGGATGCAGCTTCTGCAACCAGTTTTTCATGCCTTCGGATTCAAACTGGAACACGCTTGTGGTGTCGCCGCGTCCGTACAATTCGTAGGTTTCCTTATCGTCTATAGGTATTTTCTCTATATCTATATCCTTCCCGAAACGTGCCTTTACATTGTCGAGGGTCTGATGTATTATCTGCAGGGTATTAAGCCCGAGAAAGTCCATTTTGAGCATACCCACATCCTCGATGTAATGCCCGTCGTATTGGGAAGTCCACACATCCAGCCCGCTATCCTTGTCCTTTGACAGGCAGACGGGAATATAATCCGTCAGTTTGCCCCGCCCTATTATGGTTGCGCAGGCGTGCATTCCCACCTGTCGCACGCTTCCTTCGAGCCTGAGAGCGAATTTAAGCACTGTCTTGACAAGTTCGCTTCCGTTCTGGAGTTCTTCCTTGAATTCGGGCACCAGGCGGTAGCAGTTTTTCAGAGTGACTTTTACATCAACCTCCTCAAGTCCCTTCTGGAACCATTTTTTCAGCTTTATCTTATTGCCGTTCTCATCCTCTTCCTCAACTTCTTTCTCGTAGGACCTGAATCCCGGTTTCAATTCGTCGAGTTTCGGGTTGAAAGGATATTCTCTTTCCAATTTCTCGCTGAGGCGGTCCGGAACCATTTTTGTGAGCCTGTTGGACTCGTCTATGCTGAGCCTGTTCACTCTTGCAACGTCCTTTATGGCACTCTTTGCCGCCATTGTTCCGAAGGTTATGACCCGGGAAACATGGTCCAGCCCGTATTTGTCCTCCACATATTTGTGCGCTGTCGACAGATCTTCGAAGTCCACGTCTATATCAGGCATGCTGATACGGTCAGGATTGAGGAAGCGCTCAAAAAGCAGATTGTATTTGATAGGGTTGAGATTGGTGATGCCGAGACAATAAGCCACAACGGAACCTGCCGCAGAGCCTCGTCCCGGACCCACCAGGCTTCCGGCGGCACGTGAGGCGGCTATATAATCCTGGACTATAAGGAAATAGTCGGGAAAGCCCATACGACAAATAGTCTTGAGCTCGAAATCTATTCTTTCTGACTCCTCCTCGCTGAGTGTCTCCCCGTATCTTTGATGTGCCCCTTTGTAGCACAAATCGCACAGGTATGCCACGGAAAGGCAGAACTCGTCCCCCCTGAATTTGCCTTTCTTGTCATATTTTGATGCCTCTATGACATCTTTATACTTTTCAAGATATAAATCCTTGTTGGCGAGGAAAGACTCTTCAATATCAAATTTAGGAAGTACGTAGTCCCTGTCTATAGGATATTCGCTGATTTTGTTCGCGACTTCTATGGTATTTGCCAGGACTTCCGGATGTTCGGGGAACAACTCCGCCATTTCCTCTTCGCTCTTGAGATATTCCTGCTGAGTGTAATGCAGGCGGTCCGTCTCGTCTATGAATTTGCCTGTATTGAGGCAGATTAGATGGTCGTGTACCGGACCGTCCTCTTTCATTACGAAGTGTACGTCGTTGGTCGCAACAACCTTCACTCCCATTTCCTCTGCAAGATTGAATATCTCCGCATTGGATATTTTCTGGTAGTTGTAAACTTCGGGTGATAGTCCGGGAACTTCTGTCTTATGAAGCATAACTTCGAGGTAGTAATCCTCCCCGAAGAGGTCCCTATGCCACTTTATCGCTTTCCTTGCGGCATCAAGGTCTCCTGATATGATTGCCTTTGGTATTTCTCCCGCGAGGCAGGCGGAGCAGCAGATGAGATTTTCGTGATATTTTGCAAGAATCTCGTGGCTGACTCTCGGCTTGCCGTAGTATGACCCTTCGATATGCCCGGTAGAGACAATCTTCATAAGGTTTTTATAACCTTCGTAATTCTTTGCAAGCAGAATCAGGTGATAATATCTCTTGTGATCGTTGTCCTTGAGCCTGTGATCGTAATGGCGGGTGACATAGATTTCGCAGCCTATTATGGGCTTGACCTTGTAACGTCCAGTCTCCTTGTCTATATGCTTGGCTGCATACTTGTAGAACTCCTTTACTCCATACATATTGCCGTGATCGGTGATGGCAAGCGCCGGCATACCGAGCTCTTCGGCTCTGTCAAACAATTTTGCGATTGAGGAGTTGCCATCCAGAATGGAATATTGGGTGTGTACGTGAAGGTGAACGAAAGGCATAGTTTTTCTACTCTTGCTGGAGTGACAAAGATAATAAAAACAGCCGACCTTTTCGAGGCCGGCTGTCCAAAATATCGAAGAAATGTCAAATTATTTATTTGAATTCTTTACTGCCTTTCTTGTAACATCGTACATTACCGGAGTTCCTATCATTATAGAGGCATAGGTTCCGATACAGATACCGAGGATGAGGGCAACTGCAAGACCTCTGATTGACTCCCCTCCCCAGATTGCAATAGCAACCATAGGAAGGAGGGTAGATACCGAGGTGTTCACCGTACGGGTGAGAGTCTGGTTCAGAGATGTATTGACCATCTCCTTGAAGTCTGACTTAGGGTGCAGGCTTAGATTCTCTCGTATACGGTCGAAGATAACCACGTTATCGTTAATGGCGTAACCTATAATCGTCAGGATAGCCGCAATAAAGGTCTGGTCTACGTCAAGATTGAACGGAAGTATTCCGCTGAACAGCGAGAAGAAACCTATGATGATTATGGTCGTGTGCGCAAGTGAGACCACGCCGCCGACACCCCATGTCCACTTCTTGAATCTCAGCGCGATATATGCGAAAATCACAATGAGGGCAAGTATTACGGAGATTATAGCCGAACGCTTGATGTCGTTTGCTATGGTTGCGCCCACTTTGTCGGAACTTATGATACCGTTAGGGTTATCGAGAGTTGAAGTGAAATGCTCCAAAGTTATGTCATCAGCAAAGAAGCCTTTCAGGGCATTGAAGAGCATTCCCTCGATTTCAGTATCGACCTCTGAAGACTCCTGCTCATACTTGTACGAGGTGGTAATCTTCATCTGGCTCTCGCCGCCGAACTGCTTTACCTCGACTGAAGCGCCGTTTATATTTTCGTCTGCAGATGCCGCCTCATTGAACACTGCGAGTGTTGCTGCACGTACTTCCTCTGCGGAAACAGGCTTGTCGAAGCGCACTACATAAGTACGGCCTCCGGTGAAATCAACACCATAGGTGAAGCCTTTGATTCCTATAGAGAGGATGGAGATGACAATCAATGTGCCCGAAATGAGATAAGACCATTTACGACCGCCAATGAAGTTCACATTTGTGTTCTTGAGGAAGTTTCTTGTGAAGTTGCTGTCGAAAGTGATATTCTTGCCTCTGCTGACTCTGTCATCGAATATAAGACGTGTAACGAAGATAGAGGTGAGGACTGAAGTCACGATACCGATAACAAGCGTGGTTGCGAAGCCCTTTACAGGACCGGAACCGAAGAAGAACAAGACAAGACCGGTTAGAATCGTAGTAACCTGACCGTCGATGATTGCGGAATAAGCATTGCTGTATCCGTCTGCGATAGCCTTGCTAAGACCCTTTCCTGACTTGATTTCTTCCTTGATGCGCTCATAAATAATCACGTTGGCATCCACCGCCATACCCAGAGTAAGGATGAGACCTGCGATGCCCGGGAGTGTGAGAACCGCTCCGAAAGCCGCAAGCGTACCCATGAGGAGGAGGACGTTGGTAAGAAGCGCAAGGTCCGCCGTGACACCGGCTCCGCGATAGAAAAATATCATGAACACGAGCACGAGCACGAATGCTATGACGAATGAGAGCAAACCTGCGTTGATGGACTCGGCACCGAGAGACGGACCTACAACCTGTTCCTGGACTATAGTTGCAGGAGCAGGAAGTTTACCTGACTTGAGCACGTTTACAAGGTCGGTTGCCTCTTCCACATCGAAGTGCCCCGAAATCTGGGAGTTTCCGCCCGTGATTTCACCGTTTACGACAGGGTATGAATAAACAGTACCGTCGAGTACGATTGCGATTTGCTTGCCTATATTGTCTTTTGTGAGGCGTGCCCAAATATTTGCGCCCTCCGCATTCATGGTCATGGATACGGTAGGTTCTCCGCTGCGCTGGTTATCATAAGAAACGCGCGCGTCGGTAACGACACCTCCGTCGAGAGGGGCTTTCCCGTCACGGCCCGAAGCCTTTATTGCAACGAGTTCGTAGATATTGTCGGTGGCTGCAAATTCGCTTGGCTTTACAGACCACATAGGGCGGAATTCCGCAGGGAAAAGTTCCGCTATCTGAGGAATTGCGAGAAGTCTGTTGACTTTTGCAGTGTCAATTGAATTGGCATAACCTATACAAGCCGTGCCTCTCTGGGTTGTAGGAGAGAGAATGCCGAAGAGAGGATTGGCCTTTTTGTAATTCTCGAGCTCGGTGCTCTGATTTGCCTGCTCTGCGAGAGTCTCTTCGACAAGACCGGACTCTTTCTTCTCAGCTTCCGCCTCTTTGTTTTCGGCGGAGTTCATCTGAGCAAGAAGATTGTTAGCTTCCACGAGGAAAGGATAAATTTCCGTGCAGTCGAAAGTTGTCCAGAACTCAAGAGATGCCGTACCTTGGAGGAGTTTGCGGACACGCTCAGGCTCTTTTACGCCTGGGAGTTCTACCAAAATACGGCCTGTGTTGCCTATTTTCTGGATGGAAGGCTGTGTGACTCCGAAACGGTCAATACGGTTGCGGAGCACATTGAAGGAGTTGCCCACGGCGCTTTCCGACTCTTCCTTGATGACGGAAAGAACTTCCTCGTCGGAAGATTCGGGCTTGATGCGCTCTCTCATTTCGTATGTTCCGAAAATGCTTGAGAGTCTGCGACCTGCACCGACCTCTTTCCACGCCTCGCCGAAGAGGCTTATCATGTCCGACTGAGAGTTTACGCTGCGCTCTTTTGCGAGTTTGAGAGCCTTTTTAAACTCCTCAGAAGAGGCGTTGTCGCCTGCCAGAGCCTTAACGAGGTCTTCCAACTGCACCTGAAGCATGACGTTCATACCGCCCTTCAAGTCGAGACCGAGGTTGATTTCCTTGGCTTTGACATCCTTGAATGTGTAACCGAAATAAACTTTCTGTGCAGAAATCGAGTCAATGTACCACTTGTTCTGCACCTTTCTGACAGAGTCGAGAAAATAAGCCTTCTCGAGGTCGGCAAGATTCCTGAATTCAGCAGTTTCCTGTGCCGCCATCACCGCTTTTTCAGCAGAATTTGCGGCTTTTTTCTCGTAAATGCCAGTTACGGCAGTGAACGAGAGCTGCCAGACGCAGGCAATTGCCAGAAGGATTGCTACGAATCTGATTGCACCTTTGCTTTGCATAATTTATTTTGTTGTTTTAGTTAATTTTCACTATTCCGCATAGTAGCCTGCAAAAATAGCAAAATTATATTAAACTCACACTAAAAAGCTGTTTTTCTCTCAGGAAAGTTTGTACATTTGTACTCTAATCCGATAATCTTAATAACATGAAAGCAAAATTCAGCATAGAATATTATACTGAATGGGGAGAAAATGTCATTCTCGTATTCTCAGACGGCACTCGTGTACCCATGAACTACACTCCGGGGGCTCTGTGGAAAGCAGAATTGGCGGATTGCCGCCCTTCCTCCCTCAAGGACTACCACTACGAACTTGAACGTAACGGCAATGTCGTGCGCAAGGAGTGGGGAACCCACAGCGCGAAGTCCGCACGCGGAGAAGTGGAATGTATCGATTCCTGGAAAGAACTTCCGCGCATGGCCGGAGTGGCAATTCCTGTCTTTTCCCTGCGAAGCGATGAAGATTTCGGGGTTGGAGAGTTTTACGACCTCAAGAAAATGGTGGACTGGGCGGCTGCTACAGGCCAGCACATTATACAACTTCTCCCAATCAACGATACCACAAGGAGCAGGACATGGAAGGATTCTTATCCATACAGTTCGATTTCCTCATTTGCCCTGCACCCCATGTACATAAATCTTCCTGCCGCGGGAGTGAAGATTGACAAGGCATATAAGAAAACGCAGGAGGAGCTGAACGCCCTTCCTCAAGTGGACTACGAAAGGGTCAATTCCGAAAAACAAAAACTCCTCAAAAAACTTTATGCCAAAGAGGGCGAGTCCGTACTCGCTTCGCGTGCGTGCGCCAAATTCGTCAAGGACAATTCGGAATGGCTCAAGCCTTATGCCGATTTCTGCGCAGAACGCGATGGGGACGATGCCGGATATCATATTTTTGTACAATTCCACCTTGCCGGACAAATGGAGGAAGTCCGGGAGTATGCACATACCAAAGGAGTCTTTCTCAAAGGGGATTTGCCAATAGGGGTGAGCCGCGAGAGCGTGGAAGTGCGGAGCTCTGCCGGACTATTCAATCTCGACTCTCAGGCAGGAGCTCCGCCGGACGCCTTCTCCGCAGACGGTCAGAATTGGGGCTTCCCCACCTACAATTGGGATGAAATGGCAAAAGACAATTACGCATGGTGGCGTATGCGCCTGCGCGTTATGGCAAAATACTTCGATGCTTTCCGCATAGACCATATACTCGGATTTTTCCGTATATGGGAAATCCCTGTGCCGGAAAAGAGCGGCATGTACGGACATTTCTCCCCCGCTCTTCCGTACAGCCGGGAAGAAATCGAGTCGCACGGACTGCCCGTGTACGGACTTTTTATAGAACATAAAGGAAAATTCCACCCTCTCATCGGAGCGCATCGCAATCCTGAATACGCAAGCCTCGACGATTGGCACAAAGCGGTTTTCAACCACATCTACGATGACTATTTCTATCATAGGCACAACGAGTTCTGGCGTGATTCCGCTATGCGGAAACTCCCTACACTGCTCGGTTGCACGCCTATGCTTGCGTGCGGAGAGGATCTGGGCATGATACCCGCCTGCGTACCCGATGTCATGAGAGAACTCGGCATACTCTCCCTTGAAATAGAGCGTATGCCAAAGAATACCGGAGTTGATTTCGGACGCACCGAAGATTATCCCGTAAATTGCGTATGTACAACTTCCACGCACGATATGTCCCCTATCAGGAAATGGTGGAAAGAGGAAAGCCGGGAACTTATTCAGAAATATTACAACAATGTGCTCGGATGGAGGGGGGAAGCCCCTTCGGACTGCACAAGCGAGATTGCGCGCGAGATTGTGCGCAGACATCTGGCTTCTCCTGCAAAGCTTGCCATTCTCCCGCTTCAGGATTGGCTTGCGACGAGCAGCGATATTGAAATGCCCGACTGTATGACAGAGCAGATAAATATTCCTGCAGTTTCTGAACATTATTGGCGCTACAGGATGCACATCACTCTCGAAGCACTTCTTTCATCCGAAAAATTCAATAATTCAATAGCGCGTATTATAAATGAAAATTACAGATAATTTTAAAAACAAAGTAAAATGAAAAAAGTATTTCTTTTCGCATCGCTGCTTGTGGCACTTGCCGCTTGCACCGACCCGTCCTACAAAATCTCCGGAACAGTAGAAGGCGGAGCCGATGGAGACAAGGTTTATATTGAATCCATCACAGGTATGAATGCAACAGTTCTTGACTCCACAGTCCTTTCCGGAGGCAAATTCTCCTTCAAGGGCAGGCAGGACTCCACCGTGCTGCGCTATGTTTCTTGCACCACAAAGGAGGAGGCTTTCAGCGCTCCGTTCTTCCTTGAAAACGGAAAAATAAAAGTCTCCCTGCGAAAAGGGGGCGATTCCGTTACGGGGACTCCTGCAAATGAAATATACCAGGGAATACGCTCCCAAATAACGGAGGTCCTGAGGCAGATGAATGATATTTACGAAGAAATGGAAAAAGACTCCACTCTGACTGCGGAGCAGAAAGACAGCAAAACCGCGACCATAGACAGTCTGGAAAAACGTTATTCCCATGTGCTCAAGGAGGGTATGCGCGAGAACATGGATAACCCCGTTGGAATATATCTCTTCAAACTTTGGTATTTTGACAACAGTCTGGAGGAGAACCTCGAACTTTTCGACAAAATTCCCGAAAAGTATATGACAGATCCTCTTCTGGTGAAGATAAAGGGCTTTCTCGAGCGTCAGAAGAGAACCACTGTAAATGCAAAGTACATAGACTTCACCATGACCACCCCGAAAGGCAAGAAAATAAGCCTTTCCGACAAGGTGGGCAAGGGCAAGTACGTGCTCCTGGACTTCTGGGCAAGTTGGTGCGGACCTTGCCGCCAAAGCATGCCGGAACTCAAGAAAGTGTACGCCCAATATAAGGACCGCCTCGAAATTGTGGGAGTTTCTTTAGACCACAAAGAGGAGGCGTGGAATAAGGCAATCTCGTCTCTCGGGCTCAACTGGACCCACATGTCAGACCTGAAAGGCTGGAAGAGCGAAGCCGCCGCTCTGTACGGAGTCAATTCAATCCCTCACGCCTTGCTTATCGACAACGATGGTACGATTATCGCCCGCAACCTGCAGCCCGGCGAGGTCGCCGGATACCTTTCCCGATGATTGAATGAGTTTCTCCGCCTGAATTATCGGCATATTTATTAACACTATAACAAAATTTCGATGAAAATTTTTCCTATGTTTTTACTGCCATTTATGGTGGCAGCGTATTCTTGTGAGAAAGCGAAAACACAAGTCCCCGAGCCTGTGAAACCTGCCACCCTGAAAGCGGTAAAGTCCGACGGGACAGCCTGGAAACTGGTAGACCAAATCTGGTTGGGCTCCGGAAAACAAAAGCCCGGAACCGGGAATTTATGCCTTTCCGTTGCAGAAAAAGGACTTTCGGAAGATATGAAAACCGCAACATTTGAATGTGACACGCTGCCTGCGGGTCCTTATGTTGCGGTCTTCCCTTATTTTGCCGTGGATAAAAAATCGGAATATGCCAAGATTTCCATTTCCGTTCCCGGCGCACAGGACGTTAATTCCGAAAGCTTCCCCTCAAATATTTACACGGCAACGTGGAAAGAAGGCGTCGAGATGTCTTTTAATCCTTTGCTGGCAAAAATAAGTATTACTCTTTCGGGAGAAACCACTACCGAAGAAAAGATAAAATATATCCTCATACAGGACAAGGCAGATGACGCTGTCCTGTGGGGGAAAGGCGCATATTCTTCTTCTTTTAAGCTCGACACCGGAACGGGAGATAACAAAATAGAACTCCGTCTTGCAAAGCCGCTTGACTTGAAAGATCTCAAAGTCAATTTCCTGTCCCCGGCAGGGGCATTCAAGGACGGGATTATCGTCAGTGCCCTTTCGGAAGAAAGAAAGATAGTAAAACTTGTTATGGGAGGAGGCATATCTGTCTCTTTAGACAAAGTTTCAAATGTTACAATCAATCTCGATGACTCTCCTTTCTCCGGAGGAAAAGGAACGAAAGCCGAGCCTTATGTCATCGCGACCCCTGAAAATATCGTAAAGTTGTCGGAATTGTGCAACGAAAGCAAAACCAATCCTAAATATAAATCCGCATCCTATATTCAGATATGCGACATCGATATGAAAGGCGTGGATTTTACAAATATCTGCTACGATTATGACAAGGACGACGAAGCTTTCGACGGGATTTATGACGGTCAGAATCACAAGATTATGAATATGGAGGCTGTCCCTGTCAACGGAGGTCCTTGCGGGCTGTTCGGATATATACGCGGCGGCACGGTGAAGAATCTTGTAATGGAAAATGCCACAGTGGTCGGAACGCACAACATAGGAGTGCTTGTAGGGGCGGCATGGAAAGACTCCGAAGTCTCGAACTGCATCGTCAGGGACAGTAAGGTGGGCAGTCTTTCGGAGTACTCCATAGGAGGGGTTGTAGGATATTCAAATGGCAGTAAAGTCAAGGATTGCCAATCCATAAGAAACGTGGTGTTCTCTTCCGACCACAATAATGTCGGCGGAATTGTAGGACAGCAGAAAGGAGGCTCCGCCACCATTGAAAACTGCCTTACCACGGATTGCAGTATCTCTTCTTCGAGATTTGCCGGAGGCATACTCGGCAGGACTACCGGAGGCAAGGTTCTTTCGTGCCGTACCATGGGTAAGACACAGGTCTCAACTTCCGACAGGGGAGCCGGCGGGATTGTCGGAGGAGATGACGGTACCGCAAGCGATTTTGTGATTGACGGATGTGTAGTGGAAGAAGGCGTGAAGGTCAGGAGCAAATTCTATGGAGGAGGAGTTGCCGGTTATATCTATCCCGGGAAGAGCTTCACCGTGAAAATCCTCAACTGCGGTGTCGAAGGCGCATATATCATTACCGAAGAAGGTGATGGAGGAGGAGTGTCGGGAGATTGCTGTACGGGAGGCATAATAGGCTGGCTGCGCAACAGTAATGCCAGTACGGGATTCAAAGTGCTCAACTGTTATTGTTATCTTGCCGAAAAAGGCTTTGAAGTGATTTCAAAGGTCACAGCTCCTTCCATCGGGGCTATCGTAGGATATGTATCCAACAGCGCTTCCTCCAATTTGGAAATTGCGGGGTGCTGTACAGACTTTGCACGAAAAGAGCTTTGGGTCGGCGGAGAGGTCTTCAAATCCGGAGAAGAAATCAACGATTCCGACAGGGTCGGAGCAATCTACGGATACATCAGCCATGACCGTCCTACTATGTCTTTCCGCAATTGTTATTGGGTGAATGACTCCGGCTTCCCTCTTATGGGACATACCCCTCCGGGGAAGGTCAATTTCTCCGATAATGAAGGATTCGGAGCTGCTGTATTCCGCGACGGCAGGACTGTTATTGAAAAGCTGAATGCTTTTGCCTCCGAATACAAAGACGATAAACTCCGGAAATGGACGCTCAGAAATCAAAGACCCGTCATAGAATTTTAGCCGATAAAACACTGTTATGAGGAAAACACTTATATATTTATCCCTTACGGCTCTTGCGGCATTTAGCTGCACAAAGCCTGGCATAGAGCCGCAACTCCAGACAAACAACATGTCCATAACCGCCGTACAGCTGTCCACCAAAACGCATCTGTCTGGAGCGGACGGAACTCAAATACCCATCCTTTGGGATGCGGAAGACCATATATGGCTTCGCTCTGCGGCGCAACAAGACGGCTCGATGGGGAGCCTTTTCACCACAAAGGAAGCCGAGCTAAAGGACGGCGGAAGAACTGCAATTTTCAGAGGAAATTCGATTGATAAAGGTCCTTATGTGGCAATTTATCCATACGAATATGTTTCCCCCTCCTCCGACAATTCGGAAATCATACTGAATGTTCCGAGAATCCAGACCTACAGCGCAAAAAGTTTCGGCGCACAAGCCAATATCACTGCTGCCGTTTGGGAGAGCGGAAGCGTGGCAACATTCAACAATCTTGTCGCAACTCTCAAAATCAAAGTTACAAGGGAGAGCGGAATATGCAGAATCGTGCTGAAAGATAAAGACGAATCATCCATCCTTTGGGGCAAGTGCAGACTTGTCCCGGGGAAAGACAAGATTGAAAGTATCAGCTGGGTCAATGATTCCGAGGACAAAAACAAAGTCACCCTCGTAAATGCCCTGCCTGAAGGCTCTGACAAGAGCGGAACCATCGATTACTTTTTTGTCATACCGGCGGGAACGCTTGAAAAAGGCTTTACCTGCGAACTTTGCGATGCGGCATCGAGAGTCGTGAAGACGGTTGTCGTGCCGGAGGGCTGTAAAGTAAGCCCCGGAACAATAATCAATCTTAATGAACAAGATCCGGAATTGGCAGATTTCAGCGGAGGAAAAGGCTCGGCAGAGGACCCTTACAGAATCTCCACCGCAGCAGACCTTGTTTCCCTTTCTGAAAAATGCGAATCCCAATACGATAAATATGCACACTTACACTATATCCAGACTGCGGATATAGTAATGAACAAGGTAAGATTCTGTCCTATAGGAATGACAGAAGAAAAGGCGTTCAAAGGCTCTTACGACGGAGGCGGTCATAGTATTTCAAATCTTTCTCCGAGACTCGTTTTAGGTACGGCATACGGCATGTTCGCCTGGACGGACGGAGCAAAAATAAAGAATCTTAAACTCAACGATTTCAAAAATACAGGATCAAGTCAAAATTCCGCCGCTTTGGCGGGATATGCGAAAAACACTGACATCAGTGATATAAGCATAGACGGACCTCTTCATTTTTATAATCTCTGCTGCGGCTCCGTTGTAGGACAAATGGAAGGCGGAACTGTCAGCGATTGTCACTACAAGGGATTCATGCAGAATGAAAAAAGAGCCTCTTTTGAGAATACGGCAAATTGTACGGTTGTCGGAGGTATTGCCGGCAATGTAAAAAACAATGCTCTTATCAAGGGATGTACGGTATCCGGAAATGTAACCGGTATAGGAATGTATGTCGCGGGAATAGCTGCCTGCCTTACTTCAAGCAAATTACAGGACTGCAAGGTACTTGCCGGCTCGACAGTCGTGGGTGACAATTTCAATACGGGAGGAATTGCAGCTCTTATGCGTTCCTCTTCCGAAATAAGGAATTGCAGTATGGATGCGTCTGTCGCATGCTGGTACCACGAACTCGGCGGCATAGTATCAAGACTCGAAGACGGCAAAATCTTTGATTGCGTGGTCGGCTCCAATGCTCAGGTTCGCTGCGGTATGGGAAAGACCGGAGGCATAGCGGGCTGCATTGCCTCAAAATCCGAACAACACGCTCTGATAGACGGCTGTGTTGTTTACGGAGACATAACCGGAACTTGGGGCGTAGGAGGAATTGTGGGCTATATCGAGCCGACAGTTGCAAATTCGGAAGTCAATATCATAAATTCCGCATTTACGGGAGGCGATATATGGACATCGGGCTTCTTCAGTAAAGATTCTTATAATTATGCTTTTGCAGGTGGTATCGCAGGCTGGGCAAGACTCGAATCCGGCGGAGTCAAGGGTGTCAATATCGTGAACTGCTTTACTGATCCTGCCTGTCTGAGGATAGAATGGAAACAGGCCTCCCGTCTTGGGGTGGGAGGAATACTCGGAAACCATACAGGCTCTGTTCCCGTGAAGATTTCCGGCTGTTACACTACCTTGACTACGGACAGAATGAGATTCAACGGCGGCGGAGATTTCAGCAGTATGCATTATTTCGGAGCGGTGGTGGGAACTGCGGGAGCTTCGGTCAGTCTGAACAATGCCTACTATCTCAAAGGAATGAAAATAGGATACGACCCTTCTTCGCTACATCTTACCGATACTGACGGCCTGCCCCTTGCAAAAGCCCTTGACGGCACGCTGCTTAAAAAACTCAATGATTTCGTCTCCGGCGGCGCAGGCGCTTTTGAACTGAAAAAATGGATAACTTCTCCGAGCGGATACCCAAGCTTTGAAAACATGCCGGTCAATCCTTCCGAGGGTAAAAAACAGCCTTTGAGGGTGAGCCTGATAGGAGATTCCATTTCCTCTTTCGACGGTTATGTGCCTCACGGATATAAAAACGGAGAGAGCGAAGGAGATGCGGCTAACGGTTATCATTGTCATTATCCTTCAGGGGACGGCAATGTCACCTCGGCAGCCCAGACTTATTGGTATATACTTACCTACAATCTTCTAAAAAACGCAATACTGGACACCAATCTGGGTTTTTCCGGCACAGCGGTGACACGCTGCACCAATACCGACTACAGTTCCAAATACTGGTATAATCATGATTTCTGCAAGCGATATTTAGAGAACGGAGGAATGGGACATCCCGACATCATCCTCATCAACGGAGGGGCAAACGACTGGGCAAGACCTAAGGCATTCAAACTTCTCGATTCCGTACCTGTAACCTCAAAAGACGCTCCGGGCTCGTCCCTGACCTCTGCCGTCTTCGAGAAAGCGGACGCGTGCACCAGCTTTGAGGACGCGGTGAAACTCCCGGATGAAACTTTCTTTGAAGCCTATGTCAAACTTGTGAAGATGATGATTTTCCAATATCCTAATGTGAAAATAGTTATAATCATTCATGACACCCTTTCAGAGGGTCTTGAAAAGTCCATGATTATGATAGCCGAACATTATAAGTCGCATTGTCGCTATGTCGATTTATATGCAGTCAACGGCTTCAACGATTTGGGCTTCGATGGCGAATATCTCAAACTCGGCTATCAGCCTAATATGCCCAAGCATGACTTCGACTGGAGCATCAAGACTATAAGCGGTCACGGAGACCACCCTTCCGCACAGGCAATGAAGTTTATCGCGGATAAGATATACAAAGAGCAGGGCGCTTGGCTGGAATCCGGCGTGAAATGGTCGGACGCCAGCGAAGACAATATTGACGATTTTAAGAACAATAACGGCAAATGGTGATGAAAAAATATATCATAACAACGGCGCTGGCAGCAATTGCGCTTTTCAGCGTTTCATGCAACAAAGATAGGGTTGAGGACAAAAGAGGCGATTATGTCACTTTGTCTGCGTCCGTACCCGAAACAAAATTATCCTTCTCAGGGGAGAACGATACCAGAACTCTCGTGAAATGGGATATGACGGACAAACTCTGGGTGCGTTCCGACAGACAGCCTGATTGGGAAAGAGGAGTATGCTTCAAGCTGTCGTCAATCACAAATAACGGGAAGACAGCGAACTTTTCCGGCACCGTACGCACTGACGGAAAGCTCGCCGCCGTCTATCCTTACAGCATGGTGGCTCCCGGTGCGGACAATAATATCATAAAACTGGAACTTGCGGGCGAGTACCCGGCAGCGGAGGACTCATGCCCGTCGGAAACCCTTGCGGCGGTGGCATTCCCTGCTGCCGGCTCTACATCCATGAAGATGGAGTATATCTTCGGAGCAATTAAATTCATCCTAAAGGGTAACGGAGAAAAAATCGTAGGGCTGAGACTCATAGACAATAAGAAGGATTTTTGTCTTTGGGGAGACTGTCTTGTGGTTCCCGATTATGTCAAGGGGAAAATTGATAAAATATCTTTCGAGAACGGGAATACTTTCAAAAACAAGGCTGTGCTCACGTTCCAGAAACCGAAAGTCCTTTCCTCCGAGGCTCAGAGTTTCTATTTCACTCTTCCGGAAGGCTCTCTTTCGGAGGGCTTCGTGCTAAGAGCCGTAGTCGATGACGGTACCGAAAGACAATTGTCCTCATCCAAGAGCAACACAATTGTACGCGGGAATGTTACCATAATGCAGGAAAATACAATGCCTGCGACTGTCTATACCCCTGACTCTCCCGAACTTCCAGAGCCGGAAGATCCTGCGGTATTCAGCGGAGGCAAGGGAAGTGTTGAAGAGCCTTATCTGATAAGCAAAACTCAGGACATACTCGAACTCGCCAGCTTATGCAACAATACAGGAACCAATCCTAAGTACCACGCAGCCCACTATCTTATGACTTGCGACATTGATATGAAAGATATTGATTTCACCACAATATGTTTCGACTATGATTTTGATGCAGGGGCTTTTGCCGGTTGTTTTGACGGAGGGAATCATAAAATAAGCAATCTCTCTGCAAAACCTGTCGATTCCGGTCCTTGCGGACTTTTCGGTTATTGCAGGGGAGCAGTAGTAAAAAATATAAAAATGGAGAATGTCAAGGTAAACGGCATTTCCAAAGTCGGTGCTCTTGCAGGAACAGCCTGGGGTGCTTCTGCTTTTACAAACTGCCATGTTACAGGCGCCGTCATCAACAGTGCAAATAAAGATATGATAGGAGGCATCGTCGGCTATCTTAATGCTTCTTCCGTGAATAATTGTACCGTGACTTCTTCCAGAATTTCCTCTGACTCTCATAACAGCGTGGGAGGAATTGCAGGATTTATGAAGAAGATGTCTTCCATTTCGGATTGTATGGTTTCCTCCTGCGAAATTTCGGGCTTTCGATTTGTCGGAGGAATTATAGGACGTACCGTGGGAGGCAGAGTCCTGAACTGTGTCGTAAGCGATGCCACTAAAATAAGTTCGTCCGAACGTGCTGCCGGAGGCATAGGCGGAGGCGATGACGGCACTTCCGATGATATTCATATCGACAATTGTTTAATCGACGGATCTTCTGTGGTAAAGAGCAAATTTTATTCGGGTGGCATAGTCGGATACATATATAACGGAGAGAAACTCAATGTGACGATAAGCAACTGCGGAGTTGAGGATGTATATATTCTTACTGTTACGGATGATTCTTCGGGAGGCGACGGTAGCGGAGATTGCTGCACCGGCGGCATTATAGGCTGGTTAAGAAACAGCAAGCCCAATTCTACGTTCAGGCTTGTGAATAATTTCTGCTACCCTGCCGAGAAAGGCTTTGAGGTAGAGAGGAATGTAATTGCTCCGAGCATAGGAGGTATTGTAGGATTTGTTTCCAATAATGGGGCTTCTTCCGTTGTGATTGCCGCATGCTGCACCGACTTTGAAAGAAAGGACCTTGTGATTGCAGGTAAAGTATTCAAGGAGGGGGAAGAACTTACGGATTCTGATAAAGTCGGAGCAATTTACGGAAAAAACAATCAGGACAACCAAATATCTTATACTGACAACTGCTGGATAAATGACACCGGATTAGCGAAAATAGGTCATGGGGGACTTTCTAATGTCGTTTTTGAAGCTAATGAGGGCTATTCCAGTCCGGTATTTCTCGACGGCACGAGCGTCAGCGGCAAACTGAACGCCTTTGTTGAAAAGTACAAAGAAATCCCTCTCAAAAGCTGGATAATAAGAGATAGCAGACCTGTTCTAAAAAGATAAATGCGCTTATTTCATCCACTCGAGAAATTCAGCGACCCTCGCGCGGCTCACCGTCATTTCAAAGGGCGGTCTGGGGCTTGCGGAGATTATCATTTTGCCGCTCACATGCCGTGAGACGCTTGATATGCTGCTGAGGGCTATTATGCAGCCGCGGGAAATGCGGAAGAATAATGACGGGTCAAGTTCTTTTTCAAGAGTGTCAATGGTGGAGTCGAAAATATATTTGACTCCACCTTTTGTCATTATATAATTTGCCTTGTCCTCGGAATAGAAATAGGCTATCTCGTCCGCCTTTACCGGTATGAACTTTTCTCCGGCGGAAATAAGGAATCTTTCCTTATATTGTGTGGCGGAACTGCCTATCGCTGCAAGAATCGCATTCACGTCGAGCTGCTTACTCTGCTCGCGGCAACGCCCGACAGCCCTGCGCAGGGCAGCCGGTTCTATCGGTTTCAGAAGATAGTCTATACTTCCCGCCTCAAAGGCCTTTATTGCATAAGAATCGTATGCGGTTGTCATAATAACTTTAGCTTCCACCCTCGTGCGGCGGAAAATCTCAAAACAGCTTCCGTCTTCGAGCTCCACATCCATAAAAATCA
>CAUUCY010000005.1:0-40737 GCA_963543835.1 uncultured Bacteroidales bacterium
TAAATTTTTATGATAACATTTCCTTATGAGTCCTTGAGAATGAGTGCTCGCACCGCAGGTAACAAAGCTCATGTCGTGCCAGATTTGATTACAAATGTAACGTTTATTATTTAGAATTGTAATTTATATCTGTAGCCCATGGTTAACATTTGTATAAGTGCTTGAGATTTCAAAATACGGGTAATATTGCGTACATTTGCACGCAAATTAAAAAGAAATGTTACCTGATATACATATTGAAGATTACAATTATCCGCTTCCCGACGATAAAATAGCGAAATACCCCTTGAAGGAAAGGGACTCATCTAAGCTTCTGCGCTACAAAAGCGGAAAAGTAGATGAATATATTTTCAGAGACCTTCCGGATTTGCTCCCCGCGGGAGCACTGATGGTTTTCAATGACACAAAGGTGGTTCCTGCAAGGCTTCATTTCAGAAAGCCGAGCGGTGCAAATATTGAAATATTCTGCTTGCAGCCTGTCCTTCCTGAGGAATACAATATGATTTTCGCTACAACGAAATCCTGTCGCTGGAAATGCGTAATAGGCAACGCGAAAAAATGGAAGGGAGAGATACTTTCAATATACAATCCTGAAGGAGACGCTGAAACGGAAGCTTTGGGGCTCGAAGCCGTACTCATAGAGCGCAAGGGCGAGACAGGCATAGTGGAATTCAGGTGGAAAAACGGCTCGGTATTTTCAAACGTACTCGATACCTGCGGGAAAATACCTATTCCGCCTTATCTTAAGCGCGAGACCGAGCTTATAGACTATGAACGTTACCAGACGACTTACGCACACATACGCGGCTCCGTGGCAGCGCCTACTGCAGGTCTGCATTTTACTGAGAAGGTGCTTGCGCGCATTAAAGAAAAGGACATAGAGGAAAAGAATGTATGTCTGCATGTGGGGGCGGGAACTTTCCTTCCTGTGAAAAGCTCCTCTGTCAGCGAGCATCCCATGCACCGTGAGCCTTTTGTCGTGAATATAGAACTCATAAGGGAACTTGCAGAGGACTCACGCCCGGTAATAGCCGTGGGCACTACCTCGGTGCGAACTCTCGAATCCCTTTATTATCTTGGCGTAAGCATAATAGAGAAAGGTGATCCGCGTGACGTGTCCCAATGGGCTCCATACGAGAGAGAGTACAAATACGGCACAAAAGAGGCTTTGTCCGCTATTGTGGAATATCTTGAAAAGAATGGACTCGACGAAATAAAGACAGGCACGAAAATAATAATCGTGCCCGGTTTCAAATTCCGTATTGTAGACTTGCTCGTGACCAATTTTCACCAGCCGGAGAGCACCCTTATCCTTCTGATTTCGGCTTTCGTCGGAGGAGACTGGCAGACTATATACCGCTACGCTCTCACCCACGGATTCAGATTCCTAAGTTACGGAGACAGTTCGTTGCTTTTTCGTGCAGAATAGGACTATCTGAAAAGGCCGGCTACAAGTTCTTCCCTCGCAAGGACAGGGTTACCGTATATTTCCCAGAATATCTGACGCAGATCCTCGTAATTCAGCGAGCGGCTGCATTTGCCGAGTTTATGTTCGGTGTATTTCTTGAATGCTTCGAGATCCTCCGGATTGTATTTGTCGGCATACTTGTCACTTTTTGTCATAAGGTCATAACCCATATAGTTGGTCTTCCAGAGCTTATAACTTGCTATTATTCTCTTGTCCACTATATGGCGTATAGCCTGATACCTGTCGTTCTTGGCGCACTCCGAAGCAATGCGCAGTTCCGCCTCAGTGAGAGGATGGCCGATGTGAAGATGTGCCTGCCCTTTCTGCTGGCGTATGCCGGTTATTATGCTGTGCAGGTCTTCATTGCGTTTCTTCACATAGGTCTGTGTCTTTGAAATAAGCAACTCGCAGGCCTTGCGCGCATCGCAAGGCTCATATTCGTATGAAATGGCGAGAGGGACTATGCAAATCTCCTTGAAGTTCTCCATGAAAGACTTGCTTCCGCTCATATCCAGCATTTTGACCAAGCCCTGTTCCGTAGTATCTATTCCATTCTTCGTCCGTCCCTGACGCTGCGCAATCCACACGGAAGATGTGCCCGAAGTAATGGCTGTACGTATGTATTTTGAAAGGAGTTGCGAAGAAAGGTAAAGCTCGCGCGCGGAAATGCCTCGTATGACCTTTATCATTCTGTTCGACCTTAGAAGGCGTTCCACTGTCTTGCTCGACAGCAGATTGCTTCCTACGCATATTTCACTCATCGGTATGCCGTTCGCATTGAGCACATACTGCGTCAATGCAGGGTCCAGGATGATGTCGCGATGATTGGACATCAGAAGATATTTATTTGGAAGGTCCTTCAAAAATTCAACTCCGTCGTATGTGAATGATGTGAATGTGTTTTGTAAATCCCACTCCACAGCCTTAACCATAACCGTCTTCTGGAAATCATCCACACTCTTGAGATTGCTCAATATAGTCGAAAGATAGTTTAACTTTTCATTTGGAAACATCGACTTTGATATGACGTAGGTATAAGGATGCCTGGCAACCTGCTTGAGGGCCTCCACGGCTTCTTCGTCACTATACGGACTTATGCCTTCGAATTCAGAATAATCCATGCTCATGATTCAGGTACGTATATTATACCCAATTTCCAACGCCAAAAATACAAGCCCCTCCCACCTGTCAATCCTGCCTTTAGTGCCTGTAAATGCCACTAATGCCAATAAAAGCTGGCTCATTAGAAGCACCCCGAGATCCACCCAGCTCATCGCGGAGAATGAAACGGGATAAATAACGGCAGAGCTGCCGAGTATGAGGAGTATGTTGAACACATTGGAGCCGAGAATGTTTCCGAGCGCAAGTCCTCCCTTTTTCTTGTGGGCTGCAACTACGCAGGTCGCAAGTTCTGGAAGCGAAGTCCCTCCCGCAAGTATTGTTATGGCGATGAATTTATCCGAAATTCCTGCCTTGTGGGCAAGTTCCACTGCAGCTTCCACGAAAATTTTTCCTCCCACTATAAGCCCTGCAAGTCCTGCAAGAGCGAGTAGAACGGCTTTGAATAGGGGTATGGTTTCCGTTTTCACATCATTCGCTTCCGGAGTGTCGAACTTGAAACAAGACCAGAGATATAAAGCAAAGACAAGCAGAAAAGCCACTCCTTCAAGCCTTGAAAGCACATCCGAACTCCCGATTCCAAAAAGAGTGTGTTTCATTCCGGCAAGAACGAGAAGTACCGTCGCGCCTATACTTATAGGGACATCACGCCGTTGGTTGGATTTTGTTATGGCAATTGGGCTGAGAACAGCGGTAAGACCGAGTATGAGCAAGGTGTTAAATATATTGGAACCGACAACGTTTCCGAGCGCAATGGCGGAATTTCCCGAAAGCGCACCATTGACACTTACCACCAATTCAGGGCAGGAAGTGCCGAATCCCACTATGGTTAGACCTATCACAAATTCACTTATTCCAAGTCTGCGGGCAATTGCAGAAGCTCCTTCCACGAGAAAATCAGCCCCGTAAACGACCATTGCAAGACCGGCTGCAAGTATGAGGCCCAAAAGCCAATAATTTTCTACAGATGCGAACATATTACCTTAATTCCAACTTACAAACATTCTCCACATGATGAGTGTGGGGGAACATATCCACGGGCTGCACGGCGGTTATTTTATATTTTTCGCATAAAAGAGCCAGATCACGGGCCTGGGAAGCGGGATTACAGCTTACATATACTATCCTCTCAGGTGCGGCTCCGAGTATCACTTTCGCAACGTCCGGATGAATTCCCGCGCGCGGAGGGTCGAGTATTATTACATCCGGACGACCGTGCAGGGATATGAACTTTTCCGTCAGTATGTCTTTCATGTCTCCGGCAAAGAAGGAGCAATTGGATATTCCGTTGTTTTTTGCATTCAATTCGGCATCCTCTATTGCCTCGGGCACATATTCTATGCCTATGACTTTCGATGCCTGGGAACTTACGAACTGGGCGATTGTTCCTGTTCCCGTATAGAGGTCATAAACCACCTCAGAGCCCCTCAGAGAAGCGAAATCCCGAGTCACACTGTATAATTTGTATGCCTGCGGAGTATTGGTCTGGTAGAAAGACTTCGGGCCTATTTTGAATCTCAGATTCTCCATATTTTCGTATATGGCATCTTCAAATTTGTAAAGTACACACTCCTGATCTCCTATGCTGTCGTTGCATTTCTCGTTTATCACATAATAAAGGGAGCGGATTTGCGGAAAACGCGCAGCCACAGCGTCCAGAAGGGCAGTGCGGAGTTCTTTATTTTCTTTCGCGAAAACCACCGTCAACATAACCTCGCCCGCTTCCGTAGTGCGTATTGTAATGCCACGCATGTAGCCCCTGTTCTCGCGTATGTCGTAAAACTCATAGCCCTCGTTTTCAAGACAGAACTTTTTTATGAACAGGCGTATTTCATTCGAGGGTTCTTCCTGCAGGCAACAGTGCCTTATGTCAAGGACTTTGTCAAAATACTTTCCCACGTGGAATCCCAGCCCGCAGAGTTCTTTTTCGGAAAAGGCTTCCATGTCTTCCCTGTTCTCCACCCATCTTTTGGACGAGAAGGTATATTCGAGTTTATTCCTGTAGTATCGTGTCTTGTCCGAAGCTATTATAGGAGAGATTTCGGGAATTTCGAGATGGCCTATGCGCACGAGCTGGTCATAAACCTGCTGCTGTTTCGCCTCAAGCTGCATGTGGTAGGGAAGTGGCTGCCATTTGCAGCCTCCGCAGACTCCGAAATGCTCGCAAAACGGCTCTAAACGATGCTCGGAGGGCTTTATAATATTCAAGATTATGCCCTCCATATAATTATTTTTTTTCTTTATAACCCGCACGTCCACGACATCGCCGGGAACTGCAAACGGCACGAAAAGAACGGCTCCGTCAATATGTGCAATAGCTTTGCCCTCGGCTGCAACGCCTTCAATCGTCACCTTCTCCAAGACTAAATCGAGTTTCTTTCTCATAAGGGCGCAAATATAGCAATAATTTGGGTTTATTGAGGATTTATCTGCCTATAATGACAAGTCAGCACCTCTTCGCACTTTCCGTGCCAATTGTGCATGCCGTTGCCGAGACAATCCCGGAAAACAGGGCAGTCCAGGCAGCGTCCTCGCTTTGCCCAGTTCTTGTCCCTAAACTCGGAAAAGCCTTTCTGCCATAGCTCCCACAGATTGTCCGAATATATTGAGCCCTGCGAAAACACTTCCCGGTCTATATTCGGGCAGGCAGAGATACGTCCGTCTATCAGGACAGATGCGATATTGATACCTGCTCGGCACATAAACGGGGTGTCGCGCACCTCGCACTCATATTTGCCCAAGTATCCCTCACAGCTGAATGTAAGCCTGGTTCCAGTATTGTTATTGAGCCTTTTCTCCTTGATAAACTCCATCAAGCGTATGAACTCCTCGTTATCGAGGAACATATCCGGATCTTTCGCTGCCCGTCCTATGGGAATTACAGTAAATAATCTCCATTGCCTGACCCCGATTGAGGATAAAATTTTGAAAATATCCTCAAGCTTGCCTATATTTTTCTTGGTTACGCAGCTTACAACATCGAAATTTATCCGCTTTTCTCCCGCTGCAATGGAAATTGCCGAGAGAGTCCGAGAATAAGAGCCTTTCATGCCGCGCATCCAATCGTGTTCCGCTTCGAGACCGTCCAGGCTGATAGTCAAAGCTCCCATTCCTGCGGACATAAGGCGGGAATGCATCTCTCTGTCATAAAAATAACCGTTGGAAACCATACTCCAACCCATTCCGCGCCGTCTTATCGCTTTTCCTATATCCTCGATGTCAGGACGCAGCAGAGGCTCGCCGCCTGTAAGTACCACCGTAAATTCTTTTGGAATATGCCTGCGCGGTATGGTGTCAAGCGCCCCGAGAAAGTCCTCTAAAGGCATATCCTCGTTATTGCTTGTCATCTTGCAGTCACTGCCGCAATGACGGCAACGGAGATTGCATCTTGTAGTGCATTCCCAGAAAAGATAATTCAGCTCGTGGACCCTGACTTCATTGGCACGGAAAAGCCTGAAAAGCCAAGTGCCTGTACGTGAAATCATTCAGCCTTTTTTAATTTGATTTGAATGATACGATTGGCAGGGTTGGCGATCACGGTGTCTTTTAGCTCAAAACCCGTGTCTGCAGGAGGTCTGAAGCGGAATTCCGGACTATTTTCGTCCATAAGGCCCGCAAAAGTGGCAAGAAAACCGTTTTCATCCGTATAGCCGCAAAGAATCCAGTCGAGATTCTCGGATTTATATACTCTTGTGGAGATTTCAACGTCTTTGAGAGGAGTGTTGTCCGTCGATGACACGAGCTTGAATTTGACTTCCACATCATTCAGCCATTGCGGAGTGCCGTAACAAGCCTGGAATACAAAAAGAGCCGAACTCAATGATATTCCTTTCAAGATATTTCTGAGCCATTTCATAAAGTTGTAGTGTTTATTCCCGCCAAAGTTAATAAATCTAAAACTAAACTCCCAATATAATTTATAATCGGTCCGTCAAACAACAAAATCTCTACTGAGATACATTTTTCCGCAGGCGGTTCTGTTATACAATTTATATTATGTTAAGTTATGCGTTTTTTAGTTCTACCTTGTCGACAAAGAGAACTCCTAAAATCTTGAAAATCCTTTCTATCCTATAGAGATTTTTAGATCTGTTCATCATCTTACTAAAAAACAAAGAATCCGGTTTTACCGGACTCTTCGTTAAAGATAAGCAAACTGAAATATCCTACAAAACTTATTCAGCATCAAGAGACAATTTTTTCACAAATTTTGACCAATCTCTAATAAGACCATCGCCATAAGAGAATGCTCCTTTTATGTTTATATTTTTTTCTCCGGCAGTAGCCTTTAAGTCAAGCTTTACAATATAATCTTTCAGGGTAATGGAGCCTCCTGATATCGCAAAAGAAGTACCGGTGTAACGATTGGTGTAGTAGCAATAAGGTTTTCCGGAAAACTTGATAGGGAGAAGTTTTCCCGGAGCGGACATTGCGGAGAAATCGTAAACACCATCAGGAATATGAGTGTTACAGTATTTATTAAGGAAGTTTTTCTCAAAAACCCATTTGGTTTTATCAACATATAGAGCAATATAAAGCGGGCTATCCGTATTAGGTCCTGTACTCGTCCAACCCAAGACTATGAGGTTTCCTTCTTTATTTACAAATGGCTCTTCAAAATACATCCCATTTGCTTTATTGGCAAAACCTGCACTCTCTATGTATATATCTTCATCAGGGCAAGCTTTCATCGGATTTGGATTGACTGTATTCAAGAGGAGATCGCAAAATTTAACCGAATATTCAAATTCGTTGGTTTCTTTCGGATTTCCTTCCTCATCCTTTATAGTTTCCACGAGAGTTGCCGTAAATTCAATAGTATAGACGTTAGCAGTACTTTTACTGATCTTGAGGACTGGAGATGTTCCTTCTTTAATACTAACCGTATTTCCGTCAATGGTTGTTATATATTTAACATGGAAAGTCTTGGGCTTAGCATCAAGTATACCATTCAGATATGATGATTCAATATTTTTCTCCTCTGAAAGAGTGAACTCCCCTACCGGTATATCCTTAATATCGGCAACTTCACCTTTTTCTCCATATAAAATGAAGTCAATATAAGAAACGTACTTTTTATTATTACCCTCTGAACTTATGTATACAGGTATTTCCCAAGAGTTTACTTGGGTTGAAAAATAAGTTTGATAAATACCATTAAAAGTTGAAGCCCCAAAGTTTGCTCCGAATGACTTATCAGTTATGCTTATTTCTCCTTCGTAGCTATAACTATGTTGTATGCCAAAAGCATCCACGAGGACGGCAGTAACACTATACTTGCCTTCCGACTCATAAATATTTATTTCTCCATCCTCAATCATAATTTCACTTGTGGCATTTTTGATAGTTGTATAATACCTCTCCCCTCCATTAGTTGACTTTATTGAGAATGTATTTGCCGCTTTAGTGTTTGCTGCATCGATTGAATATGTACCCGCAGGTATAGTCTTGCCATCGGTATCCGGCGAAATATTAAGCACAAGGACAACGGCATCTTCAGATTCTGTTGTGAGAGTTATCGCAGTTTGCTTAAATTTTGTATAAGCCCAGTTAGCCGTATCATATATTTTTTGAGTGTTTTTAAGATAAACAGCTTCTGCCTTGTAAGTTACAGTATATGCCGCATCTTGAATAACTCTATATTCTACGGAAATTCCCTCTCCGGTAATGGTAAATAATCCCGTACGCGGAGCAAGTTCTGTATTTGCCGAAGCATGAATTTTAATAGTGCCAAGCTCTGGGGCTGCTTTAGTTTGCACAACGGAGAGCCAAGAACTATTCTCCGACACTTTCACTTCATATTCAATATTGGTCTTCACCGATATGCTTATATCTTGGGCCAATGCCGATATATGATAATCAATGCCGGACCCGAATTCGTTTAAAAAGCCCTGTCTTACAGAGAATTTCGTTTTTTTATCACCGGCTACAATAGATATGTTACCGATACGTTCGGAGAATGTATCATTGGCCTTAACTGCCAACTTTATGCTCCCTTTCCCTGCAGAGCCAGAAGTAGGGGTTACTGTTACCCAGTCAACGCTACTTGATGCTGTCCAGTCGGCATTAGAGGTGAAAGTCAGGGTCTGCTCCTCACCTGTATATCTAGCGTTAATTGTTCCTAAGCCGATTGTAAGAGAATCAGCCGGTTTTTCTTTTTGGCAAGATACCGCAAAAATCCCAATTGTTGCTAAAAGTCCTATAAATACCTTTTTCATAATAAGTAATAATTTAAATAATAAATGTCAAAATTATAATCCTTTTCCTTTCAATGCTGAATCTATCTCCGAAATGAGAAAAGAAATCTTGCCTGATGAAAATGAGTCTTTGGCCATAGATTTACCTTTAGAGAGTATGTTTCTCAGTTTTTTCAGTTTCTGTAAAGAGGCTGCATCAAGATCCTGTTTCCAAACCTCGGGAGCCGCAATAACATTTGGTCTTAGGGATATATCCTGCTGCAAGGCAAAATTTTTCTTAGCCCTGGCAAGCCTGTAATTTTCCATTAAAACAGGGGAACTCTCTGCCAGTTTGTATATGAGGTTGTTAATAGGCATCTCTTCGCCAGGAAGCATTAACCCGCGTGATATGTTTTTAGTAAGTCGTTCAATATAATCATCTATAAATTCAGACCATGTGTATTGGCTTTCAGCTTCATTCTCTGCAAATATTATATTCTCCGATCTTGAATATATGCCTAATGCAGACATCTGGATGGTATTGAAACTTTGGATGCTGTAGTACGCTCCACTATACTGCATTAACTCTTTGTTTTTGTCTATCCAAGAGAGATCTGAACAAGAATCCATTATGGTATTAAGGGCCTTCTTTTGTATGCTTTTCGGAATAGGGATGTAAGTTTTTGTATCTTTTCTGTCGTTTATATACACACCGCCTATATTCTTTGCAAGCAGCATATTGACAGATCGAAACCGCAACCAAAGAAAGTCAAGGAAAAGTTCTTTATAGCTATTACCATCCAGTTTATCTGAAGGGAGCCATTCAGTCGCTTCGTTTGCAGACGTTTTGAGATGATTTAATGCAGCTTTATGAAAGGCAAATAAATTGTTCCCCAGATCCCCCCGGAGACAGCGAGGATCTGGATTAAATCTATTATAAGGGATATAAAGATATTCTTTCTGTCCCTGCCTTTTCTCTACGAAATCATTGAGTAATGCTTTTTCATCTGCACCTTCCGGAAATTCCTTATACAGCCATTCAATAGCATATTTATCATACTCTCCTATTTTGTTTGAGATTATGGTGAGCCCCTGTTCCTTGTCTCCAGGTATTGCAAAGATATTGAAAGTTACATCATCGGTGACAGATGCTGTTATTCCTTTTTCCTTTGTAAAGGACGGATCACGAAGTTGAGTCGGAGAATATGCGTAAGATCCGGCATAGTTACGTTCCAATCCAAGTACTTGGCCAAAGATTTTCATCATTTCCGAACTTAGGACTTCACATATCGCATCATCTGGAATCTGTATATTTTGAAAACGTGTGTCCACATCTGCGATTTCAAGCATAGCACGCTTTCGTAAACCATCGGCAAAGCCACCAGGAACAGATATAGTAGAACTTATAATACCACCTGAAAGAGAATTCCCGCAGATGGAAGCAGAAATGTTCTCAGAATTACTTGATTTACTTGCAACAATCTTACTTATAAAAGGATCATAACTATTCAAGTCTTTTGTAAAGTTGATAACACGTATTCGCTCCCCTAATCCTATCCTTTCGAAAGCCTCATTCCAAGTGCATATTCCCTTTTTGATTGCTTCACGCCAAGTTGGAGAGAAAAGTGTATCTACATACACATCTATTGTTCTGTTACTGTTTAAATTCCATCTCAAGGCGTTTTTCTCCTTCTTTACGGCCCTTTCAGTACGGTAGGAGGTAAAAGGCTCTGTAATAACTCCTATACGCGGATCTGCAATCCTTGGCTTCAATGTATCCTCAGGCAGGACGCAAAGAGCAGAGATGAAAGTCCCGGAAAAGCGTTTCTTTTCATTAGTCATGAACTTTAAATAACCAACACTCTGTGCAAGGGTAACATCATAGGAAACTTCTTGTATGATGCCTACACCACTTGGGAAAGCCTTAACATCTTTCGTAAAACTCAATTCATCTATTGGAATTGCGGTTTCTATGGTCTTTCCCTCACTCACGTATATTCCATTAAGATCAAAAAGGCTCTTATTAGAAGGGCTGAATATTTTTGTAGCCTTAACGATGATGGCGGTAGAATCGGAGTTCCTATAAACTGTCGGGAGGAGGTATGCGTCTTCGTCTATTCGTGATTTCGACAATGCGCGTTTTATTGAAGGATCATCAGTTTCGACATTACGCTGCGGTTCTCGGAAAATCAACGTTGTATCTTTTTTACATATTTTGTATATCTTTTGTTCAGAAACATCCTCGCGAAGACTGGTCCAGGGAGAACTACTACCGATAATCTGATTACAGATGATTACACGCCTTCCAATCAAGGAGTCAGGTATTTCCAACCATATATCCTTATTATCCTTATATATGGTTATCAATCCATTAGCACTTTTAAGATTCTTTTTCTCCAGAAATTTAAGGTATGGTGTTTTCTTTTGAGGATTAATCTTTTCTTTAGTAGTCTTCTTTCTGAAAAGCTGGAAAGCTTCCGCTGTGGGACAATGACATAGTAGTAAAAATGTCATTGCTATAAATAGAATATATTTTATCTTTTTTTTCATGCTTTATGCTATTTAAGACTATAATCTATCATTCCCAAAAGAAGTTCAAAATGAGCCACATCTTCGGTAGAAGCACTTGATTTTGCCTCTTTCATAAGAACGCGTGCTTTCTGGAGGTATGAATAGATACCAGCTTGGGTAATATTTGCCATATTGAATATATTTCTTGGCATCCATTCGAAGCCACTGACATCTTCGCGCTTGAAACTGTCTTCATAAAATCCATTTTGTTGGGAAGTCGGCATATTGAAAGACCCCATTAACATGAAATTCGTAACATACTTCTTTTGAAGAGCTCGCTGTGCTGCACTTAGACGTTTTCCATTTTTTGTCGGTTTCCATACAAAGTCGAAAACTTCATTCATTGCATCGGTAAAACTGAACTCCTTTGTATTTATACCATCGGAGGCTCCGGCAAAATAGGGGCTTAAAAGTATCAAATCGGCGAGTTGATCTCTAAGCGTTGAAGCCGGAGAGCCGACGAGAGATAATTTTGAGCAGACAGTCTTATCATCAAACCAGTAGGTGTCCATATACATTTTTTCCAAAAACTTAATACAGGCTATCTGCTTTTCTCTGTTGACATTCCTGTATCTGGCCACCTTATCTTCCGCAGTAATTTCGTTCTTGTAAAGGCCTCCCACATTCATCAGGACATGGTTGGCATATCTGATATATTGGTTTATTATTCCTTTGTATATAGTTGTTCTAAAAGAATAATCTTCGTCTTCAGAATCTTTTATCCAGTTCATATATCTGGACATTATGTATTTTAGATTGAGTATACCATAAGAACTGGCTTTTATCACATCATCGCCTAAATCCTCGTTCTGACAACTGGGGTCGAAAAGAACGGCTGACATTTGCTGTTTTCCGTATCTATACCAAGGTGCCGTTTTGAGGGAGTCTGTAATCATTTTTGTAGTCAATTCTGTTTCTTCATCGAAAGAATTAACATCAAATATAGGTTGATAACCCCACCTTATCGCCCAGTAGTCATACTTACCAAACTCGGGAGGAGTCAGTTTTACTCCCCTCTCCTTGTCCCCAGGTTGAGCGACGTAGTTAAATCTGGCATAATCCATAATTGAAGTAGTAGTACCGTATTCATTAGACTTCTGCGGATCACGAAGCCATTCTACTGGTATTACTGAGGAACCGCTCATATTGTGCATCAAACCTAATGTATGCCCTATTTCATGTTTAATCACATATTTTAATCCGTCCCCAAGAATTTTTTTCGGTAAATTAGCTGTTCTTACCTCAATATCTGCCTGAGATGTCTGTACGAATATCCAAGTACGAAGAAGCTCGATAATATCGTGATATACATAGACTGATGCATTTATAATCTCACCACTTCTTGGGTCGACCCATGAAGGCCCCATGGCATTCTGTATACCTAAAGGGGCATATCTAATACAACTATAACGAATATTATCCGGATCAAAGGAAGGGTCGTCTGTCGGAAAGAATCTGGCTACTAAGGCATTTTTGAATCCGATTCTCTCAAAAGCCTCATTCCACTGTTCTACTGCAGCTTTTATGTACGGTTTCCACCATTCCGGAAAATCATTATCAATATAATATATTATCGGCTTAATAGGCTCAACCATCTCTCCTCTACGGAAAGCAGATGTATCCGAAGGCTCAAGGCGCCAACGATTTACTAGATAAAGGGGCTTGGTTGTATTGTTAAAACTTCCTAACTGTTTTCTCTCGGTAAAGAAATATCCTATACGGGGATCTGCAGTTCGAGGGTGATATATATCTTTGGGGAGAATAAGAATTGAATAAGTCATCTCTGCGGTGAGTGCTTTATCCTTTATTCTCTCTTTTCCGCTTCTATCTTTCAAAGTGTATCTGTAACTTTTGGACACTGTAACAGAAACATTATCCTTGAAAGATTTTGTATCAATTATATATGACAAGTCCTTCCTGTAATTATCATTTCTTTCATAAGCCGCATACAAAGCTATATCGGAGAATGGACTGAGTGACTTATCGTCTGAGAGGAAGATATCCGTAACATCAATCACTGACGCCCCCCCTGGAGATTTCGCCTCAATTTTAAACTTTTTTGTGATACCTCCAATATTGCTCTTTGCGAGGGCCGATTCGATATTCTTCTCTTCAGAATCATAGTAGTAAGAGAGCTCTCGTAAGAATATAGTCGAGTCAGCTTCTGTGAAAGTAAAGAATTTCAATGCATTTTTGGAACCTACTATACCATTTGCATTATTTGATATGGCGCGAATTGTAGAGCCAAGTACAAAATCTCTTCCAAGTAAAGAATCGGGAATTTCAAAATAAACTTTTCCCTTCTTCAAATGTACATTAAGCAGTCCTTTCGATAATTTCTCCTCCTTCTCAAAAAGCTTTTCGTAAGGAGATTTCTTTTTTGCCGTATCTTGTTTAACAAGGATTGCCTTCTTATTTCTGAAAGGCCATATATTAATAAGCTCAAACGCATGTGATTCTGTCGGAATTATTGTAGACAGAATCAGTGCTAAAATTAATATTCTCATTTGTTTCATAATTCTATTTAAAAATAGGAGCTATTGCTGTTATCTGACCAAAACCACCATAAGAACCATTATCCTTAAAAGTGAATAGACCCGTGCTCAAGTTAAATGGTCGCAGATATATTTTTCCTTCTCCGCTTGATTCGTTATAGGTAGTAATAATCATCTGAAGGCGATTGGTTTCAAGCGGAAAAGGATACCCTCCTTCAGTCTCACCGGAAAGGCTGTAATTACGCGTTCCATACCAGGCTTGATGGTACTGCCTTATAGAAGTTATACGCTCGGAGGGGGTATCGGGCTTCCAATTTAATGTTCGTGGGGTGGCTTTTCCGGCAGACATTACAACGGCACATATTTTATTTTTGGTTGCAAAATACATCAGATCGCAGTTATCGCAAAAGGCTATGCTGATAGCATCTTTAAGATTTTCACTCTCAAGATTGTAATGTGTATATGAACTCTCTCCTCTATCATAGATCACTATATGATATAATCCGCTTGCATCCTTGAGCAGAAAGGCGTTTCTCTGTTCCCTGCTTTCACCTGCACCTATAGATTTTGCACCCTCAATATCAAATTCAGAAGGTGATGTTATTTCTGAAAATCCTGCCTGCTGTGCAAATGGCCCCATCAGATTGAGAAATTTTGAATTATCTTCATCGAAAACAACTAAAAAACCCTGTGAAAGTGCTGCATAGGAAAGGTTCTCCGGTTTAAAAACATTGTCATGAGAAAGTGGATATGCACACTTGGTGTATGAATTGTCCACAAGTGTCGGATTTACGTAAAGGCGACCATTTACTATGACACTGCTCTGGTACGCGGCAAAGTTAAATAGAGATGTCGTTTTAAACACATTATCTTTCATATTATTAAAAAGTTCTCCGTCTTTCTCGGAAACTTTGAAAGTGAGAGGATCAATAGCCAGAAGATGTTCGTCCGTACCTACAAGGATACGGGTCTCATTGTAGACTGCACCGTTTGATGAAACACGTTCCACAATCGCATTAACCCTCCCTTTGAGAGGAGCACTATTGGCAATTGAAAACAAGTCTTTAGTTACCCGATAGCCATCATTTTTATAGCCGTAAGTTATGTGTTTATTTGAAAGTATGCCGAGTTCCGTTGTCTTTCCTTCGTCATGAGTATAGGCAACAATAAGTCCTTCTTCGAGAGAACTGCTTACATATAACTTACAATATTCGTAGGCCTTCAGCCCAGTAAGATTATCTGTAACAGTAAGAGTTATGATGTATGGAATGTTTGACGGAGAACGCGACACCTGCATTTCAAAGTGATTGGTTTCACTCAATATTTCCCTATTTCCGGCATTTTGTGGCAGAATGTCCATCTCCCATAAATAGTCGAAATCCTCCTCACTTCTCCCCTCTTGAGTTACTTTTGCAGTCATACTTATGTTTTGTCCGAAAACCACCTCTAAAGATTTATCGATTCCATCAATTACTATTTCTGGTATAGTCGTTGTAGTTTCTGTACTAAGATCCTTATAGCAGGAATTGCAGAAGAGTACTGCTAAAGATATTATCATTATTTTTTTCATTACATCACATTTAATGTTTCAAGTATTGTAGGAATATTATTGGGCTTATTTCCTTTTCCGACAGCAACGTTATAGTGGCTATATTCTTCGTAATCATCACTATGCATCATTGGGCTATCAGGATGAGAAGCATCGTGAGCTTTTACGGTTTCTCGTATGGATCTGGACGCAGAGAACCACCATGAAGCAGATTTGTAGATATATTCGGGATTCTTTTTTACAGCCCCTACACTATTTGTATAATGATCTATATCTGTCCCAAACTCATCTACCATTATTTTGTGAAAATTTCGGCTATATCCCTTGCATATGAAAAGAAACCAGTAACGCCATGATGGAACATCAGGCCTTGTGTATTCCTCCGTCCATGTCACCAAAGTAGATTGTACATTAGCACCCATATTCATTCCTCCTCGGAAGTCATGATTAGGTACTAGAGTAAGTCTTGTTGATAGCCTTGTAACTCCCGGGGCCAATTTTTTTACTCGCAAAACAACATATCCTATATCAGCTCCCTTATCAAGTTTCGAGTTCAATACATTATAATCTCGTCCCTGCACAGCTGTAGAGTCCTGTATTTTGAGGGAGATTAAACGTTCTTCTTCAGAAAGGCACCCTGTAAGATACACTGGAACCTTGAGATCATATTCATCCCCATTTTTCCCCACAAGAGAAAATATAGTCTTGGGACCACTGAAATATAATGATGAATTCTCTATTAAAAATGGCTTAATATCATCCTTTTTGCACCCGATTGAAACGAGTGATATCGCAATAATCAATATATACAATATCTTTTTCATATCTATTGACTTTTAGTTATCTTGTATCCTTCCATAAGTAAATTCCTCTGCCGGATATGGAAATTTGCTATAGTTATTGGCAAAATTCATAAAATCTGAGTGAATAATTTTTCTATTAAATTTATTGATATTTTCCATGTAAGATTTATTATGTACGCGTTTGATAAAATAAAAACAAGGACCTTCAGTTATGAACTCCCGCAAATATTCAGACATGAAAATTTCCCATATATCTGTAGCATCAAGAGTTTTGGTATGAATTCCTTCGGAATCAGAAACGGTGTATTTTAGTGTAATGGAATTAGTTATCCCTCTGTGAGAACGAATCTCATTAATGCACCTTATTGTCTCTTCAAAATCTCCTTTAATAAAAGCCGCTTCTGCTAATATAAAATACATTTCTGAAATTCTTATCATAGGCATTCTGTTCCTATATTCTTTCACTTGACCTGAAGAACCATAGAATTTATAGTTCAAATATCCGGATGTCGAATATTTTAGAAGCATAGCCGGTCCACGCACATCCTCGTGAAATGAGTCTTTAAAAAATTCATAAGTTTCTATTGGATAAAGAGTATTTACGAAAGTATCCAAGAGTCTTACGGTCCCAGAATAAGCATTAAGTTCGTACAGGAGTTCACTGCATATAGAGTACAAACCTGTAATCTCCAAAGAAAAAAGATGTTCTGTTGAGAATGTCCAATCCCTCCTATCGTTTGACACTGCCTTAACCATAGCTTCAGCATCAAGCCACTTTATAACAGACTTACCTATCGCAGCATCTATGACATTCTCTGCATATTCTTTTGCCTTTGCAAAATCGTTCTTCCAAAGATAAAATTTTGCAGATAAAGCCTCTGCGGCATAATAGTTTAAATGTTTGGTCCTATTGTTCCAATAACCATCAATATTTACATTCTCATTGAAATTTTTAGGTGCGTTGCCGGTAATTGGATCGATTTTCAGTAGTTCAATTGCTTCTAGAATATCTTTTTCGATAAGAGCAACAGTATTGACATAGTTCTTTTGAGGAGTTTCGTTTTTACTATAAACTTCAACATAAGGTATGGTGTACTTATTAGCATTGCCCTCCCAATCATATTCTCCGAAAAGACGGATAAGATCGAAATGCATGTAAGCTCGGATAGCTAAAAGTTCTCCTCGCATTATTCTATATTCGGTATCATCTCTTATAATATTCCTACGGGCTTCAAGCTCCTCAAGAATTTTATTGGCATTTGCAATGACATTATAAAACTTGGTCCATATAGATTTGATAGTTGACTTCGCATTTACAGTGTTATACCTACGGCCTTGCCAGTCTGAGATTGCAGAAGTAGAGCTCGGTACATATCCTCCCCATGTAAGTTCCGTCGCATAATATGTAATATTCTTGGCATAGAGATCAGGAGATGCCATATCAATATATACACCGGAAAGAGCTTCGTGGAAGCCATTTCTGCTGGAGAAAAGTTTGTCAGCCGATATTTGAGAAGATGACGTGGCTTCAAGCCATTTGCTACATCCGTTTGCTATAATACTTGCAAAAAAGAGTATTAAATATCCAAATATATTCTTCATATTTCTATCCGTTTAAAAAGTAGTTGTTAACGCTAAAGAGAATTTCCTTGCATAAGGATAATATGTTCCCCTCTCAATTTCAATTGAAGAGAACGTGTATAAATCATTAGCATAAATAGTCGCTCGCAGGCGCTCCAGTCCAAGTTTTTTGATTATTTTCAAAGGGAACTCATAGTACAAAGAGGCAGAAGAAATGGTCAATACATTGTTTCTTTGCACGAAACGTGATGTAGGCAAAGTCAGGCTTGTTTGGCCTGATACGCTGGCTTTATATTTAGCCTCTTGTCCCTTTTTGAACCATCTTCCAGCAAAAATCCTTCTATCAACATTTTTTTCTAGCGAAGTGCCCTCAACTTTATCGAGAAGGGTGGTATTATAGAGATATCCTCCACCATAATATGTGCAGACAAAATTGAAACCAAAGCCTTTGATCTCTCCATTTATACCGAAGTTTCCATTAAAAAGAGGATCGGAAGAACCGTAATTAACAAGATTTGATGCACTCCAAATATTTGTCGGGGTTCCATTTCGATCTATATATATTTCATTCCCCGTTACCGGGTCAATACCTAAAGAGGGAACAACCCATATTGAACGTAGAGGTACTCCGTCGTAGTATTGAGTCACAGGAGCCGTACTTCCTGAAGATTTTGCATTTGCCTTCTGTATATTATTGAATTCCCTCATCGCATCTGATATCTTCTGAACACGATTATCATTTGATGCAATTCTACCAAATATACTTACATAAGAACTGCCGCTCTGATATAGAATATAACTCAAACTTGCCTCTATACCCTTATTCCTGACCAGGCCTATGTTATCACTCACAGAAGTGTAACCTGTTGATGGAAGAAGAGAACGGGAAAACACCATATTCTGTGTATCTGCTATATAAGCATCGATAACTGCGGTGATTCTCTTCGTACGAAAATCCATTCCTATATTGTAGTCCAATTTTTGTTCCCACCCCAATCCGCGATTTTCCATATTTTTCAGATAGGCACCGGAAAAACCATTATAGTAATTGGAACTAAAATACTGGTAAATAGGGAGAGAAACATTTGTACTATAGTTTTGGTTACCTGAGGATCCTGCGGATATACGGATTTTCATCTGTTTTACCAAGTTGATATTATCTTTGATGAAACTTTCATTATGGATGTTCCATGCCAAACCTAAACTCCAGAAGGTTCCCCATTTCCTATCAGTTCCGAAGACAGAGGAAGCACTTGCTTTCAAGGTGGCGTCCATCATATATCTATTGGCATAACTGTAGCCAGTAGTTATCAATGCACCGAGGTTTCGATTAAGGCCCTCTCCTCCTGTTGGAGTGGCATCATTTGCATACTGACGTGCGAAGATAATACTCTTCATATTACTATTGGGATAACCTTCAGTATAATGAGTAATCTCTTTGTACTTTGTTTCCGAAACATTGTACTGTGCTGTTGCAAAAATATCGTGCAGATCCCCAAATTGATAGTTGAACTGCGAGGATATATCACCTGAGTAAGTTGTGTATTCTCCATTTGTAATATTGTATAAGCCACGGAGAAGAAGGGCATTTTCTTCTGTCCTTGTGGCATAGTCTGTATGGTCTGCAGGTTTGAAAACTTCAGATTCCGAACGTTGAGTATCCACTCCAAAACGTGAAACTATCTTTACATATCTCTGCAACTGATATTCAGCGTAGAAGTTATTGGAAAAGTTAAGATATTTTGAACTGTATTTAGTACCTATATGAGCATTATACATAGGATTAGTAACTGTAGTTGTAAAAGTTGCCGGATCTTCAGTTGTACCAATATTGGAAGCATTGTAAAGTATTTTCTTGAGGTGACCATCCTCATCATAAGGAGTAAAATAGGGATTTATTGAAGCATACTCGCTGAATGAGCCCCAAGGAGAATCTTCGCTATTCATAGACGAAATACTCATTATATTTCTGAATATCCATTTACCGCGTCTATAGGAAAGATTTACATCTCCTGTAATGACGTTACGATAAGATCCTTTCATGGTTCCCTGGGTATCGTTGTATCCGAAACTCACAAGAGCTTTTATTTCCTTGGATCCCAATTCAACTCCTAAAGAATGCTTATTACCAAAAGCAATTCGGAGAGGTTTTGAAAGCCAATATGTACTCTCTCCTTCAAGCGCTCTTTTTAGTCTTTGGGCATAAAGCCTATGATAAATTGTTTGGTCCAAAGATTTATATCCTGAATAATAATTTTCACGATTTTCAATATCCAGTTTCTCAAGAGCATTACAAAGATTATAGCTTGTAAGGTCGGGAGCCTCTATTACAAGACTTCCGGTATAGTTTATGCGCGATTTTTCATTTAGCAGAGCTTTCGTTTCTATTACAATAACGCCATTAGCTCCTTTGGAGCCATAAATGGCTTTTGCGGAAGCATCTTTGAGTATTGTTATACTCTGAACACGATTCATATCCATATCCTGAATTTTTTGAACGGATGTTTCAAAGCCATCAAGGATGAAAAGAGGCATATTTGCCTTGTTTAAAAATCCACTTTTAAGAGAACTCGTTTCATTTGAAAGAGTTGAGGCTCCCCGTATCTGCATTGACGCTATAGCATTAGGATTTGATCCTTCGGAAAGATTTTCTATAATGAGCAAAGACGGATCAATATTTTTGAGAGATTCAATTACATTTGTGTTGCTAGACCTTTTCAGTTCATCTGAGGAAATGGCTTGCACAGCTCCCGTAAAACTGTCTTTTTTTCTCGTAAATATACCGGTAACAACTGTTTCTTGTAGTATCTCAGAATAGGATTCCAAGAATATTTTCTTTGGAAGCGGTAGTTTCATTACCTTTTTCTTGAATCCCATTGCTTCAATAGTTACCTGAGTGCAAGAAACATCAACAATGAGAGTGAATTTTCCTTCGATATCGGTAATTGTTCCGTTATTTTTATTCTCTACTATGGCAGCACCTATCACAGGATCATTACTTTCATCAACTATCACTGATGATATTTTTTGTAAACCAGCATTCTGAGCAAAAACAATGGGAACATTGAAAATTATGAATTCTGCAAATAGTATAACAAGAAAGCTATATAGGCTTTTGCCAAAGTTCTTTAGTAATTTCATATTACCGGTTTTTTTAATGGTTAAAATCTTCGTTCTTTGTAAAGTTATAAAAAGAATTTTTAATTCCCATTAATAGTTCCTAACTAAATTGTTTTAGAATATCATATACATAAGATCGCTGAAATTACATAAGAATATTTTGACGGGTATTTTATTAGGCTTACACCTTATTCATGGCTAAAGCGACCTAAATTGAGTATAACAAAATTATAACTATTCTCTAATTATCGGTAAATTATGATTAACTTCGCAGCACTGCATCGCTTTCAGCACTTGATTAAGTTTACAAAGGGTGATGAGAACCCTATCGTCTCGACTTGTATTTCCATAAGGCGGAGACGGGACTCGATGCGGATACATAAAATAAATTATTATGAAACAGGGAAAATTACTGATAACATTCTTGCTATTGTTTGCGGGAATACTGAATTCATACGCACAGCCACGCTTTTCCTACGAAATCTTCGACGGGCGGGTATTTTTTGACAACAGGGAAATCGTATATGCAGACTACTATACTTTCGTGGATCTCGGATACGGCTATGCCAAAGACAGAAATCACGTGTTCATGAACGGACGCATTCTTCCATACGTAGACCCCTACTCTTTCAATGTTAGCCCGAGATATGCTCCAGAAGAAGAGTACCCAGATTTCGAGGCTGATTACGGGCTGCGTCACCCCGGATATGAAGGATACAGAGTCTTGGGAGGACAGGTGCTTTACGCAGGACAAATCGTTCCGGACGCATCTTCAAGTTCGTTTCACAATCTCGGACAAGCCTATGCGAAGGATGCTTTCAATGTATTTTTCCGCGGCAGAAAGATAGAGGATGCGAGCGCCTCAAGTTTCGTTGTTCTTAAATACGGATACTCAAAAGACGCTTTCAATGCCTACTATTACGGAAGAAAAATAGAAGGAGCCGGAATTAACTTCAAAGTACTCGACGACGGATATGCAGAAGACGGTTTCAATGTATGGTATCGCGGACGCAAAATCGAATCCGGAACAAACATTTTCCTAAGGTAGCGGGGGAATCCCGACTCCCCTATTCGTGCGCAGCGAAGCGCTGCTCCGCGAGTTTCTCGAATTTGGTGCCGGGACGGCCGTAATTAACGTAAGGGAAAATGGAAATACCTCCGCGCGGAGTGAACAGCCCCGTAACTTCTATATATTTGGGATCCATGAGTTTAATCAGGTCCTTCATTATTTTGTTCACGCAATCTTCGTGGAAATCCCCGTGATTTCTGAAACTGAAAAGATAGAGTTTCAAAGACTTGCTTTCCACCATTTTCACGTCAGGGATATACGAAATCCTGATTTCAGCAAAGTCCGGCTGCCCCGTGATAGGACACAGAGAAGTAAATTCAGGGCAGTTGAAACGCACCCAGTAATCATTGTCCTGATGCTTATTGATAAAGCTTTCAAGCACTTCAGGAGCGTAATCCGACTTGTATTCCGTCTTTTTTCCGAGGGACTGCAGCCCCTCTTTTTCCCTTCCTTCCGCCATAATTATCTGAATAAAACTTTAAATGGATTGTAAGAAATGTTCCTGTCGTAGGTATCCGTCCCGTCTATTTCCTTTAGTCTTTTGACAAAAAGGCTCGTTACGGGAAGTATAAGTATCTCGTAAAGAACTTTTGCTCCCACCTGACAGGCTATCATAGTTAAAACTGTCTTTAATCCGGTGGACCAAAATACTATGGGTATGAAAATCAAAGAATCTCCCAACTCTCCTGCCAGAGAAGACAGGACAGCGCGCTTTCCAAATCTTTTCCCCTTGTCTTTCACTTTCATTATGCTCATCACCACGGCATTGATATTTGAGCCTGCAAGGAATGCCAGAAGCGAAGCCGCCAAAGTGCGCGGTGCAGAAGCGAATATGGCATTGAACGCCTCCTGACCCTCCCAGAATGGAGCTCCGGGCAAGGCAATCACGAGTTGTGCCATTATTACGAACAGCAGATTCATCGTGAATCCCGTCCAGATAACGAGACTTGCCTTCCTGAAGCCGTAGACTTCGCTCAGACAATCGTTCAATATGTAAGATATAGGGAAAATAATCACTGCGCCGGGCAGCACGCACCAATCCCACAATTGGAAAATTTTACTTGCAAAAAGATTGGAGGCTATCAAGCATACGTTGAAAAGAACTGCCAGCCAAAGGAAAGTCACCGACAGCGAAGGCTGTCCTGAAATGTTGTTTTTTGTCATAATTCTTGTTTTTTTAGTGGTACCAAGCACACTTGCAACGCCTAAGAGGCGATTACTCGGCGGCAAAGGTAGAAAAATATTTGCATTTACAAAAATTTCCACTAACTTTGATAAGCAAAAATGAAGACTTACGTGCACACATCGAAGAATTGGTGGCGCCGGGCGGAATAAAATCGGTCAGGCTTGTTGCTCGTATATATTTATGACAAAGACTGTCCGATTTTTCGGACGGTCTTGATTTTTTAGACCCGAAATATGAAACAGAAAAGATTTATTCTCCCGGAGAGCGAGATTCCCACACAGTGGTTCAATATTCAGGCGGTGATGAAAAACAAGCCCCTTCCCATGCTCAATCCCGCAACAAAAGAAGCCATAAAGGCGGAGGACCTGTATCCTGTATTCTGCGAAGAATGCGCGCGTCAGGAAGTCAACCGGAAAGATGCTTGGATAGATATTCCGGAGGAAGTGCTTGAACAATACTCATTTTACCGGGGCACTCCCCTCGTCCGCGCCTATGAGCTCGAAAAGGCTCTCGACACTCCGGCACATATATATTTCAAGAACGAAAGCGTAAGTCCTGTGGGCTCGCACAAACTAAATTCCGCTCTTGCGCAGGCGTATTATGCCAAAAAAGAGGGTACAACAAATGTAAGTACTGAAACAGGAGCCGGTCAATGGGGTACTGCCCTATCGTACGCAGCAAAAGTTTTCGGGCTCGAATGCGCTGTCTATCAAGTGAAAATAAGTTATGAGCAGAAGCCTTACCGCCGCAGCATGATGCAGATTTTCGGGGCGCAGGTAACACCCTCGCCCTCAATGTCCACCAGGGCAGGCAAGGATATCATAACGAATAATCCAAGCTATCAGGGCTCGCTCGGCACCGCTATTTCAGAGGCTGTGGAGCTTGCAAGAAGCACGGCACACTGCAAATATTTGCTCGGCAGCGTTATGAATCACGTCTGCCTGCACCAGACAATAATTGGTCTGGAGGCTGAAAAGCAGATGCAAATGGCAGGAGAATATCCGGATGTGCTTATCGGCTGCTTCGGTGGAGGTTCCAATTTCAGCGGAATAAGTTTTCCTTTCATGCGACATAAAATAAGCGGAGAAAAAGTTAATACGCGCTTCATCGCGGCAGAACCGAGCAGCTGTCCTAAACTCACAAAGGGCAAATTCATATATGACTTCGGCGATGAAGCCGGATATACTCCTCTTATTCCTATGTATTCCCTCGGTCATGATTTCAAGCCCGCGCCCATACATGCGGGAGGTCTGCGCTACCACGGAGCAGGCTCAATAGTTTCACAACTCCAAAAAGACGGTTTTGTAGAAGCCGTGGATATTCCGCAGAGCGAATCTTTCGCCGCAGGCTGCACTTTTGCAAAAGCTGAAGGCATAATACCGGCACCCGAATCCTGCCATGCAATAGCAGCTACCATACGGGAAGCCAATAAATGCAAGGAAAGCGGAGAAGCAAAGGTGATTCTTTTCAGTCTTTCCGGTCACGGTCTTGTGGATATGCCCGCGTATGACAAATACCTTGCAGGGGAACTTTTCGACTATCCTGCTTTGTAGGAAATGATAGATCTTCAATCAGCCGGACTTTTCGGGCTTTTTATAGGGACTTTCCTGGCTGCAACGGTGGTGCCGTTCAGCTCGGACGCCCTCTATTTAGGCATACTCGCAGCCACTCAGCAGCCTTTGGCCTGCCTGATAGTAGGCACAATGGGCAATTGGTTGGGAGGGGTCACGACTTATTATATAGGCCGTCTCGCAAAATGGGAGTGGATAGAAAAACACTTTAAGGTAAAAGAGGAAACGGTATTAAGGCAAAAAGCAAAAATCGACAAATACGGAATCTGGCTGGCACTTCTCAGTTGGGTGCCTTTCATAGGGGACATTATAGGCCTCGCCCTTGGTTTTTATAAAACGCCTCCTGTGCCGACCTTGCTGCTCCTTTTGCTCGGAAAATTCATCCGCTTTGTCGTATGGACAGTGATTTTTATCGGAATAACTTATTAAAATTCCAAAGACAAACAGAAACCAGGAGAGAAGATGACTGCCTGGGACAGCCTTACCATATCCTGTGGAACGATTTGTCCTGTATAGCGGTCTGTAACTTTGGGACGGTCAAAACAAGCCTGAAGCAAAAAGATAAAATTCAAACTTATATGTTCACTGAGTTTCATCCTGTGTCCATAGCCCAATTTTGCAAGTTCCGTTGTGCGCAGATGACTTCGGAAGCCCACGCCTCCCTCCGCAAATAAAAATTCGCCGTCCTTTTTCCACCCGCTGATATAGTATGTTGTGCGCAGCGTAAGCGGCACTACCCTCTCGTCCGTCCTTATACCCTGGGAGCCGAGATACAGGTCCACGCTGAAATGCTTTCCCATATAGCAGCCTACATTACCCAAGAGCAATCCCGTCATGTTCATCATCCATTCCGTCCCCTTTTCATCCACCCTCATATAATCTTCCGTAAGGAAATTATAGTGATAACTCTGGTAGAGGGTAATGCCCAGACCCCATTCCACTCCGAATTTGGGTGTCAGAAAGTTTCCCGCGCCCAACGGGCTCGAAGACAGTAGCAAAAGGAGTATTAAAAGTCTTTTTCTCATCTCAAAACATATAGTGGATTTTGAGTTGCGGCAGATATACTCTCGCAAGACCGGCTCTATACAGTCCCGAATTTATCATGAAAGACTCAGTTCTGTTTGCGGTAAGATGTACTCCGAGGTTTGCCCTCCACTCCAGAGCCAACTCGATATTCTTGTCAAAAGTTGCACGTATGCCCCCCACAGCCGACAGACAGGCTACAAAGCCGGCCCCTTTATCTCCGTCCCTCACTATACCCGTCATAACTCCCGGCCCGTAATAAAGGAAGAGCGAGCGGGCTTCACGGCTCCTGAGCGGAAGGACAGGGAGAAGATGAGCGAAAGACGCCGCAAAGCCCGGGATATTGCTTTTGCTGAAAAGGACTTTCTCGAAGTCCACCCCGACCACATAAGAATTGAAAGTTCCGTTATTGTGAGGCACGTGCGAACTGATTCCAACGCCTTTCAAGCCCTGCCAGACTCCTATCGAGAAGTGTTGGGCAAAGGCATTGGTATTCAGCGCGAAAACCAAGCCCAGGACGCACAATAAAATATTCAGACGTCTTTCAAACACAATTATTAAGCTTTGGGTATTGCGAATATAATTATAAATTTTTGAAGTTCGTTAAAAAATCGTAACTTAGCCGGACAAATTGTACTTAAAAACCGAAATATCCTGAACCTCATGTCTGTTACAGTTAAAAAGGTAGAGACCGGCAAGGAGTTGGCTCAATACATTGAGTTCCCGAACAAACTCTACAAAGATATGCCGGCATTCGTGCCAAAATTCTTCTTTGACGAGAAAGAAACACTATCCCCTGAGACCAACCCTGCGTTCGAGTTTTGCGATGCGGAGTCATATCTTGCGTACAAGGACGGCAAGATTGCAGGCAGGGTGACCGCAATAGTCAATAAAAAGGCAAACGAAATATGGAACCACAAGGAAGTACGCTTCGGCTGGCTCGATTTCGTGGACGACAGGGAAGTTTCAAAAGCCCTTATGGACAAAGTAGTTGAATTCGGCAAGGCTCGCGGAATGGACAAGATTGTAGGCCCGCTGGGCTTTACGGACCTCGATCCCGAAGGCATGCTTGTCGATGGTTATGAAGAGCTGAGCACCATGGCTCTCAACCACAATTGGCCCTACTATAAGGAACATCTGGAGGCTCTCGGCTATGTAAAGGAAATAGACTGGCTGGAGTATAAAGTATATAT
The DNA here is from genome assembly GCA_963543835.1 of uncultured Bacteroidales bacterium. Lineage (GTDB taxonomy): Bacteria > Bacteroidota > Bacteroidia > Bacteroidales > UBA932 > Cryptobacteroides. The sequence continues at coordinate 26,925 of CAUUCY010000005.1, forward strand.
TCCCGAAGTCCTGCCGGAGAAGTACCACAGAGTTTCCGAAATGGTGAAAGAGCGTTACAATCTGCACATCAGAAGATACAGACGCTGGGAAATCAAAAAATACGATGTGGGAAACCGCCTCTTCAAGTTGATAACCGACACCTATTCCCAACTCTATAACTATACTCCTCTCACCCAGGGACTCATAGACAAATACGTAAAATTCTACCTCGGAGTCCTCGACCTCAGATACCTTATCATAGTAGAGGATGAAAACAATGAAATGGTGGGCTTCGGAGTAGGTATGCCGTCAATCACAAGAGCCCTGAAAAAATGCAAGGGCAAACTCTTTCCTTTCGGCTGGTTCCACATACTCAAAGCCATGTATATCAAGCACGAGCCTAATATGGAGCTCTTTCTCATAGGTGTGAGGGAGGACCTCAGAAAGAAAGGCGCTACAGCCCTGATCTTCGAGGCTATGTTCGAGATGGCAGCCAAGCACGGCTTCAAGTACGCGGAGACCAATGCTGAATTGGAGGATAACTACAGCGTGCGTTCGCAGTGGGAAGGGCTCGAATACGACCAGCGCAAGCGAAGAAGAGTTTATCAGAAAGGAATTTAATGCAGGAAACAGAGGAAAGATCCGGCTCAAGAATGCTTCCGCCGCTTCCCGAGCGGCTTCGCCCCCGTACTCTTGACGAATATGTCGGGCAAAGGCATCTCGTGGGCAGGTCCTGCGTGCTCCGCAATATGATAGAGAGCGGTTCGCTTTCATCTTTCATACTCTGGGGACCTCCGGGAGTGGGGAAAACCACTCTGGCACATATAATCGCAGATTCCATGGACAGGGATTTTCATACCCTCTCCGCAGTCTCTGCAGGAGTGAAGGACGTACGGGACGTGATAGAAAAGAGCAAATCCAAGTCTGTTTTCTCAAAATCAGCAGCTGCCCCCATTCTTTTCATAGATGAGATTCACCGTTTCAACAAAGCCCAACAGGATGCCCTGCTCGGAGCGGTGGAAGACGGCACGGTGGTGCTCATAGGTGCAACCACGGAAAACCCTTCATTCGAGCTCATCTCCCCTCTCCTGTCCCGATGCCAGGTATATATTCTGAAGTCTTTGGAACTCGCGGATTTGAGTGTGCTTCTTGAACGGGCAATCAAAGAGGACGTCATTCTAAAAGAAAAGAAGATAGAGTTGAAAGAAAGAGAAGCGCTTTTCCGTCACAGCGGAGGAGACGGCAGAAAACTGCTCAATATACTCGAATTGGTCGTAGATTCCGCACCGAATCCCAAAAACATAGTCATAGACAATGATTTGGTAAGTTCTGTTTTACAGGAAAGCACTGCAATCTATGACAAGAACGGAGAATTGCACTATGATATTATTTCCGCTTTCATAAAGAGCGTGAGGGGCTCCGACCCCAATGCCGCGGTATATTATCTCGCAAGGATGCTTGAAGGAGGCGAAGATCCCCTTTTCATCGCACGCCGCCTCTGCATACTCGCAGCGGAAGATGTGGGACTTGCCAACCCCAACGCATTGCTTCTGGCAAATTCCTGCTTTCAAATCGTGGACTCCATAGGCATGCCGGAAGCGCGCATTCCTCTCGCGGAATGCACTATCTATCTTGCCTCATCTCCAAAGAGCAATTCCGCTTATATGGCGATAGACGCGGCAATGGAGGCTGCTAAAGAAAACAAGGCAAGGGCGGTGCCTCTGTATTTGCGGAACGCTCCGACCGAACTTATGAAAGAATTGGGTTATTCTGACGGTTATAAATATGCCCACGACTATCCTGGTCATTTTACCGAGCTTGAATTTATGCCCAAGGGAATGGAGGGGAAAGTTCTTTATGAGCCCCAGCCCAACAAGCACGAAGACAGCCTGAAGGCATATCTGGAATCTTGTTGGCCCAAATATTACAGAAAGAAATAATCAGAAAGGATAACCTACTCCGAAATGAAGCGCAAAGCTGTTGCTGTCGTACCAGTTTCTGTAAGACACCCACTTGCTCTCCCTGCTCGGATCGTATAACTTTATTCCCAAATCGAGACGCAATATAAGGAAATCAAGATTGACGCGCACTCCATACCCCCAATCGGCAGCAATGGTTTCGCCTATGGTCTTGAAAGAAAAATAGGACTCGGAACTCCCCTCTCCCGGATTCTGATAATTCCAGACATTACCTATTTCGGAGAAAATCGCCCCTTCTATTTTCCAGAAAAGAGGGAAACGTAATTCCAAATCCGCCTCGAGTTTCATGTCTCCCGTTTGGCTCGGAATACTGAAAGTGTCATTCTTCTTGGATGCTCCGGGACCAAGGGCTCTGGACTGCCAGCCCCTCATGGAATTTGCGCCTCCGACATAGAACTGCTTTTCAAAAGGAATAGTGTTGGAGTTGCCGTAAGCGTATCCCATGCCTGCCACGATGCGGCTTGCAACGGACAGGTAAGAGAATTTCCAGGTCCTACCTATATTTATTTCCGCCCTGCAATACTGGGAATAAGGCACTCCGTTGATGAGATATTGCCCGTTTGAGCTTTTCTTCATCAGGGGGCGGAAAAGACTCATCAGATTTCCCGAAATATCGAAAGATGTCCTGAAGTAAGCATAGTCTTTGGATTGACTGACAGAAGGATTGGAAGTGTAGTATATCATGCCTCCTATGCCCTGGTCGAAGTGACTTTGATAGGCATACTGCATAAAAGGATTCCTGCCGAGGGCTATCTCGAAATCCGAGTCTATATTATATAGAGTAACTGCGTTCAGCTGCACGGGAGCTATCTGGTAGTAGAATTTGTTTTTGAAATTTCCGGCATAACTGTACGAGAAAGTCGCCATGCTCCTTGTGTATTCGGGACGGTTCTGGTAATTGTATGAGATATTGAATTCGGTCCTCGGTACTGTCCCCTTTTTGAAATTCCGTGTCGGCACTCCGAGAAACTCAGGCAGGCTCAGACCGGCAGAAACACCGAATTCGTTCGAGTTGATACTCCGGTCCATGGTAAACTGGCGATTGGCTATAAGACTTATGGTAAGCCATTCTCCTCCATTGAAAATGTTTTTGTCAAAAAATGTCAGTTGCGGAGAGATGCCAAGCAGCCCGGAAGAGTTGCTGGAAGCCTCTATATCCGCTTTGAAACCTTGAAGTTTTGCAGGCTTTAGCCTTATTTCGCAATCCACGGCATTGAGCGAATCCACTCCGGCAAGACCTATGGACACGCTACTGAATGCTTTAAGAGAAGTAAGGCGTGAATATGTGTCATTGACCACAGCTGTCCTGTAGACCTCTCCCTTTCTTATGGTATTCAGATCGCGAAGTACAGCCTCCCTGAATTTGAAATGCTTGGGTCTGCTTATCCGTACATTGCGGAAACGGTACTTTTCCAAAGGCTTCAAGACCGGTTCGGTTTCGTATCTTGAAAACTCACTGACTTTCATAAACAGTGTAAGTTTCCCCTTTTGACTTATGGTGTCGGCCTCAAAAGAATAATTGTTCTTGTTCAGGGTGAAATACCCAAGCCCGGAAAGCGCAGTCGCAGAACGCACGCTTTCTTCCTCCAGCAGAGCCTCTGAAAGGAATTTGCCGGGCTTTACCGCGGATTTAGCGATATCCTCATAAAAATCCTTTATGAACTCTTCCCTGCCCTCCGGCAGAACATAGGCAATGCTGTCTATCCTGTGACGCTTGCCAAGAGTGATGTCGTAGGAAACTGTCACTTCCTTTCCGTGCACTGAAACCTCGCTCTGTACCTTGGAGCCGTAGTAACCTATGTAATCAAGGTGGTTTTTGATATTTTCAAGCGAAGTCTCCACAAGTTCCGAATTATACACAACAGGGGCGGAGCCGAGTTTGCGCCAGAGTTTGCCGCTTTTACCGTCTTTGCCGGACCAATTGTAAATTATAAGGGAAGGATTCCAGCCGAAGGCAATATAGGAATTAGGCTGCTGCTTTATATATGCCGCGAGTTCGGATTTTTTAATGTCCGGCTTTTCCTGGCCGGGATTAAGTATGCGTATATTGTTTTTCGCAAGTCGGTACTCCCCCTCCTGCAATACTCTCGTAGTACTGCATGAAGTCATAAACAGAGCAAAAAGAATATATATCGCGGTGCGCAATCTCATGGGAGACAAATTTAAGACAATTATCGGTGAAAATGAACAAATTATTAAATAAATGAACTTATCTTTGTACGTTATGACAGCACTCACAAACAATGAAAGGAAACGTATCAGATCCCTTGGGTCCAAAAAGTTCAGGGATGAGCTCGGTATGTTCGTGATAGAGGGGGAAAAGATGCTTGAAGAGGCTTTGAAATCGGACTTTCAAGTACTTAAAGTTTATAGAAAAGATGAAATAGGAGAAGAAGCCATGTCGAGCATATCAAGCCTTGACTCCGCTTCTCCTGTGCTTGCCATAGTCAAGTCCGGGTCCGTGGATTTGAAACCCGAAATCAAAAACGGGCTTTATCTTGCCCTTGATTCCATACGTGACCCCGGAAATCTTGGGACTATATTGAGAATTTCCGACTGGTTCGGAATAGACGGAGTGGTGGCGAGCCCCGACACTGTTGAAATTTATAATCCGAAAGTGGTTCAAGCCACAATGGGAGCCATATTCAGGGTGAAATTCGCTTACAGCGACATAGCCGCTTTCTCTTCGGATGTACTTAAATCCGGCGGGAAAGTCTACGGGACTTTCCTCGACGGAGAAAACATTTACCGAAAAGAAATTGCCACAGGTCGTGACGAATGTTCCGTAATCGTGATAGGAAATGAATCCAAAGGGATAAGCGAAGTTGTGTCAAAGCTCGTTTCCGACAGGCTATACATCCCTCCTTTTCCAATGGACAATCCCGGTTCGGAATCGCTAAACGCCGCCATTGCAACCGCAATTACAGTTGCAGAATTTCGCCGTCGTGCGCTCGGACTCTGATTAAATCCGTTTCAGAAGGGAGTTCGACACCGAAATATTTACCAGCATCTTCAGGGATGTTCAGCCTCAATTCCACAGGGCGGTCCGAGAAATTCGCAACCACTAAATAAGTTTTTTCACCGAGATTTCTCAAGAACATGAAGCAACGCTTGGCATCAACTCCGTAAGAATCAGCATTACAATAGCATAAATCGTACATTTTACCTTTGCAAAACACTGCGTCATTTGCCGCAAAGCCTAATACTTCGCGGTAACGTTCCAGCACAAGCGACTGCTCCGCTGATAAGTCTTCTATGCCGTGTATTGCCCGCCAAATGGATTTTATCCCCTTTGGCGACCACCAATCAAAAATCGTGGTGCGTCCGTCAAGACCGCTGAAGCCCTCGCGGTCCATACCTTTCTCCCCCACTTCTTCTCCGAAATATAGCATAAAAGAAGCATCATTCAGCAAGGCTGAGACGCATAAGAGGGCAAATCCGCGGCGTGCATCGCCCGCAAAAAATGAGGAAGCGATGCGCTGCTCGTCGTGATTTTCGAGAAAATTGAGCATATAAGACTGCATGGTTCCGAGATTCTGCCAGCAGTAGCTGATTTCGCGCGCATCGGCTCCGTTCTGTGCGACGGAGCGCAGGGTGTCATACATTCCGGATTTGTCGTAAAGGAGGTCAAAGCCTACTTCATAGATATATTTATGATACAGTTCTTTCCTGTAGACTTCGGCTATGAACTGCAGCTCCGGATACTTTTCTTTGATTTGCGCTATCGCCCATTTGAAAAACTGCCAGGGCACGAGTTCCACCATGTCGCAACGAAAGCCGTCAATTCCCTTTGCAGACCAGAATTCGAGAATCTTCAGCATCTTGTCCCAGGTCGGTGTGCGGAAATCGCAATAATTTAATTTCACCGTCTCGTACCAGTCGTTTTCGCCCGGAGTCGGAGAGAAACAGTTGCCGCTCGCACGTGCAGGCTTTTCAAGCCACTCTTCAGACGTGGTAAAGGGCAGTTTCAGAGCTTCCCCCGGATAGTAGAAAAAATCATTTTCCGGCTTCCAATGCACGTTTTTGTCATCGGCAGTGCCGAAATTGACATTATCCCTGCCCACATGATTGGGAACAAAATCAATAATCACTTTCAGTCCCGCTTCATGGGTACGCCGGACAAGGCTTTCAAACTCCTCCATGCGTTTGGAGGGCTCTTCGGCAAGATAGGGATTGACGTCGAAATAGTCATATATGGCATAAGGGGAGCCGGCTGTACCCTTGACAAAGGGCTTTTTCTGCGAATGTCTTATAATACCGGTGTACCAGACGGCATTCATCCCTAAGCTTTTGATGTGACCGAATGTCGCTTCGTCTATATCGGAGAACTTGGCGCTTTCTTCGTTGGAATGCTCTCCCCAAAGTCGCGGAAGCATCTGATATATCATTGTTTTTCCCATAGTTGCGTACTTAAAACGGTAAAGTTAGCCAAAGATTTTCATAATTTCCCGGAATAATTTAAATTTGCGCCGCAAAAATATTATAAAAATATGAAAAATTCAATCATTATCCTTTGTGGCGGCGGTCCGGCTCCTGGCATGAACACCGTAGTTTTTTCAGTTGCAAAGACCTTCCTTGCACAGGGTTACAGAGTAATCGGTCTTCACGGTGGTTACAGCGGGCTTTTCAGCACAACTCCCCGCACTGAGGAAATCGACTTCTTCAAAGCCGACAGATATTTCAACAGAGGGGGTTCTTACCTCGAAATGAGCCGTTTCAAGCCAAGTCAGGAGGATTTTGACAAGAACTTCAATCTCACTCTTTTTCATGAGAACAATATCAAGCTTCTCGTGACTGTAGGCGGTGACGATACGGCTTCAACGGCAAACCGAATCGCAAAATTCCTTGAAGCTAAAAAGTACCCTATCGCAAACATACATGTCCCTAAAACCATAGACAACGACCTCCCGCTCCCGAACAACACTCCTACTTTCGGTTTCAACTCCGCAAAGGACGAGGGAGCGCACATTGCGCGCACAATCTACGAGGATGCCCGCACTTCGGGCAACTGGCTCGTAATTTCCGCCATGGGTCGTTCGGCCGGTCACCTTGCTCTCGGTATAGGAGAAGCCACACACTGCCCTATGACTATCATACCTGAGATGTTCAACAAGAGCAGAATAGGCATAGACGCTATAATAAAGCTCACGATTTCCGCTATAGTAAAGCGTAAACTCATGGGTATAAACTATGGTACCGTAGTGGTTGCAGAGGGTGTGTTCCACGATATGGACCCGGAGGAAATCACTTCCACAGGCGTGCACATGACTTATGACGAACACGGGCATCCGGAACTCGGAAAAATAAGCAAGGCAGTTCTTTTCAACGACATTCTCGACCTCGAGTTCAAGAAACTCGGACTCAAGATAAAGACACGCCCTGTCGAGATCGGCTATGATGTACGCTGCCAGGACCCTATCGCATTCGACCTTACATACTGTTCGGAGCTTGCTATGGGCGTCTGGGAACTCTTCCACAAGGGAGAAACCGGCTGCATGGTATTCGTAGACCACAACGGTGACGCAAAACCTCTTTATCTCCACGAACTCCAGAATGAAGAGGGCAAGATTCCGCCGCGCAGAGTGAACATAGACGGCGGCACGGCCCAGAATTACTACAATCATATCTGCAATTACATTACAGCCGCTGATTATGAGGCTGCAAAAAAATATTTGTCAAATCCGGAAGAGTACGATTTCAAGAAAATCCTCGGCTGGTAAAAGTGAATGAAAATCAAAGCAACGCAAAGGGAGATTTTCCTTTTGCGTCGTTTTTTTTATTATCATATACCGAATTATTTCTATATTTGAAGACACTAACTAAAACTCATCTGTATGGAAATATCTAAACGGGCGCAGAGAATGCCGAGTTCACCTATCCGCAAACTCGCAAAATACGAAGAGCAGGCAAATAGCAAGGGCATCAAGGTTTACAGGCTAAATATAGGTCAGCCTGATATTCCCACCCCGGAATGCGGACTTGAGGCTGTCAGGAACATAAAGCGCAAGACACTCGAATACAGCCCCTCCCAGGGCTATATCGGCTTAAGACAAGAGCTTGCAAAGTATTACCTGAAATACGGAATAGAAATTTCTCCTGACGAAATAATAGTGACCACCGGAGGCTCGGAAGCCGTGTTGTTCGCGTGCATGAGTTGCCTTAATCCGGGAGATGAAATCATAGTGACAGAGCCTTCATACGCCAATTATATGGCATTCGCCATCACCTGCGGCGCTGTTGTCAAAAGTGTGAGGACAAATATAGATGAGGGCTTTCGCCTGCCGGCTGTGGAGAAGTTCGAGGAACAGATTACTCCCCTCACAAAGGCAATACTCATCTGTAACCCCAACAATCCGACGGGCTACCTCTACACCCCCGAGGAGATGCAGCAGATTAAGGAATTAGTGAAAAAGCACGGGCTTTTCCTCTTTTCCGATGAGGTTTACAGGGATTTCATTTACACAAATGAACCTTATATTTCAGCTTTTCATCTTGAGGGGATAGAGGAAAATGTGATAATGATAGACTCCGTTTCCAAAAGATATTCCGAGTGCGGAATACGCATAGGCGCCCTCATCACAAAAAACAGGCAGGTGAGAGAGGCGGTGATGAAATTTGCCCAGGCCCGCCTCTCCCCGCCTCTTCTTGGTCAGATTGTAGCGGAGGCATCAATAGGAGTTCCGAAAGAATATACGGAAAAGGTCTATAAGGAATATATTTCGCGCCGGAATTTTCTTGTAGAAGGGCTTAACCGTATTCCCGGAGTTTACTCTCCAACCCCTATGGGGGCGTTCTATACAATGGTAAGGCTGCCTGTCGATGACTCGGAGGAATTCTGTAAATGGTGTCTTACTGACTTTCAATATGAGGGACAGACTATAATGATGGCTCCAGGCAGCGGATTTTATACTACCCCCGGTGCGGGAAAGGATGAGGTGCGCATGGCATACGTACTTTGCAAAGAAGATATGGCGAAGGCTTTGACGGTGCTTGAAAAGGCTCTTGAAGCCTATAATTGCAGAAAATAGAGGGGAAATCAGACTTTTTTTGCAAAAAAAAGCGATTTTTCTCACACCAAGCGCACTGAAATACAATATTTTATTTATATTTGCGGTACTTAAACAACTAAACATCTAATAAAATGAAAGAAATCGTAGCTAAAATCAACGAACTCACTGCAGCTTTCGCAGCAGACGCAGAGGCACAGGCAGTAAAAGGTAACAAGGCAGCAGGCGCACGCGCACGCAAAGTTTCCCTCGAACTCGAGAAAGCTCTAAAAGAGTTCCGCAAGATCTCCGTAGAGGCTGCAAAATAATTTTGTAACTCAAGAATCTATGAGCCATCCTCTATTCGGGATGGCTTTATTTTATCCTCCGAGCCATGTCCTCCAAATTCACATATCCTTTCTGCTATACCCCTTCCGCTCCTATAAAACTTGCAGCGAAACGCCTTTGCGCAAAGATTGACGCAGACCCGCAACTGCATGAGATTTTCAGCGAGGGGAAAATGCTCGGAGTGCTACAAATCGGGGACGGAACTTTTCTCTATGCTTTCTCCGGTCTTGCCGGAGGACGCGCGGACGTGGATGGATTTGTCCCTCCCATATATGATTTTACTGCTCCGCACGGGTATTTCAGGACGCAGGAAAGGATAATAAGCGAATGCCGGGACAAGGCAGAAAAGAGCAGGATGTCCGAAGAATTGCAGAATTGGCTTTTCCGGCAATATGTGGTCATGAATGCCCGCTTTGAGAAAAAATCCATAATGGACATTTTCGCGTCACGCGGACTTGTCCCGCCCGGAGGCACGGGAGACTGCGCAGGCCCGAAGCTCCTGCAATACGCCTATATGCACAAGCTCCGGCCCATTGCAATGGGAGAATTTTGGTACGGACGCTCTCCCAGACAGGAAGTCAGACAGCAAGGAGCATTCTATCCGTCCTGCACGGGGAAATGCGGTCCCCTCCTGAGCTTTATGATGGAGGGACTGGAGGTAGAAACCAACCCTTTGGACAAGGTTTTTGAATTTGAGAAAGAGCCTGAAATAATATTTGAGGACGAGTACATTATAGTGGTAAACAAACCCTATGGAATGCTTTCGGTCAGGGGAAAAACAGGAAAAATTTCCCTTGAAGAATACTTGTGCGGACTTTACGGAAGGGAAATTTTTTCCTGCCACAGGCTCGACATGGATACGGCAGGTCTGATTGTATTCGCTAAAACCATTGAATGCCAGACCAATATACGCTCCCAATTTGAAAGCAGGACTGTCAGGAAAACATACCGCGCAAAACTTTGCCCTTCTTCGCCGGGCTCGCGAAAATTGACCCAAGGGCACAAAGCCGCGATTTGCCTGCCGCTGATGCCCGACTATTACGACCGCCCGCGCCAGATGGTGTGCGGAGAGGGCAAAAAAGCTGTCACGGAATACGAAGTCCTCGATATATTTCCCGACGGCACTGCAGATGTACGCTTCACTCCTCTCACAGGCCGCACCCACCAACTTCGCGTGCACGCTGCGCATATAGACGGGCTCGGACGCCCCATACTCGGAGACAGGCTGTACGGCGGAAATGCTTTTGAACTCCCCGGTACGGACGGCCATCTTCACCTTCTCGCGGATTCCATTTCCTTTATTCACCCCGTAAGCAAGAAGGAATTGTCTTTCTCCATAATTTAATGTATCTTTGCGCGTTATTTCGGCTCACAAAGATTATGAAGAAGGCAATAACTCTGTTTGCAATCGCTCTGACGGCGTTATCTTGTGCCCGCCCCGTACAAAAAGGGCGCGAGTGCATTCCGCTGGTGAACGAGATTCGTGCCGACAAAAGCTGCCGCGAGCATATTCTCCTTTCGGGGTATGATGCCCGCTCCCATGCAGGCTCTATCACCGTTTTAGACGAAAAAACGCGCGTTACAAAGATGACGCAGCGCTTCCTTATCGCTGACAATTTCGATAATGTGACGGCAAAAGCGGTGCCAGATCACCTTCCTGACTTCGCGGGCGAGACTATCCATTCCATTGACGATTCCGCAAATGCGCCCTACGGCGAATATGATACGGAAAACGCTGCAATGCTCCTTAGAGAAATCACTCTTTGCAATGCAATGATTGCAATCGACAGCCTCTGTTATGAAGCAATATACGATGAAGTGAAAGCCTGCCACAGGATGCCGGCAAAGCTTGTTGTCATGAGCTCCCCTTACGCGGCGGCCTACGGGAAATACGATCTTGATTCTTTGCTCAAACTGACTTCGTGCAATCTTCCGGTGCTGTACCCTTCCGCCTCCGTTGCGGCTAAAGTCATCGCTGATAGGAAGTCTAATGTGGGAGTGCTCTCTTCCGCGGGCATAGCTAAGGATGTATATAGGAAAATCTTTGAGGACATACCGACAGCTCAAGGCGCAACTCTGCCAAAGGTTTCAAGCTTTGCCTTCGATTCTTCGCTCGGGCAAAAAGACCCTCTCAAGAACTTTCTGGATAGTTACAGGATGTCGGGCCCGGCAGAAGCGCTCGATGCGTTGATAGTCGATGATTTCAATATTGACGCGGAAGCCCTCGAAAGGTCCGGACTCATTATGAAAGCCATAAATAACGAAGAGAACTACAACTATTTGAAATTGCTCGCTCCGGATTTCAAAATTTACAGCATACTGAGTTTTGCGACCGAAGAGGGCTACAAATTGATGCGTAACCGTAACATTTTCACACACAACATCTCCTTCCCTGCGGCAGAATATTATAGGACGGTTCCTGCGGAGGATACAAGTAAAAAGACCCTCAGGGCAACGGTAAGGGGCAAATACGACTTATTCGAATATGTACAGAATTAGTGTAAGCAACGAAGAAATTGAAAAACTCCCTCTGGCTGCCTTTCCGGGCAGAATAGTCATAATAGACAAACCGGGCATCAAACTCAATGCGGCTGTCGCCCACCTGAAGACCCAGAAACTCATAGGCTTCGATACAGAGACCAAACCTATATTCAATCCTGCACAGCCGCGCCACAGGGTGGCATTGCTGCAACTTTCCACCAAGAATTTCTCCTATCTCATACGTATTGACAAATTGGGAGGGATTCCCCGCAAAATAATAGACGTACTTTGCGACAAGAAGATATTGAAAGTAGGTGCCGCTACTTATGACGATGTACGCGGTCTTGAAAAACACCACGGCTTTCTTCCTGCCGGTTTTGTGGATCTCCAGAAAATCGCCTGGGAGTATGGCATTAAGGACAAGAGTGTGAAGAAAATGGCTGCGATAATACTGGATGTCAAAATAAGCAAGACCCAGCAACTCTCCAATTGGGAAGCGGAGACCCTCACGGAGGCCCAGAAAAAATATGCAGCTACGGATGCCTGGATTTGTCGTGAGATGTACATAAAACTAAAGGAATCTCCAAAACATCCTTTGACTCCCGAACAACTCGCACCCGAGCAGCCTACGCAGCAGACCGAGTTAAGCCAGGAAGAAATCCAGGCACGCAAAGAGCAGAAGGCAAAGAAACGCCGTGAAGCGGAAAAAGCACGCCGTAAGAGAGTACGAGCCCGCAAGGCTGCAGAAAAATCGGGTCTTGGCGAAATCGCGGTTTCGGAGAATATTTCCGAAGGCACAGTAGCAACAGCATAGGAAAATGGTCAATATTTATCTCAAAAAAGGACGAGAGGACTCTCTTCACCGTTTCCATCCTTGGATTTTTTCAGGCGCCATAGCTCAGCTTGCCGGCAATCCTGCAGAAGGCGATGTCGTAAAGGTATATTCTTCGGACGGCGCTTTTCTTGCCACAGGTCACTTTCAAATAGGCTCAATCGCCGTGAGAATACTGAGTTTCAATGATATTCCTATCAATCAGGAATATTGGAACTCGATGATTGACACGGCTCTGGAAGTACGCAAAGCGGTAGGTCTTGTCGGCTCTTCGGAAACTAATTGCTATCGTCTGGTGCACGGTGAGGGAGATTCTCTCCCGGGACTCATAATAGACTACTATGACGGAGTCTGCGTGATGCAGGCGCATTCTGCCGGCATGTTCAGGGCAAAGTCGCAGATTTGCGAAGCCCTTAAAAACATTTACGGGGAGTCGCTGAAAGCGGTATATGACAAGAGTTCGGGCACTGCCCCGTTCAAGGCGGGCCTGGATCTCGTGGACGGTTATATATATAAAGCCGAAGGCTGCCCGGGGGATGAACTGACCGTGCTTGAATACGGCCATAAATTCATTGTGAATTGGAGCGAAGGACAAAAAACCGGCTTCTTCCTTGACCAGAGAGAGAACCGGCGCTTAGTAGGAGAATATGCTTCCGGACGCCGTGTACTCAATCTTTTCTGCTACACGGGAGGCTTCTCCATTTATGCCCTCGCTGCGGGAGCGGAAAGTGTGGACTCCGTGGACAGTTCACAAAAAGCCATTGATATGGTGGAGCGCAATGTGGCGCTAAACGGCTACGGGATGAACAGACACACGAGTTACTGCTGCGATGCAATAGCTTTTCTCAAAAATGCTCCCGAAAATAAATATGATTTGATTATAGTGGACCCTCCTGCTTTTGCAAAGCATAAAGGAGTTCTGAAAAACGCACTCCGGGCATATCAGAGGCTCAATGCAGCCGCTATCTCCAAACTTGCTCAAGGAGGTCTCATATTCACTTACAGCTGCTCTCAGGTTGTCGATAAGGAGGCATTTGCGTTAGCGGTGTTCTCCGCTGCCGCAAGCGTAGGCCGCTCGGTAAGAATACTCGACAGGCTCAATCAGGCTCCAGACCATTCGGTAAATATCTATCATCCCGAAGGAGAATACCTCAAAGGACTGCTGCTTTACGTGGAGTAGACTTTTTACTTAATGCTTGTTGTGAAT
>CAUUCY010000006.1:0-40439 GCA_963543835.1 uncultured Bacteroidales bacterium
CAAGTGCATAAAATGGGCGAGGATTTCATCCGCGAGCACAAAGACCTGCTCGATGCGCGCATAGCTTCCGTGGGCCCTGACGATTATGCCAATATCACATATACTTCCGGCACTACGGCTGACCCTAAGGGTATAATTCTCACCCACCGCAACTATACTGCCAACGTGGCGCAGGGTGCTTCGGTGGTCAGCATGAGGGAGGGTTCCGTAATGCTCGTTGTCCTGCCTTTGGACCATTGTTTTGCACATGTGGCGGGCTTTTACACCATGATGTCCCATGGCAGCAGCATTGCGACCGTGCCTGTGGGTGCTACACCTATGGCGACTCTCAAGAATATCCCTATTGCAATAAATGAGGTCAGGCCGCATATAATGCTTTCCGTGCCTGCCATTTCGAGAAATTTCAAGAAAAGCATAGAGGCGGGAGTCAAGGCTAAGGGAGCTAAGGTGGAAAGGCTCTACAATTTCGCCCTCAAAAATGCCATTGCATATTATAAGGAATATCACAACCGCGGAGGCCTGCAGTTCTGGCGTCTGCCTCTCGTGAAGCTCTTTGACAAACTTATCTTCAAGAATATACGCAAAAGCCTCGGCGGGCGTATGGAGTTTTTTATAGGCGGAGGCGCTCTTCTTGACATAGAGCTCCAGCGTTATTTCTGCGCCATAGGCATTCCTATTTTCCAGGGTTACGGACTTTCCGAAGCCACCCCTATAATCTGCTCGAATTCAGTCGACGGTGCTATTTTCGGCTCTTCCGGCCGCACTGTCGAGCCTATGGACATAAAGATTTGCGACGAAGCCGGCAACGAAGTCCCTGACGGGGTGCGCGGAGAAATCGTGATACGCGGGGAAAATGTGATGGCAGGCTATTGGAAAAATCCCGCATCGACTGCGGATACCATAGTGGACGGCTGGCTGCACACCGGCGACATGGGCTATCTTTATCCGAAAAACCGCCGCTACCTGTATGTAACGGGACGTTTCAAGTCCCTGCTCATCTCTCCGGACGGAGAGAAATATTCTCCGGAGGGCTTCGAGGACGGGCTCACTGACGGCAGCAAATATATAGACAACACCATACTGCATAATGATATGAATCCTTACACTATTGCTCTGATAGTGCCTAACAAGGATGCTCTCAGGGCATACGTGAAGCAGACGAATCCTGCTCTCGACGCGGAGTCCCGCGAGGCTAAGGTGCTCATGCTCCGGAAGATTCAGGCAGAGGTGGATTCCTACAGAAAGGGCGGGGCCCACGAGGGAGAATTTCCCGAGAGGTGGCTTCCCGTAGCGATTGCGGTGCTTCCGGAGCAGTTCTCCGAGAAAGACGGTCTTGTGAACAGTACCATGAAAGTCGTGCGCGGCAAGGTGGAGAAATTCTATGCCGACCGCATTGAATATGCCTACACCGCCGAGGGCAAGGAACTTCTCAACGACAAGAATATTGCTTCAGTCTAAACAACACTAAAAATAAAAATCAATGGCTACTAAAAACTCAAATCTGCCGGCAATTATCATGATGTTCGCTTTGTTCTTCATGATAGCTTTCGTTACCAATCTTGCCGGCTCCATGGGCGTGATTGTCACAAACCAGTTCGGAGCATCAAAGGCTCTCTCGCAGCTCGGCTCCCTTGCAAACTTCATCGCTTATGCCTGCATGGGCATTCCTGCAGGTCTTATCCTCAAGAGGAAAGGTTATAAATTCACTTCTCTTGCGGCTGTCACGGTGGGTCTGGCAGGTGTCGGCATACAGTTCCTTTCGGGCTATGTCGAGTCCTTCGGGGTTTACGTGCTCGGCGCATTCATCGCAGGCTTCTCTATGTGTATGCTTAACATCGTCGTCAATCCTATGCTCAACACCCTTGGCGGTGGTGGAAACAAGGGCAATCAACTGATTCAATGGGGCGGCTCGTGCAACTCCATAGGCGGAACAATAGCTCCTGTTTTCGTGGGCTGGCTGGTAGGCGGAAGCATTGAAGCAGCATCTGTTGCCAAAGCAGCTCCTGTCATGATAATAGCAATGGCTATTTTCGCTATAGCTTTCGTTGTGATACTCTTCACCGATATTCCTGAACCTCACATGGAGACAAGGGAGGAGAAAGAGGCGCGCCTCTCGGGCAAGCTCGCAAAAGATGCCAACAGTCCGCTTTCTTTCCGTCACTTCGTCCTGGGAGCAATCGCGATTTTCTTCTATGTCGGCATCGAGGTGGGTATTCCTAATACAGCCAATGTCTATTTCTCAGGAATAGACTGGATAGGTCCTGCCCTTACCGGCACGATGATAGGCGCATACTGGTTCTGTATGCTCATAGGCCGTATAGTAGGCGGTACGATAGGAGGCAAGGTCAGCAGCAAGGCTATGCTCAGCGTCACTTCTTCCGCGGCGATACTTTTCCTTCTCTGCCTTATCTTCGTTCCGGAGACTGCAAAAGTCGAGCTCGCCGGGAAAGAGATTCCTCTCGGACTTGTATTCGTTATACTCTGCGGTCTTTGCACTTCCATTATGTGGGGCTCGATTTTCAACCTCGCGACGGAGGGGCTCGGGAAATATACGGCAGCCGCTTCGGGTATATTCATGACTCTCGTGTGCGGCGGAGGCATCATTCCTTTCCTCCAGAATCTGCTTGCAGACAAAGTAGGCTCCATCAACAGCTATTGGCTGATTATCGCCTGCCTGCTCTTCCTTGTGTTCTATGCTCTCAAGGGGTATAAGAATGTTAATACGGACATTAAAGTAGACTGACAGATATGGCAAAAGAACATGTAATAGGTATAGACATCGGCGGACAGACCTGCAAGCTCGGTGTCGTGAACGCGAGAGGAGAAGTCCTCTCCCAGAGTGTCATGCGTACCAACAACAGCCCGGATGCCAAAGTCATAATCGCCGAACTTGCCGATGCGGTGAAAAAGCTCGTTGCCGAATCCGGAAAGACAGGCGATATACGCGGTGTGGGCGTGGGTGCGCCCAACGGCAATTATTATAACGGAACGATAGCTTTCGCACCTAATCTCGCCTGGGCGGCCCATGGCACTGTCGAGTTCGTCAAGCTCCTTAAAGCCGCCCTCGGAGGCATACCCGTTGCCCTTACCAACGATGCAAATGCCGCAGCTGTGGGCGAAATGACCTACGGAGCAGCCAAAGGCATGAAAGATTTCATCATGATTACCCTCGGCACGGGCGTGGGTAGCGGCATAGTGATTAACGGTCAGGTAGTCTACGGCTCGGACGGCTTTGCCGGCGAGCTCGGACACACCTGCGCGGTGCGTAATAACGGGCGTCTCTGCGGCTGCGGCAAGAGCGGCTGCCTTGAGGCATATTGCTCGGCGATAGGAGTTGCGCGTACTGCACGCGAATGGCTTGAGATGAGTTCCGAGGCGTCTTTGCTCCGCGGTGTTGAGAACATTACGTCAAAGGATGTTTTCGATGCGGCGGCAGAGGGGGATGCGCTTGCTCTCCGAGTATTCGACTACACGGGAAAAATTCTCGGTCAGAGCCTTGCGGACTTCGTGGAATTTTCCGCTCCCACCGCAATCGTGCTCTTCGGAGGTCTTGCGCGCGCAAAGGAATTCCTCTATGAGCCTACTCTCAATGCGATGAATGCCAACCTGCTTCCTCTTTGGAAAAACAAGGTGAAGATAGTATTCTCACAGCTCAAGGAGTCGGATGCCGCGATATTGGGCGCTTCGGCTCTTGCGTGGGATTTGTAAAAAGTAACAACCAATTAAAATCATATTAAAACATGAAAATCACAAAAATCATTACCGCTGCCCTTCTGGGCGCGTTGTGTGTGTCTTGTGCTCCTAAGGGCTCGGCAGACACGCTTGCCCTTCTCCCGTCAAAGGCTCAGAGGGATTCAGTAAGTTATCTTGTAGGCGTTCAGTTCGGAAGCTTTATCAAGGGTTACGGCTTCGGAGACC
Source organism: uncultured Bacteroidales bacterium (assembly GCA_963543835.1). GTDB lineage: Bacteria > Bacteroidota > Bacteroidia > Bacteroidales > UBA932 > Cryptobacteroides. Next base: position 3,919 of record CAUUCY010000006.1, read on the forward strand.
TCAATGACGCCATGGTGAAGAAAGGCATGCAGGATTTTATCAAGGCAAAAGGCGACTGGAGAGACGAGAGCTTTGCAAAGCAGTTCAAAATCGACCCTAATCTCCTCAATGAGATGTTCAACAGCTACCTTGAGAAAATGCAGGCTTACACCGCTGCAAAGAATCTTGAGGAGGGTCAGAAATTCCTTGAGAAGAACAAGGCAAAGGACGGAGTCGAAATCTCCCAGAGCGGTCTTCAGTACAAGATAAGCGAAATGGGTAACGACGTTCGCGCAACGGAAAAGGATACCGTTGTGGTGCATTATAAAGGCACCCTCCTTGACGGAAGCGTGTTCGACAAGACAGAAGAAGGCTCTCCTGCAACATTCGAGCTCAATCGCGTGATCAAGGCTTGGACTGAGGGTCTCGCTCTTGTGGGCGAGGGCGGCAAGCTTACTCTCTATGTGCCTGCGGAGCTCGGTTATGGCGAGCGCGGAACAAGGGGCATAGAGCCTAACTCTGCGCTTATTTTCGACGTTGAGCTTGTCAGCGTGAAGCCTTACAAGGAGTCGGCTTCAAAATAATCCGGAGAATGGCGACTTTTGAAATCGAAGGAAAGTTGAAGGCGAAGCTCGCTTCTCAGGGCGGGACTTCGTCTCGCGGCGAATGGCTGAAACAGGATTTCGTGCTGGAGTATCAAGACGGGAATTTCCCTGCGGAGATATGTCTGAGCGCTTTCGGGCAGGACAAGGTCTCGGAGCTTGAGAAGTTTCAGACAGGGGATACTGTGAGGGTTTCCTTCAATATCAAAGCCCGCGAATATAACGGTCGTTGGTATAATGATCTGCGCGTGTGGAAGATAGCGGCTGGAGGCGCGGAAGCGCCTCAGCAAAGCTACAGCCGTGCTGCGGGCACGGCTGCAGCCGCTCCTTCCCCTACAATCGACGATATGCCCTCGTCCGAAGAAACGGGCGAAGATCTGCCTTTCTAAAGATCAATCCATCGGATTTCCGAATCCCTGCGCCACCAGGTCATCTGCCTTTTGGCATAGTGTCTTGTGTTGAGCTGTATGGCTTCGACAGTCCGGTCAATAGATATGACTTCGTCTGCAGGTCTTTCTTGAGAATCAAGATATTCAAAGACTTCCTTGTAGCCGACAGTCTGCAGAGCAGTGAGATTCCTGAATTTTTTCAGGGATCTCACTTCTTCTATCAGTCCCCTGTCCAGCATTTCCGCGACCCTGCGGTTGATTCGTCGATACAGCTCTTCGCGGGAGCGTCTCAGACCAATTTTCTCTATCTCGAAGCCGCGCACTTTCGGAGTGAAAGTCTTGTATGAAGAAAAGGGCTTTCCATAGCCTTTGCACACCTCCAAAGCCCTGACAAGCCTCTGCCCGTTGGATATGTCCATGCTCTTGTAGCTTTCATAGTCAAGAAGCCTCAGCTCCTCTGCAAGGGCTTCGACACCTTCTTCGCGCAAGCGTTTGAGCAGTTCTTCCCTAAGTTCCGGTATGCCTTTCGGGGTGTTGTCAAGCCCTCTGCACACGGCATCTATGTAGAACATCGAACCTCCGCTCATGACAAGGGTCTCGTGCCCCTGCTCAAAGAGTCTTTCAATCAGTTCCAGGGCCTCGGTTTCGTAGAGTCCTGCCGTGTAAAGCTGCTCCACGCTGTGGTCACGGATAAAATAATGCTTCGCTGCGGCAAGCTGCGAAGCATCGGGGACGGCTGTCCCTATTTCCATTTCTTTGTAAATCTGCCTTGAGTCGCAGGAGATGACGGGCGAGGCGTATTTCTGCGCAAGCTCTATGCTGTAGTCTGTCTTGCCTACAGCCGTCGGACCAAGGACTATGACAAGTTTCCTGCCCACAGGCTATAATGTGAGCTCTTCCGAGCCGTCGTACACGAGAATCTCCTCCTCTCTGTCGTTATCCTCTTCCTCCTCATCTCCGTCATCCTCGCTCAATTCCTCTGCTTCCGAATCTTCAAATTCGTCGTCATCCTCGGAAGCCTCTTCGCCGAGAGCTTTGAGAAGATCGTCCATCTTGCTCTTGCTGCGGGCTTTGTCGGCCTCTCCCGGCAGATGTCTCTGGTCGTCCGGCAGGTCCTCAAAAGCTATGTAGCCATTCTCGAACTCTATTGGATTAGGACCTTTCATATCGACGAGCACAGGGGCGCTTACATTCATCTTTTTGTCTCCTACCACGCCCTCAAAAGCTATTTCAACGCTCTTCTTATTGGTTACGTCATAGAAATAGACAAAGGATTTCACCCCTTTCCCGACAGTCTGCGCGAGCGTTGTCTGGTCCACAGTGCCGTCTCCCAAATCGAAAAGCCCGTAACGCGCGACTACTTCGCCCTTGTCGTTGAGCGCCTTGAAGAGTATCAGCTGGTCCTGCATGAACTCCATATCTGCTCTCATCTGTTTGTGGAATGAATAAAGAGTGTTCTCCGAATTCATATGATAAACTCTGAAAAACCCCTTGATACCCTTTAGGCTTACTCTGTACTGGTAGGTCATATTCTGAAACTGTCTTTGTATGATTTGCCACAAAGGTATAAAAAATTATCATTTGCAATGCCCCAAAACTTGGAAATGATATTTAAATATGCTAATTTCGTATGGAACAATGGATATTTCCGACACATACAAGAGCGTTGCTTTGCCTGAGGACCCCGACGAAGGCATGCTCAAGCCTTCGGGGGAGGGCGTTTTCAAGGACAACGGCAGCCGTTTCATTGCACGTGCATATCAAGTCACATCCGAAGAGCGGGTGAAGGAAATAGTGGCGGCGCTGAAGAAAGAGTATCACGATGCGAGACACCACTGCTATGCCTACCGTATAGGTGCGGACGGCTCGCGCTTTCGCGCCAATGACGACGGCGAGCCGTCGGGCTCCGCAGGCCGCCCCATACTCGGACAGATAGACTCCGCAGGCTTGAGCGATGTCCTGGTGGTTGTAGTGCGCTACTTCGGAGGCATCAAATTGGGCATCCCGGGTCTGATACGGGCATATAAAGAATCCGCTGCGGATGCCTTGAAGAATTGCGGGCGGGTGAATAAAGTCGCTACAGGGAGTTTCAGTCTCTTTTTCCCTTACGAAGAAATAAATGAGGCAATGAAAATATCGCGTGAATTTTCGCAGACCCAGACCTCCCCGGAGTTCGGCGCGGACTGTATTCTGCGTATGGACGTGCCTCTTTCGAAGATTGCCGCGCTTTACGAGAGGGTCGGAGGGGTCCGTGCTTTAAGTCTGGAAGAAAATAATGCAAAATAGCTTTGAAATTATAATTTTAAAATGTACTTTTACAAGTAAAACTAAATCAATCACATAATTATGTCAAAAGTTCATGTATTTAATGCAGGACCTTGTCTCTTGCCGAAAGAAGTTTACGATGCTTGTATTGATGCCATAAAGGACTTCAGGGGCACCGGTATCTCTGTTTTGTCTATTTCCCACAGGACCAAGGAATGGGAGGCTGTAATGAATGAGTGCCGTGCGCTCTGGAAAGAACTCCTCGACATTCCTGATGACTATGAAGTCTTGTTTCTCGGCGGCGGCGCGAGCCTTGAATTTCTCTATGTGGCTATGAATTTCCTTGAGCATAAGGCGGGCTATCTCGACACGGGCGTGTGGGCTCACAAGGCACTCAAGGAGGCTAAAGGCATAGGTGAAGCCTTTGCCGTGGCAAGCTCGGAAGACAAGAACTATAGTTATATTCCTAAGGGCTACGAAATCCCTAAGGATCTCGATTATTTCCATATCACGACCAACAACACCATTTACGGTACCGAAATCAAGGAAGATATGGACTGCCCTGTGCCGCTTATCGCAGATATGTCCTCGGACATTCTCAGCCGCAAGGTCGATGTGTCCAAATACGCCATGATATATGGCGGCGCGCAGAAGAACGCAGGGCCTGCGGGCGTTGCTTTCGTCATTGTCAAAAAAGACGCGCTCGGCAAGGTCAGCCGCTACATCCCGACCATGCTTGACTACCGTGTGCACATAGACAAGGAGTCTATGTTCAATACCCCTCCTGTTTTCTCCATTTTCGTGATGAATGAAACCCTCAAGTGGATAAAGAGCATAGGCGGTCTTGAGAAGATGCACGAAATCAATCTTGAAAAAGCTGATGCCCTGTATGCCGAAATCGACCGCAACCCACTTTTCGTCGGGACAGCAGCCAAGGAAGACCGCTCTATCATGAATGTGTGCTTCGTGATGGCTCCGGGCTACGAGCATCTCCAGGACGATTTCGCCGCCCTGGCAAAGAGCCGCAATATAGTGGGCATCAAGGGACACCGTTCGGTGGGCGGTTTCCGTGCTTCTATCTACAATGCAAGCACCCTGAAGGATGTTGAGGCGCTTGTGGAATGTATGAAAGATTTTGAAAAGGAACATAAATAGTCAGAGTCATGAAAATTCTTCTTGCAACACAGAAGCCTTTTTCAGCGGCAGCGGTTCAAGGCATCAAACAGATAGTAGAGGCTGCCGGTCACGAACTTTCGGTTTTTGAAAAATATGCGGAGCAGTCGGAACTCGTAGCCAAAGTGGCTGATGCCGACGCTCTCATCATACGTTCGGACAAAGTTACGGCGGAAGTTCTCGACGCCGCCAAGAAGCTCAAAATAGTCGTACGTGCAGGTGCAGGCTATGACAATGTGGATATAGAGGCTGCTACCGCGCACAAAGTGGTAGTGATGAACACTCCCGGTCAGAATGCAAACGCAGTGGCAGAACTTGCAATCGCCATGATGATTTTCATGGCTCGCAATCAGTTCACCCCGGCGACCGGCAGTGAAATTCTCGGGAAAACCCTCGGAATCCAGGCTTTCGGCAACGTGGGACGTCTTGTGGGCAGGAAAGCCGGGGCGCTCGGAATGAAAGTCAAGGCTATAGACCCTTTCCTTTCCGCAGAGAAGATAATAGAGGGAGGCGCAGAGCCTGCAAAGAGCCTCGAAGAACTCTACGGCACTTGCGATTATGTTTCAATACATATTCCCGCAACCCCTGAAACTATCTCTTCCATAGGTTATGAACTTCTCTCAAAGATGCCTAAGGGAGCGACTCTCGTCAATACCGCCCGCAAGGAAGTCATAGACGAAGCCGGTCTTGCAAAGGCTCTTGAAGAGCGTCAGGATCTTAAGTATGTCACCGATGTGGCGCCTGACAACTATGCGGAGCTAAAGGAGAAATTCGGGCTGCGCATCTTTGCCACTCCAAAGAAAATGGGTGCCCAGAGCGCAGAAGCCAATCTTAACGCCGGTCTTGCAGCCGCACGTCAGATTGTGGATTTCTTTGCGACCGGTTGCACAAAATTCCAGGTAAACAAGTAGTCTATGGTAAAAGTAAAACCATTCGCGGCGCTGAGGCCGCCCAAGGAGCTTGTCACTGAAGTGGCTGCCCCTCCTTATGATGTCCTGAACTCTCAAGAGGCCCTGAAAATGGCAGGGGAGAAATCCCTTCTCCACATAACGAAGCCTGAAATAGATTTCAAGCCCATCCTTCCCGACCACGATGAGAGGGTTTACGACAAGGCTGTTGCCAATTTCAAGCTCTGGCAGAAGAACGGCTGGCTCGTGAGAGATTCCAAGCCTTGCTATTATGTGTACTCCCAGACTATGGACGGGCGTACCCAGTACGGTCTTACTCTATGTGCCCATGCCGACGACTATGCCGAGGGCATAATCAAGAAGCACGAACTCACGCGCAAGGACAAGGAAGATGACCGTATGGTCCATGTGCGCATACAGAATGCCAATATAGAGCCGGTGTTCTTCTCCTACAAGGACAATGAGGAGCTCTCCGCAATAGTTGCAAAAACTGTTTCAAAGCCTTCGGAATATTGTTTTACCGATGAGAACAATTTCGGACACGAGTTCTGGGTGATAGATGACGACAAGGACATTGCGCGCATCACCGAGCTTTTCACAACGCAGATAGACGCTTTCTATGTTGCCGACGGGCATCACCGCACGGCGGCTGCAGCGCGTGTGGGCGCGGAAAAGAGAGCCCGGAATCCTCACCATACGGGCAAGGAGGAGTACAACTACTTCATGGCGGTGTGCTTCCCTGAGAGCCAGCTTAAAATCATCGACTACAACCGTGTTGTAAAGGATTTGAACGGTCTCAGCGAGGAGCAGTTCCTCAAGGCTCTGGGCGATGATTTTGAAGTCGAGAAAAAGGGAAAGGAAATTTTCCACCCTCAGGCTCTTCATAATTTTGCAATGTATCTTGGCGGGAACTGGTATTCTTTTACCGCGAAGCCGGGACGCTACAACGATCAGGACCCCATAGCTGTGCTTGACGTGACTATTCTGTCCAATCTCGTGCTCGACCGCATACTCGGCATCAAGGATCTTCGCACCGACAAGCGCATAGATTTCGTCGGAGGTATCAGAGGTCTTGGCGAGCTTGCCGCAAGAGTGGACAGCGGTGAAATGAAAGTGGCTTTCGCACTCTACCCGGTGTCGATGAAACAACTCATCGCTATAGCCGACAGCGGTAAAATAATGCCGCCTAAGACTACTTGGTTCGAGCCTAAGCTTCGTTCGGGACTTGCAATACACACTTTGGACTAAACAACCCTGAATTATGATTCTCGATTCGATAGCTGTACGCAAGACGCTCAAGGATTTTTTCGGTTTCGATAATTTCAAAGGCGAACAGGAGCAGATTATTACGCACCTGATGGACGGAGGCGATGCTTTCGTCCTGATGCCGACAGGCGGAGGCAAGTCCCTCTGCTACCAGCTCCCGGCTCTGCTTATGCCCGGGACTGCGGTCGTCATTTCGCCTCTAATCGCACTGATGAAAAACCAGGTGGATGCTATTAGAGGCTTCGAATCGGGAGATGGCAGCATTGCGCACTTCCTTAATTCTTCGCTCAGCAAGTCGCAGATTAACGAAGTGCGCGCTGACCTTCTCGATGGTCGCACGAAACTGCTCTATGTCGCTCCCGAGTCCCTGACCAAGGAGGACAACATAGCCCTGCTCAAGGAAATTCACGTTTCATTCTATGCCGTCGACGAGGCGCACTGTATTTCGGAATGGGGGCATGATTTCCGTCCCGAATACCGTCGCATACGCGATTTGGTCAATGCGATAGGGCGTGCGCCCATAATCGCGCTCACCGCCACCGCAACCCCGAAAGTTGGCAGCGATATACTCAAAAATCTCGGAATACAGGACGCGCGTATTTTCAAGTCTTCCTTCAACCGCCCCAATCTCTACTACGAGATAAGGGATAAAATAGAGCCGGAGAAGGATATTATCAAATTCCTCAAGCAGAATCAGGGCAAGTCGGGAATAATCTACTGCCTGAGCCGCAAGAAAGTTGAGGAACTCTCCGAACTCCTGTGCATAAACGGCATAAAGGCTTTGCCTTATCATGCGGGACTCGATGCCAAAGTGCGTGCGGAGAACCAGGATTCGTTCCTGATGGAGAAAATAGATGTGATAGTTGCCACAATCGCTTTCGGAATGGGTATAGACAAGCCCGACGTGCGCTTTGTCATTCATTACGACATCCCCAAAAGCATAGAAAGCTACTATCAGGAAACAGGCCGCTCGGGAAGAGACGGTCAGGAGGGTCTTTGCATAACCTATTACAGTTACAAAGACATACAGAAACTCGAAAAATTCATGCAGGGCAAGCCTATATCGGAGCAGGAAATAGGCAAGCAGCTGCTAAGCGAGGTCGTGGCGTATGCGGAGTCGGGACAATGCCGCAGGAAACTGCTTCTAAACTATTTCGGGGAAGACTATCTTCAGGAAAATTGCGGATGCTGCGACAACTGTGCACATCCCAAGACCGTCATTGACGCTCAGAAAGAGATGGCGATGGTAATAGAGCTCGTGGATTCCCTGCCGGAAAAATTCAAGATAGAACACATCGCAAATATACTTGCAGGAGAGTTCGACGCTCTTTCAAAGTCCTACAAACACGATAAACTCCCGCAGTTCGGCTCGGGGAAAAATCATTCGGTCAAATTCTGGTGCACGGTCATACATCAGGGGATAATAGCCCATCTTCTCGACAAAGAGATAGAAACCTACGGGCTTATCGATGTTACCGGCAAGGGCTACGATTTTCTTGAAGAACCCTATCCTTTCCATATAGTCGAGGACAGAAAGTTCTCGGCTTCCGCAATGCAGAATGACGAAGACGAGGATGACGACGAGGCTGTTTCGGCAGTAAATGCAATGAAAGCCTCGGGCGGAGGAGGCGACACCGTGCTGCTTTCCATGCTAAAGGACCTGCGCAAGGACCTTTCCCGCAAGCTCAAGCTCCAGCCATGGGTGATATTCCCGGATCCCGCCCTCACGGACATGTCCATACTATATCCGGAAACCTACGACGAGCTCAAGAACTGTCAGGGAGTGGGCGAGGGCAAGGCGCATAAATTCGGCAAGGAGTTTATAGAACTCATCAAGCGTTACGTCGAAGAAAACGAGATTACCCGTCCGGATGACTTTGTAATAAAGACAAGTCCTAATAAATTTGCCGACAAGATTTTCATCATCCAGAAGATAGATTCGAGGATGGACCTTGAGGATATTGCAGAGGCGAAAAACCTTTACATGGATGAACTGATTTCTGAAATAGAGGGCATTGTGTCCACGGGGACCAAGCTAAATCTCGACTACTACATCAAGGAGACCCTTGATGAAGAAGTCGTAAAAGATATTTACGATTATTTCAAGAATGAAGCCGAATCGGATTCCGTGGCAACGGCTATGCAGGTGCTCGGCTCCGATTATGAAGAGTTTGAAATACGCCTTGTGCGCATAAAGTTCCTTTGCGAAATCGCATCTTGAGAGTATGATACCACAAGAGACAGTAGATCTTATCCTCGACACAGCCCGTATCGAAGACGTGGTTGGGGACTTCCTCACGCTTAGGCGCAGGGGAGCCAATCTCGTGGCGTGCTGTCCTTTCCATAACGAAAAGACCCCGTCTTTTTATGTCTCCCCCGCAAAGGGGATGTTCAAGTGCTTCGGTTGTGGCAAGGCAGGCTCGGCAGTGGGCTTTCTTATGGAGCATGAGCACATTACATATCCCGAAGCCCTGCGCTATCTTGCAGACAAATACCATATAGAGGTTCGCGAAAAGGAGGAGTCCGCCGAAGACCTTGTGCTGCGTCAGCGCCGCGAGAGCCTTCTGCTCGCGAGCGATTTTGCGCAGAAATTCTATGTGGACGCCTTGCAGACCGAGGAGGGACGCGCCTATGGTCTGGCATATTATCACAGCCGCGGCATCGATGATGAGACCATTGCCCGTTTCGGGCTCGGCTGGGCGCCGAGAAGCCGCAGCGCCCTCACGGATGCAGCCCGTGCTGCAGGCTACAAGCTTGACTATCTCGTGGATATGGGCTTGTGCGTGCGCCACGACGACGGACGTTTCTCCGACCGCTTTTACGAGAGGGTTATGTTCCCTATACACAACCTTACGGGAAAGGTTATAGGCTACAGCGGCCGCACTCTGCGCAGCGACTACAAGGAGCTGAACATAGGCAAATATGTGAACACCCCCGAGACTGAGCTTTACCACAAATCCGCAGCTCTCTACGGGATATTCTCTGCCAAAGGCGAGATTGCGCGGGAAGACAAATGCTATCTTCTTGAGGGGAATATAGACGTGGTCTCAATGAGCAGGCTCGGTATAAGAAACGTTGTAGCTTCCTGCGGCACTTCCCTTACGGAGGAGCAGATAAGGATAATAAAGAAGTTTACAAATAATATAACGATAATGTATGACGGTGATGCGGCGGGCATCCATGCTGCCCTGCGTGCAATAGACCTCATACTTCAGGAGGGTATGACAGTGCGTGTCGTGCTCTTCCCCGATGGGGACGACCCGGATTCCTTTGCCTGCAGGCACACTCTCGAGGAAGTGCGGGAATTTATCGCTTCCAACGAGAAGGACTTCATAGAATATAAGGTGGAACTGCTCGAAAAGGATGCAGGAAACGACCCTATCAAGCGTGCGGAGATATTGAACGAGCTTGTAAAGACTCTTTCCTACGTTTCCGACGATTTGCAGAAAAGTGTCTATACGGAGAATGTGGCGCGCCGTTTCAACACCAAGTCGGATGCCCTTTTCGCAAGAATACGGACTTTCAGACTCGATCGCATCGAAGAGAAGAAAAAAGAGGAAGAAAGGGCGCGAAGACGTGCCGAAGCGGGATTGGATCCAGCCGGGCTGGATGCCCCCGAGGCTAATGCAGCTCCGGTCAATACAGGCTCTGTGGAGAGTAAAATGGAGATTCTGGAGAATGATAAGATAGTCTCCAATGTGGAGAAAGACATACTTACTTTCCTGCTTATGTATGGCTCGGAGGAGCTCGATTTCCCTACTGATTCCCCTTATTATTCAGGCTCCGAAGATACGAAAGCAAAGGTCGCCGATTTCATACTCGAGCAAATAGAGGCTGACGGGAATAAACTTTTGAACAAGGTTTTCGATAAAGTTTATCATACTTATGTATCTTTGTACGATGAAAACTATACGCAGGAAGAAATTGTCAGAAAAATGGTCAATTCTCCCGATCCGGAGCTTTCCTTTGTCACGGCGCAGCTCTCCATTGAAAAATATCAATTGACAGTTGCGGGCTTTGCCGCCTCGATGACCACCAAAGCTTCATGGCTGGTAGCCGAAGTGCCCAATCTTATGCTTGTCTATTGCTTGCGCAAGGTGGAATCGCAGCTCAAGGATATTGCAGAGGAGATAAAAACTGCAGGTTCGGAGGATGCCATTGAGCTTCTTCAGCGTATGCTTGCCTTGCAGCAACTGCAGCGCAGGATTGAAGCGCGTATAGCAAAAGAAAAGAAACATTATTAGTGTATATGGAAAAGAATTTCAAGAGAACTCTTGTCACCTGCGCATTGCCGTATGCAAACGGCCCGGTGCACATCGGTCACCTCGCAGGAGTGTACGTGCCTGCCGATGTCTATGTCAGGTATCTGAGGATGAGAGGAAGGGAGGTTTTGTTCGTCTGCGGCTCGGATGAGCACGGAGTGCCAATTACCATAAAAGCCCGTCAGCAGGCCTGCTCCCCGCAGGATATAGTGGATAAATACCACAAGATAATAAAGGATTCGTTTGCCGGACTCGGCATCAATTTCGATGTTTATGGAAGGACTACATCGGAGGTCCACAAGGAGAACGCCTCCGAGTTCTTCAGAAAACTTTATGATGAGGGGAAGTTCATTACAAAGGATACTGAACAGTATTACGACCCTGAAGCAAAGACTTTCCTTGCCGACCGTTACATAGTCGGGACCTGTCCCAGATGCGGCAATGAAAATGCCTATGGGGACCAGTGCGAGAAATGCGGAAGCACTCTAAGCCCGGAGGAGCTGATAACTCCCCATTCGAAACTCAGCGGAGCCACGCCTGTAAAGAAATATACTAAGCACTGGTATCTGCCTCTCCAGGATTACGAGCAGTGGCTGCGGGAGTGGATACTCGACGGGCACAAGGAATGGCGCTCGAATGTCTACGGTCAGGTGAAGAGCTGGCTCGACGGAGGTCTCCAGCCGCGCGCGGTTACCCGCGACCTCGATTGGGGAGTGCCCGTACCTGTGGAAGGTGCGGAGGGTAAAGTGCTTTATGTCTGGTTTGACGCGCCCATAGGCTATATTTCGAATACTAAGGAATTGCTGCCCGATGATTGGGAGAAATGGTGGAAAAACGATGACACCCGTCTTATACATTTCATAGGAAAGGACAATATAGTCTTCCATTGCATAGTCTTTCCGGCAATGCTCAAGGCATACGGGGACGGTTACATACTCCCGGATAATGTCCCCGCAAACGAGTTCCTTAATCTTGAGGGAGACAAGATTTCCACATCGAGGAACTGGGCAGTCTGGGCTCACGAATATCTTTCGGACTTCCCGGGCAAGGAAGATGTGCTGCGTTATGTGCTCACCGCCAATGCTCCAGAGACCAAAGACAACGACTTCAGCTGGAAAGATTTTCAGGCGCGCAACAACAGCGAGCTCGTGGCGATTTTCGGAAACTTCGTAAACAGGGCAGTGGTGCTCACCCACAAATATTTTGACGGCAAGGTGCCCGCCGCCGGAGAACTGACTGAAATAGAAAAAGAGGTTTTCGCGCAGATACCTCAAATCAAGGCTTCTTTGGAAAAGAATATAGAGGGATTCCACTTCCGCGAAGCCCTCAAGGATGCAATGTCCATCGCCCGCCTGGGCAACAAGTATATTTCAGATACTGAGCCCTGGAAAGTCGCAAAGACGGATATGCAGCGTTGCGCCACCATACTGAATGTCTCGTTGCAGCTTTGCGCGGACCTTGCGATTGCCTTCGAGCCTTTCACTCCTTTTGCCGCAGGGCGTCTTCGCAGGATGCTCGGACTGCAGCTTGATTGGGAGCTTATAGGGAAGACGGAAATTCTTCCCGAGGGACATTGTATAGGCGAGGCTGAACTTCTTTTCGGCAAGGTGGAAGATGCCGATATAGACAGGCAGCTTGCGCGTCTTGATGCAATCAGGGCGGAGCGTGAAGCGGCGGAGAAGGCGGAGGCGGCTAAAATTGTCAAGCCGCAGAAAGCAGAGTGCAGTTTCGAGGATTTCGATAAAATGGATATACGCACAGCCACCGTGCTTGAGGCGGAGCGTGTGCCTAAGACTGAAAAACTGCTGAAGCTCACCATAGACACGGGTATGGACAAGAGGGTGATAGTGTCGGGTATAGCGGAGTACTACAGCCCTGAAGATATGTTGGGCAGGCAGATTTGCATACTTGCCAACTTGAAACCAAGAGTCATCAAGGGTGTCGAGAGTAAAGGTATGATTCTTATGGCTAAGCAGCCGGACGGGACCATGCGTTTCCTGACGCCTGAGGAAACAATTCTTAACGGAGCGGAAATATCTTGATCATGAAGAATTTGAAACTACAGCATGTAATGCTTTTCTTACTGCTCGGCAGCATAAGCCTGTCCGCGCAGAACGTCTATGACGATTTCGCCGGAGTGTATGCTCCCTACAAGTTTGAAAGCAGTAGGGTCACTCCGGCTCCCAGAGGGTACGAGGCTTTTTATATAAGCCATATAGGGCGTCACGGCAGCCGCTATGCGGTGGACTTCCCGTATGTCAATAAAGGGCTTGCGCCTTTGCTCCGGGCCGATACTCTCGGCATTCTCACGCCTCGCGGAAAGAAGCTTCTGAAGGATTTTGTCACTCTGGATTCTCTTTCGCAGGGTCTTTACGGCTTCCTCTGCCAAAGGGGCTATGTCGAGCACGAGGGGATAGCCTTGCGTATGGCTGAAAATTACCCTCAGGTGTTCCGCGGCAGGGACAGCATTTTATGCCAGAGCACACACATCCAGCGTTGTATCCAAAGTTCATGGTCTTTTTGCATCGCTCTTAAAGGAGCTTATCCAAAACTCGCTTTCAGGCAGCTTGCAGGAGAAAAATATTTCGCAGTGCTGTGCAATGTGAAATCTCCCAAGCTGCGCCGCATAGTACGCTCCGGGGCGGCGATGATAGAAGATTACCTGAATGAAAATTTTGACCTTGAGGGCTTTTTCTCAAGCATTTTTACCGACATGAATGCTGCGGGGAGGCTCAATGTCAAGCTGTCTTTTCTGCTCGAATGTATATTCACCAACGGAGCGATGGCGCGTTATCTCGGAGTCCCTACTTTGAGTGAGTTTCTGACGCCGGAGGAGTCTGAAGTCGTGGCACGTGCATATAACGCAAAACTTTTTGTCAACAACTGCGCTTCTGCGGAGAACGGGCCTGCGCGGGCTTTGTCTTCCGCCCCTTTGCTCGAAGATGTACTTTCAAGGGCGGATGCGGCTGTCGCGGGGAACAAGATAGCCGCAGACTTGAGATTTACCCACGATTCCGGAATTATGCCTTATCTTTCCCTCATAAAGCTCAAGGGCTACGAATACGCATATTCTTATGATGAGGCACGCAGATGCTGGGATGCCACGGAACTCATACCTATGGGCACCAATGTGCAGATGATATTTTTCCGCAATCGCAGCGGACGGGTTCTCGTCAAGTTGCTTTTCAATGAAAAGGAAACTTCAATCCCGGCTCTCGGTCCCGGACCGTATTACGAGTGGGGGACTTTGAGAGCATATATGAGGCAATGCACCGTCGAGAACGACAAGAAATAGGGTAAATTTGCAGATGTCAAGGCATTTGCCTAAATTTGCGCGTCTTTATTCAGGAAATTTTAATTTTACATGTATATATGGCAACAACAGCAGATTTTAAGAACGGTCTTTTCTTCAACTTCAACGGCAAGCCGGTAATGGTGGTCTGGTTCCAGCACGTCAAGCCGGGCAAAGGTCCTGCATTCGTGCAGACAAAACTTCGCAATCTTGAGAACGGACGTCTCCTTGAGAATACCTTTACGGCAGGCGCCAAGATAGATCTTATCAGTGTGGAAAGACGTCCTTACCAGTTCCTTTACGGAGATGAGGACGGATTCAACTTCATGCACGAGGAAACTTTCGAGCAGATCCACCTTGAAAAAGATATGGTTGAAAATTCAGACCTCATGAAAGAGGGTCAGCATGTGGAGATGATGTTTATCGCCGAAGAGGAACGCTGCCTCACCTGCGAGCTCCCTTCAAAGGTCACTCTCGAAGTTACCTATGCGGAGCCGGCTGTAAAGGGCAACACAGCATCGACCTCGGCTCTCAAGGAAGTCACACTCGAGACGGGTGCCAAGGTTATGGTCCCTCTCTTTATCCAGCAGGGTGAGAGAATCAGAATCAAGACTGAGGACCGTTCATACGACAGTAGAGAGTCCTGACAGACTTCACTCTTGTAAATAAGCCTCGGGCATTGTATGATGCTCGAGGTTTTTTTATTCAGTTACGAAATTATTGATTAAATTTGCGAACATGTCACAATATATAGTTTCCGCACGGAAGTACAGACCTGATACTTTCGAATCGCTTATAGGTCAGGACAATATTGCGCAGACCCTTCGCAATTCCATAACGAGGGGACAGCTCGCGCACGCATACTTGTTCTGCGGTCCACGCGGAGTGGGCAAAACGAGCACCGCCCGCATTTTCGCAAAGGCAATCAACTGTTCCAGGCCGGGCCCGGAGATGGAGCCTTGCGGCGAATGCGAGTCCTGCATTTCTTTCAAGGAGGGTCGCTCTTATTGCATTCATGAGCTGGACGCCGCTTCCAACAACGGAGTGGACGATATAAAGGCGCTTCTCGAGCAGGTACAGGTCCCTCCGCAGGTCGGGAAGTACAGCGTATATATAATAGACGAGGTGCACATGCTGACGCAGCAGGCTTTCAACGCTTTTCTCAAAACTCTTGAGGAACCGCCTGCACACGCGATTTTCATACTTGCGACGACGGAGAAACACAAAATTCTCCCAACGATACTTTCGCGTTGTCAGACCTACGATTTCAATAGAATAACGATTGGCGACATAGTGGGCAATCTGCGTGCTATTGCGGAAAAGGAAAATATAAAGATAGGGGATGAGAGTCTGCATATAATTTCACAGAAAGCCGACGGAGCGATGCGTGATGCACTGACTATTTTTGACCAGACTATTGCTTTCTGCGGGACTGATGTGAAGTATGAGGATGTACGCCGCAATCTCAATGTGCTGGACTATGAATATTGCTTCACTATCGTGAATGCTGCGCTTACGGGGGATTACAAGAGGGCTCTGCTCGCTTTTGACGAAGTCCTTGCAAAGGGTTTCAATGCCCAGTATTTCGTCTCCGCACTAAGCTCTCACCTTCGCGATCTTCTTGTCAGCAAGACTGCGGGGTTGGAGGCTTTGCTCAATCTTCCCGATTCCCTGAAGAAACGCTACAATGAGCAGGCGGGCGCTTGTTCCGTGAAATTCCTTTATGACGCCCTTGCGGTGAGTACACAATGTGAGGCAGGGTATAAAGCCAGCATCAACCAGCGTCTTCACATAGAGTTTTCCCTGATGAAACTCTGTTTTCTGCAGAACGCCCCTGCGGCCGCCGTTTCCGCACCTCACTCCTCCGTCGCTCCTGCAACAGCTTCCGCCGCTCCGCGAGCTGGCGCCACTGATGAAGTGGTTTCCGCTCCCCCTACAGTTGAGGCTGCTTCTTCTCGGGTCTCTGTTACCCCTGCTGTTGAGGCTGCTTCTCAAGGGGATGTCACCCCCGGAGTTGAGGCTTCTACCCCTCTAGTCGCCGAGCCCGCTGAAGCCGCCAAGCCCGTCGATGTCTCCCCGCCCGCTGAAGCCGCCCAGTCCGCTGAAGCTCCCGGCACTTCACCAACGCTGCCTGAAGCTGTCGAGCCAGCCCGGCCTGCCGAAGCCTCCGACACTTCTCCAGCGCTCCCGGAAAACGCAATTAAAAAGAACTCCGCCGAGGAGAGCGCTCCCTCCCCTGCTCCTGCTGCAGAAACAAAAAGCAGGAGAAGAGCTGCGAAGTCCGGTGCGGGATTATCCATAACGGCGATGATGTCGGAGAGTGAGGACGAGAACAAGCCTCATGTACAGACTGCCGCCGATGACGAAAAGCCGAGCGAAGAGGCAGCGAGAAACGCATGGCTGAAACTGGCGGAACTTTACAATGCTTCTCCGCGCCTCAAAAATGCCCTTCTCAACTCCGCATTGACCGCATCAGAAAGCGATGAAGTCCTCACTTTGACTTTCCGTGTGGACAACCTCGCCCAGAAAAACTGGATAGAAAGTACAAAGATAGCGGAAATGGAAGCGCATTTCCGTAAAATACTCTCCAGTTCCAAAGTCAAACTTGCAGTCGAGACAGCTCCCGTAGGCGAAAAGACGGACGTGAAATATACGCCGGAGGAAAAGGCAAAAGACCTGATAGCAAAAAATCCCGAGGTCGGAAAATTCGTGAAAGATTTATCCCTCGACATTTAGATGACAGATTATGAAATTACGTTGCGAAAATATAGTTAAAAAATACGGTGTGCGCACGGTCGTTAAAGGCGTGTCGATGGAAGTGAACCAAGGCGAAATCGTCGGCTTCCTCGGGCCTAACGGTGCGGGAAAGACCACCAGTTTCTACATGATAACAGGACAGATTGTGCCCAACGGGGGAAGCATCTTCCTTGACGAACAGGAAATAACCGCACTTCCTATGTACAAACGTGCGCAGATGGGTCTGGGCTATCTTCCTCAGGAAGCTTCCGTATTCCGTAAAATGTCCGTCGAAAACAATATACTCTCGGTAATGGAGATGAAGGGTATTCCTCTTGAAGAGCGCAAAGCCCGTCTGGAGTCCCTGATTGATGAGTTCAATCTGTCAAAAGTCCGCAAGAGTCTCGGAATACAGCTTTCCGGAGGGGAACGCCGCCGTTGCGAAATCGCCCGCGCCCTCGCAATCAACCCCAAATTCATACTTCTTGACGAGCCCTTTGCGGGAGTGGATCCCATCGCAGTTGAGGATATACAATACATTATTGCCAAGCTTAAATACAAGAACATAGGAGTCATAATAACAGACCACAACGTGGGCGAGACCCTTGCAATCACAGACCGCGCATACCTTCTCTACGAGGGCACCATACTTCAGCACGGCACCCCTGAGGAGCTCGCCTCCGATGAGGATGTGCGTACAAAATATTTGGGCTCGGGATTTGTACTGAAACGCTCTGCTGCCGTGGAAAGAGCCAGGGCGGAGATGGAATAATATATGGGAAGAAAGTTAGTTTTAGTAGTTTCGGCATTTATAATGGCATTTGTTTCTTTGCACGATGCCGCCGCTCAGGCGCGGTTGATGACAAAGAAATTCAAATTGTCCGACTTCACGACCAAGACCACAAAAGTCGTGATGAGCGGAGGCGAAGACATACTTCAGATGACATTCAAAGAAGAAGTACGCAAAAGATGGCGCATTTCCCCCTTTGAATTTTGCTCTGTAGATGAGTTCGAGAAGTTGAAAAGCGACCCCGATTATTATTTTTTGATGTGCGCCCCGGAGGAGGGCAATGCGTCGATGCTTGTAATCTCCCTCTTCCACGGAGGAGCGAAGAGCGACCCGGACCCGACCAAGGAGGCTTTTCCCATAGTCGATCTTCCGGTAGAGAGCCTTGAAAGCCCCAGCGGCAGAGGTATAGCCTTCATGCCTGCGGCTATAGACATAGTCCAGGATTTCGTGCAACGTTCCATGATGAGTGATTCTGTTACCTACAAGGGGCTCAAGACATATAATAATGGTTTGCCGAAACTTCAGGGAAAAACAGTGCTGATTTGTCGTGAATATGTATCGGAGTCGGACAGGGAGAGCTTGTCGCAATATGCTCCCGGCGTCAGGCTGGTCAGCGGAGAAGAAGCCGATATGGCAATGCTTTTCGGCAGGCAGAACACCATAGTTACATTTATCGTAGGTCCCGATTCTCCGACTTTCGGAGACAGAATATATAAAATGGCAGTGGACGCCAACACCCACGAACTCTATATGTTCGTAAAGACGCGCGTGATGCACAGGGGCAATGCCGTGTTCAGCGCCAGGGAACTCAGATCTCTGATTAAAGCAGGCAGATGAAGACGGGACGCATGGAATGTGGGATGCAATATGGCATCCGTCGGGGAGGCTCTGCCGTTGCATATTGCGCTTTGAGCATCAAATGCGGCACCCGTGACGAGGGTACTTTCCACAACGGAATAGCGCATTTCACGGAACACACTATTTTCAAAGGCACGCTTCGCAAAAGCGCTTCTGTCGTGAATTCATATCTTGAAAAGCTGGGCGGCGAACTCAATGCCTATACGATGAAAGAGGAAATTGTGCTTCATTCCACCGTGCTCAAAGAGGACTTGCCCAAGGCGGTGGGCTTGCTGCTGGAAATTGCCTCACAATCGACCTTCCCCGACAGGGAAGTGGAAACGGAAAAAGGTGTTGTTCTTGATGAAATCGCCCAGTACAAGGACAGTCCCGCCGATGATATTTATGATCGTTTTGAAGAAATGTACTTTAAGGGACATCCTTTGGGGCGCTCTATACTCGGTTCGGCCTCTTCTGTCCGCAAAATCTCTGCGGCGGAACTGCGTAAGTTCAGAGAAAGCAATTTCCTGCCTTCGGCAATGGCTTTGTCCGTAGTTTCCGATCTGGAGGATTCGCATGTGGAGTCTTTGCTCAAACGGAAAGCGGCTGAATATTTCCCCCTGCACGAGGGAGATTGCGTGTCAAGGGAAAGCGCCCCCAAACCTGTCGTGAACATTTTCGACAAGTCCGTAGACAAGCGCACGCACGAGGCAAACGCCGTGATAGGGGGAGAGGCGCCGAGCCTTTATGAGGAGCGCGAAAGGCTTACGGCTGTCCTGCTTGCGAACATTTTGGGCGGGCCGGCCTCCAACTCCATGCTTAACTCGATATTAAGGGAGAAAAACGGCTGGGTGTACGCTGCGGAGTGTTCCTACAATCAGTATGAGGATTCGGGTCTTATGACCATAAGCTTCGGCTGCGACAAGGAAAATATCCCCAAATGCCTTGCCGCCGTGGATAAAGTTCTTGAAACAATGCGCACCAAGCCTTTGAGCGAAAGTAAGATGAAAGCTGCCAAAAGACAACTCTCCGCCCAGCTTGCCATAGCCTCCGCCAACGGTGAAGCGCAGTGTCTCAACATGGGCAAGAGCCTTCTGGCTTTCGGACGCATAGCGAGCGACGAGGAAATCCGCGCGGAAATATTTTCCATAACGGCAGAAGAACTTCGTGCAATGACATGCCGCATCTTTGCAAAAGAAAAAATCTCAAAACTCATATATTTATGATTTCCGCACTCGAAAAATACCTCTTGGAGCACTCCACACCCCAGAGCGAAGCTCTTGCGTGGATAGAGCGGCAGACCAACATTCACACCAACTATCCGCGAATGTTGTCGGGAGCGGTGCAGGGCAGATTGCTTACCATGCTCGTGGAAATTTCCGGGGCGCGCGAAATTCTCGAAATAGGCTCTTTTACGGGCTACAGTGCCACTTGTATGGCATACGGGCTGCAGACAAACGGCGGCGGGCATATAGATGCGCTGGAAATAAATGATGAGTTGGAAGAATTGATGCACGGAGGGTGGCGCGAAGCCGGGGTTGAGGAGTTCATAACTCTGCGCATCGGAGATGCGCGCGAGACGCTGAAAGCGCTCGCAGCAAGTCTCCACACGTACGATCTGGTATTCATAGACGCCAACAAACGCGAATACTGCGAGTATTACGAGTATGCGATAGACATGCTTCGCCCGGGAGGGCTCATAATCGCCGACGATGTGCTCTGGGACGGCAAGGTCTATTCCGACCCCGTGCCCCGGGACAAGCAGACCGGAGGGCTCGTCGCTTTCAACGAGCTTGTCGT
Source organism: uncultured Bacteroidales bacterium (assembly GCA_963543835.1). Taxonomy (GTDB): domain Bacteria; phylum Bacteroidota; class Bacteroidia; order Bacteroidales; family UBA932; genus Cryptobacteroides. Next base: position 24,218 of record CAUUCY010000006.1, read on the forward strand.
CCGCGACCCTCGTGTGGAGGTCGTCATTCTCCCCTTACGCGACGGAATCTCCGTTATAAGGAAAAAGTAGGGCTGTTTCAAGCATCGCCAGGCTCTTGTAAATCGGCATATAGAGGTCGAAGCCATCGTCCCCCTTCTCCTCCGAATGCCGCGTAGTCTATTTCAGTAAATATCCCTGCGCCTTTTCTTCTGCCCTGCGCCCTTGTCTTCCGCCCAGTTCCCTTGTCTTCGTCCTGCGCCCGTGCCCTTGTCTTCTGCTCTCGCGTCTTGTGCCTGTGCCCTTTTCCCGCACTGCTCCCGTGTCTTCTGCGCGCTCCCTTGCCTTCTGCCTCGCGCCCTTGTCTTGCTTTCTGCCCTGCGCCTCCGCCCTTATCTTCTCCTCGCGCCCGCAATGCCATTTTGTCAGTATAAATGACTGATAGTCAGTCCTTTAATGTCATTTTGTCAGTTCTGAGGCCGAAATCCGGGACTGGTCCTTTTTTTGTCTCTTGTCTTTTCGAGAAAAATTAAAAAACCAAATAATAGGAGATTAGTATTATGTTACCTGTTTATTATTCAAGAAAAAACAATCAGAATTGGTTGCCTTCAATTTTCAACAGTCTGTTTGACGATGATTTCGTGACTCCGACAAAGCAGTTTGCCTCTCCGGCAATCAATATTGTGGAAAACGAAAAGAACTACGAAATAGAGCTTGCCGCACCAGGTCTTTCCAAAGACGATTTCAAACTTAACGTGAACAACGACGACGAGTTGGAAATCTCTCTTGAGAGAAAGAGCGAGGAGAACAAGGAGAAACGCAACTTCCTGCGCAGAGAATTTTCATACGCATCTTACAGGAGAAGTTTTGTACTTCCCGAGGAGGTGGAGCGCGAAAAAATATCTGCGGTAATGCTCAACGGAGTCTTGAGGATCACTCTCCCAAAGAAAGAGGAAGTCGTGAAAACTCCGGCTCAGCGTCAGATTGAAATCCAATAAAGCCCCGGCTTTAACCTTTAGACACGAATCGGCTTTCCCGGTTCGTGTTTTTTCTCTGCCTTTCAGCCTCAAGTCCCCTGTTTTTGCGCTCTCTTCCCATCCCCGATATCCGTCTCTCCTCAAAACCCCTGTTTTTGCGCTCGTTTTCCCTTTCCGCTAATTTCCCCTACACCGGGACTTTGCAGCTTATGCCTTATGTGCGGAAAGAAAAGCCCACAAACGACAAAAGAGATGACACAGGTAATCTCTTTTGCTTTGTAGTCCCGTAGGGATTCGAACCCTAGACCCACAGATTAGAAATCTGTTGCTCTATCCAACTGAGCTACGGAACCATGTCCTCCGTAAGACACGCATAGTCTAAACGGGCTGCAAATTTAACTAAATTCTTATTATTTACAAAATAGTATGCGTCTTGTTTGGCGACCTTCCCCGTTTACCCGCCCTCTCCGGCGGGATAGCCATTCAACCAAGCACTCTGCCTCTTTTTTTCGATGCTTCCGAAAGGGCGGAGAAAATTCCTAAGCCTATGAATGCAAGGGCATGTGACTCGTGTACGAGGGTCGCGAAGGCTATTCCTTGATCCCAGCCCAAGCCGTATATGCTTGAAAGGGCCGTCGCTGCAAGGAAATGAAAAGCTCCGAAGCCTCCGGGGACAGGGACCACCGATGCGGCAGAGCCTACAAGACTGATGAAAAGGCAATCCGACATTGACAGGCTCAGAACGTCTGGCAGCGCAAGCGACATCAGTACAATCTGCAGCCAGTAGATGAACCATATACTGACAGTGTCGAGCAGGAAAAGCCACTTGTGCTTCATTGGACCGAAACTTGCCAGACCCTGAAATATTCCTTTCAGGAAATTTGAAACTGCCCCGCAGACTGCGTTTTTATTTCTCAACGCATACACGGCATAGCATGCTGCGACGATGGACACAACTAACGCCAACGCTATTATCCATGCGCCTCCGCCGAACTTTGCCGAAATAGGACCGGCGATTTTATCCATGAAAAAAACTCCGAAAACATCCCACTTCGCAGCGAGAAGTATGAAGGACATCAGGACGATGCAAGCCATGTCCCAGAGACGTTCGAGAGCAGCCGTGCCGAGTATTTTGTCGTAAGTTACATTTTTATCCTCCGCATCCGCCTGCACCACGGCGCAACGCACCAGTTCGCTTGAGAGAGGAATTACCATATTGGTGACATTGCCTATGGCGTTTCCGTTTATTGTGTCGGAGTAGCGGCATTTGGGATGGAAAGGCAGTATGGTCAGACGCCAGCGGTGCCCTCGCACTATGGTCACGAACACGCCCGTGGACATCGAAGCCAGAACGTAGCCCCACCTGCAATTGCTGAGTACAGCCATAAAATCCTCCCATTTGACCCCTCTGAAAGAGAAGTACAGGAGGATTATGGCTCCGCTTATGGAAATGGTGTATTTAAGAGCTTTTTTCGCTTTTTCGCTCATACATTACATCAAAAAGGAAGATCGTCCGCAGGAGCTTCTGCGGAGACGGCTGCAGACTGCGCGTATTGTGGCGCAGACTCCGTGTTCTGAGGGACCGATGCAGGTCTTGGCTGGTAAGACTGCCCCTGTTCCGCTTCCGGACGGCGGTCCAGCAACTGAAGTGAGTCCACGACTATTTCAGTGGTGTAGTGCTTCGCCCCTGCCTGGTCGTTCCAACTTCTGGTGCGCAACTTACCCTCTACATATATTTTTGAACCTTTGTGAATGTACTTTTCCGCTATGTCGGCGGAATTGCGCCAAGCCACGATATTGTGCCATTCCGTATTCTCGCGGACTTCGCCGTTGCGGTCGCGGTATCTTTCCGTGGTCGCCAAGGTGAATGATGCTACTTTGGGGGCAGGTCCTTGCGCCCCGTTTCCTTCGAGGTAACGTACTTCAGGGTCTTTACCGACATTACCGATTAACATGACTTTGTTCAGTGACATAATGTAATTTTTTTATCCGTTTGACCGGCATCCTTTTTCAACGCAATATACGAATTTTTTTGAAATTTATTTGCAGTGTCGGAAAAACTTGCTATCTTTGCAATCCTTTTTGGTGAGAAAGGTCTTTGAAATATTTGCCGATATAGCTCAGTTGGCCAGAGCGCATGATTTGTAATCTTGAGGTCGTGGGTTCGACTCCCTCTATCGGCTCGCATATGCCAACATGCTTTAGAAAGCATTTTATACTGGGAGGATACCAAAGCGGCCAACTGGGGCAGACTGTAAATCTGCTGACATACGTCTTCGTAGGTTCGAATCCTGCTCCTCCCACAAACAAGCGGAAGTAGCTCAGTTGGTAGAGCATCAGCCTTCCAAGCTGAGGGTCGCGAGTTCGAACCTCGTTTTCCGCTCAATACAAATAATATTGCCGATGTAGCTCAGGGGTAGAGCGCATCCTTGGTAAGGATGAGGTCATGAGTTCAATTCCCATCATCGGCTCGACAGCCGGTTTTAAGAGCCGGTTTATTTTTGTAACACAATTTATTACATAATATTATGGCAAAAGAAACATTCCAAAGAACAAAACCGCACGTTAACATCGGTACAATTGGCCATGTTGACCACGGTAAGACTACCTTGACGGCAGCCATCTCAAAGGTACTCCACGAGAAGGGCTTTGGCGGTGAGGAAATGAAGTCTTTCGATCAGATCGATAACGCACCTGAGGAGAAAGAGCGTGGTATCACCATCAACAGTTCCCACATCGAGTATCAGACTGCGAATCGTCACTATGCACACGTTGACTGTCCGGGCCACGCCGACTATGTGAAGAACATGGTAACAGGTGCCGCTCAGATGGACGGCGCCATCCTCGTTGTTGCAGCAACTGACGGTCCTATGCCTCAGACCAACGAGCACGTCCTCCTTGCAAGACAGGTGAACGTTCCTAAGATTGTTGTATTCCTTAACAAGGTCGACCTCGTTGATGACGAGGAAATGCTTGACCTCGTTGAGATGGAAGTTCGCGACCTCCTTAACAAATACAACTTCGACGGCGACAACGCTCCTATTATCCGCGGTTCTGCCCTTGGTGCACTCAACGGCGAGCCTAAGTGGGTAGACAAGGTTATGGAACTCATGGATGCTGTCGATACATACATCCCTATTCCTGTACGTGAGAACGAGAAGCCATTCCTCATGCCTATCGAGGACGTATTCTCAATCACCGGCCGCGGTACTGTGGTTACCGGCCGTATCGAGCTCGGTACTATCCACGTGAACGATCCTGTTGAACTCGTAGGTTTTGAAGAGAAAGCAAAGACTTCAGTCGTTACAGGTGTCGAGATGTTCCGCAAGCTCCTCGATCAGGGCGAGGCAGGAGACAATGTAGGTCTTCTTCTCCGCGGTATCGACAAGAAAGAGGTAAGACGTGGCGAGGTTGTTGCCAAACCGGGCTCAATCACTCCTCACACCCGCTTCCTTGCTCAGATCTATGTTCTTAAGAAAGAGGAAGGCGGACGTCACACTCCGTTCCACAACAACTATCGTCCTCAGTTCTTCATCCGTACCCTTGACGTTACCGGTGAGATCAAACTTCCGGAAGGCGTTGAAATGGTAATGCCTGGTGATAACGTGGAAATCAACGTTACTCTCATTACTCCGGTAGCTATGAACGAAGGTCTTCGTTTCGCTATCCGCGAGGGCGGACGTACCGTAGGTGCAGGACAGGTTATCAAGATTCTCGATTAATTTCGATATACTCTAATGGAGGACTCTTCGGAGTTCTCCATTCCTTAGGGGAATAGAACAAGGGTAGTTCAGCGGTCTCCAAAACCGTCGATGTGGGTTCGAATCCTGCTTCCCCTGCCAATAATATCAAAGGTTACGATTTGGTAATTGTTTAACAGTCGTACAGTCCGCAGCTTCCAACAGGACACAACGACCATTAAAAGTAAAGATGAGAAAGTTTATCAACTATCTTAAAGAGTCGTACGTTGAGCTTACCAAAAAGACTACTTGGCCGAGCTGGGATAAACTCCAGAGCTCAGCTATTCTCGTTATGGTAACTACTGTAATCCTTGCAGTGGCACTGTTCGTCGTAGACTATGCTTTCCAGCATCTGATGACTGCAATCTACACATTGTAAACCAAAGAACCAATGAGCGAAATGAAATGGTACGTTCTCCGTACCGCAGGTGGAAAAGAAAGGAAAGCCAAGGAATATCTCGAAAAGGAAATCGAGAGAAGCGGCATTCAAGACTCGGTGGCTCAGGTATTGGTCCCGGTGAAGAAAGAGATCGTCACAAGAAACAACAAGAGAAGCACCAAAGAAGTGCCTCTCTTCCCAGGTTTCGTGTTGATCAACGCCGAGCTGACACCTATGCTTGAGAACATCGTCCGCACCCAGATTCCCGGCATGTCCGGTTTCCTCACGGAAAAGCGTGACGCCAAGGGAGGTTCCTTTGACAGAATACCTGTGCCAATCAGAGATGAGGAGGCACAGCGCATACTCGGTCTGCAGGATGAAAATGCAGGCGAAGCAGCGGAAACTCTCGTGAACTTTGACATCGGCGAGACTGTAAAGATTACGGACGGCCCGTTCAGTGGTTTCAGCGGTACTGTCGATGAGATTGTGGAAGACAGAAGCAAACTCAAAGTGATAGTCGTGATATTTGGCAGAAAGACTCTGCTCGAACTCAGTTTTACACAAGTAACTAAAGAATAACAAGAAATGGCTAAAGAAATTACCGGATTTATCAAACTCCAGATTAAAGGTGGAGCGGCCAATCCAGCGCCTCCGGTAGGACCGGCACTCGGTTCAAAGGGCTTGAACATTATGGAATTCTGCAAGGCTTTCAATGCAGCCACGCAGGCACAGGCAGGCAAAACCCTCCCTGTAGTAATTACCGTATTTGCTGACAAGTCTTTCACATTTGAGGTAAAGCAGCCTCCTGTTGCAGTATCCCTCAAAGAGGCGGCTAAAATAGACAAGGCTTCAGGTGAGCCTAACAGAAAGAAAGTAGCATCTATTACCTGGGATCAGGTAAAGACAATAGCAGAGGGCAAAATGCCTGACCTTAACGCGTTCACTCTTAAATCAGCCATGAAAATGGTTGCCGGAACTGCGAGAAGCTTGGGTATTACCATCAGCGGCGAATTCCCGGAGAACATTTAATTTCACATTCCACTATGAGCAAATTGACTAAAAACCAGAAGGCGGCGCTCGCAAAGTACGATCGCTCCAAGGTGTACTCACTCAGTGAGGCATGTGAGATTCTTAAGGAAGTCACTTACACCAAGTTCGATGCTTCGGTAGAAGTATCGTGCAACCTCGGCGTGGACCCACGCAAGGCAAACCAGATGATTCGTGGCGTCGTTACTCTTCCTTACGGAACGGGTAAGACCGTCAGAGTCCTCGCTCTCTGTACTCCTGACAAGGAAGCGGAGGCTAAGGAAGCCGGTGCGGATTATGTAGGTCTCGACGAGTATATAGAGAAAATCAAAGGTGGCTGGACCGACGTTGACGTCATCGTCTGCACACCTTCGGTTATGGCAAAGATTGGCGTTATCGGCCGTATCCTCGGTCCTCGCGGACTCATGCCTAACCCTAAGACCGGTACCGTTACAATGGAAATCGGCAACGCCGTAAGAGACGTGAAGGGCGGTAAAATCGACTTCAAGGTTGACAAGACCGGTATCGTTCACGCAGCGTGCGGCAAGGCATCTTTCAGCGCAGAGCAGATCGCAGGCAACGCAGGCGAGCTCCTCAACGCCATTGCCAAACTCAAGCCTCAGGCTCTCAAGGGTACATACATGAAGAGTGCAACCATTTGCACGACCATGAGCCCTGCAATTAAAATTGACATCAAAGCATTCATGAGCGGTGCTGAGAAATAATAAGATTGAAAATTATGAAAAAGGAATTGAAAGATCAAATTATTGAAAGCATCTCAGCCCAAATCAAAGCGTATCCTAACTTCTACGTTACCGATATTGCGGGCTTGAATGCGGAACAGACTACAAAACTTCGTCGCATTTGCTTCGAGAAGAGCGTCAAGCTCACGGTAGTGAAGAACACGCTTTTTGCACACGTGCTCAAGGGAATTGAGAACGAGGAGATGCAGAAGCTTCTTGAGACTCTCGTAGGCAACACTGCCATTATGTATACGGAAGTTCCGAATGCACCGGGCAAAATCATTAAGGCTCTCCACAAGGAGGGTTTCACCAAACCGGTCGTTAAGGGCGCTTACGTACAGGAGTGCGCTTTCATAGGCGAAGACAAACTCGATCAGCTTGCAGCAATCAAAACTAAGGAAGAGCTCGTTGGAGATATCATTACCCTCCTCCAGTCTCCTATCCGCAGAGTTGTTGCGGCTCTCGAAAATAAAGGCGGTGCAGAAGCTGCCGCAGAATAATAGAAAAACAAATAACAATTTAAAAATTATACAATTATGGCAGACGTAAAAGCACTTGCAGAAGAGTTGGTAAATCTCTCTGTAAAAGACGTTCAGGAACTCGCTAATGTTCTCAAGGAGCAGTATGGCATCGAGCCTGCAGCAACTGTTGTAGCAGCCGGTCCTGCAGAGGCAGGCGCATCGGCTGAGGCAGAGCAGACAGAGTTTGATGTTGTTCTGAAATCAGCCGGAGCTGCTAAGCTTCAGGTTATCAAGGTCCTCAAAGAGGCTCTTGGTCTCGGTCTCAAAGAGGCTAAGGATCTCGCTGACGGCGCTCCTTGCACGGTTAAAGAGAAAGCTTCCAAGGCAGACGCAGAGCAGCTTAAAGCTACTCTCGAAGAGGCTGGCGCAGAGATTGAGGTTAAGTAACTTCGCCGTCCTCCCTGCTTAAAGGGACAAATAGGTTTAGAGTCAGGGGAATTAGGCTCTAAACCTTTTTTCCGTATAAAAGTTTTTCTCTATTTCCAAGGCAGAATATGTCACAAAAGACTCAAAATAAGCGCATTAATTTTGCAACATCCAAAATTCTGGATTACCCTGACCTTCTTGAAGTACAGCTGAAGTCATTCAAGGATTTCTTCCAGCTCGAAACAACTCCTGAAAACAGGCAGCGCGAAGGACTTTACAAGGTCTTCCAGGAAATTTTCCCGATAGAGGATACCCGGAACAATTACAAACTCGAATTTATCGACTATTTCATTGATCCGCCGCAGTATTCCATCGTGGAATGTCTTGAGAGAGGACTGACTTACAGCGTTCCTCTGAAGGCAAAACTCCGCCTTTCTTGCACCGATCCGGAGCACGAAGATTTCGACACAAAAGTACAGGATGTATATTTGGGAAGTATCCCTTATATGACTCCTGCGGGAACTTTCGTAATCAACGGTTCGGAAAGAATTATAGTTTCCCAGCTTCACAGATCACCGGGCGTATTTTTCGACCAGAGCGTGCACAGCAACGGTACCAAGCTTTATTCGGCTCGTATCATACCTTTCAAGGGCTCTTGGATCGAGTTCGCTACGGACATCAACAATGTCATGTACGCATACATCGACCGTAAAAAGAAATTGCCTGTAACCACACTCCTCAGAGCAATCGGCTTCAACAGCGACAAGGACATCATAGATATCTTCGGTCTTGCTGATGAAATCGAGGTAAGCAAGGAGGTGCTCGAAGCTAACAAAGACCGCAAGCTTGCGGCAAAAGTGCTCAAGACTTGGGTTGAGGACTTCGAGGATGAAGAGACAGGAGAGGTTATTCCTATCGAGAGGACAGTCCCTATCGTGGAAAGAGGAGAAATCCTCAACGACGAGACAATAGAGAACATACTCGAGACGGAAGTCAAGACCATACTCCTGCAGAAAGATGAGGCAAACGGCAACGAATATGCCATCATCTTCAACACCCTCCAGAAAGACCCTACAAACACTGAGATAGAGGCTGTCAACTACATCTACAAGCAACTCCGCAATTCGGAACCGCCTGATGAGGGTACTGCAAGAGATGTCATAGAAAAGCTCTTCTTCTCTGAAAAGAGATATGATCTCGGCAATGTCGGACGCTACCGTCTCAACAAGAAGTTGGGTCTCGACACTGACGGGAATGTGCGAATACTGACTCAGACCGATATCATAGAGATTATCAAGTACCTTATCCAGTTGATAAACTCCAAGGCTACAGTCGATGACATTGACCATCTCAGCAACCGTCGCGTGCGCACCGTGGGCGAGCAGCTCGCAAATCAGTTCAGCGTCGGTCTGTCGAGAATGGCAAGAACGATCAGAGAAAGAATGAACGTCCGTGACAGCGAGCAGTTCGGTCCTACCGAACTGATCAATGCCAAGACTCTCTCTTCTGTGATAAACTCTTTCTTCGGCACAAGCCAGCTTTCACAGTTCATGGACCAGACCAACCCTCTTGCCGAGGTGACTCACAAGAGACGTCTGTCTGCCCTCGGACCCGGCGGTCTTTCACGCGACCGTGCAGGATTCGAAGTCAGGGACGTGCACTATACTCACTATGGTCGTCTCTGTCCTATCGAATCTCCAGAAGGCCCTAACATCGGTCTTATCTCGTCACTCTGCGTTTATGCCCGCATTGACGGACTCGGATTCATCGAGACTCCTTACCGTGACGTGAAGAACGGCAAAGTCGATCTCAGCGATGCCGGATGCCACTATATGAGCGCCGAGGAGGAAGAGGACAAACTCGTTTCACTTGCAAATGTCCGCATGGACGACGATGGAACAATTCAGGCAGAGCGCGTTCAGTGCCGCCTTGAAGCAGACTTCCCTGTCGTTGCAAAAGAGGAAATAGACTATATGGACGTTGCGCCTAACCAGATGGCTTCAGTCGCAGCCTCCCTTATTCCTTTCCTTGAGCATGATGACGCCCACCGCGCATTGATGGGAGCGAACATGATGAGGCAGGCAGTCCCTCTCCTTACCCCCGAGTCTCCTATTGTGGGAACGGGACTTGAAGAGAGAGTCTGCATAGACTCCCGCACCCAGTACATCGCCGAGCGCAAGGGAGAGGTTACTTATGTCGATGCAGGCGAAATCCGCATCAAATACGAGCGTAGCGATGACGAGAAATTCGTCAGCTTTGCTCCTGAAGAGACAATATATACTCTTCCTATTTGCAGAAGAACCAACCAGAACACCACCGTCACCCTCAAGCCTATCGTAAGAAAGGGCGATGTGGTCACAGCAGGTCAGGTGCTTACCGAGGGTTATGCAACCCAGAACGGCGAGCTCGCGCTCGGTCGCAACCTTATGGTGGCTTTCATGCCTTGGAAGGGTTACAACTATGAGGATGCCATTGTGCTTTCGGAGGAAATGGTGAAGTGGGACATACTCACATCTATTCACGTAGACGAGTATATGACCGAAGTGCGCGATACAAAACGCGGAATGGAGGAACTCACCAACGATATTCCTAACGTAAGCGAAGATGCGACTAAATATCTTGCAGGGAATGGTATAGTATGCGTCGGAGCACATATTGAGCCGGGCGACATAATGATAGGAAAGATTACCCCTAAGGGCGAGAGCGATCCTTCTCCGGAGGAGAAACTCCTCAAGGCTATCTTCGGCGACAAGGCAGGAGATGTCAAGGACGCTTCCCTCAAGGCAAATCCTTCTTTGAGCGGTACGGTCATCAAGACTTCCCTCTACACCAAACTTGCAAAGGAGTCAGGCCGCAGAAGCGCCGCCAAGCTTGAGCTTGAGAACAAAATCAGAAACCGCGAGGAAATTTTCAACAGGGCTGCCGAGAAACTCTACAACGATTTTCTCCAGAGACTTGCAGTGCTCACCCGTAACAGGAAGAGCGCGGGAGTCAGCGACCTCTACGGAGTTGAAGTCATCTCCAAGGACAAGAAAATCACTTCGGATATTCTCAAGACCATAGACTACGAAAACGTCAATTCAAACAGATGGACGGGCGACGACTATGTAAATGCCCAGATCCGCGACCTCATAAACAACTACTGCATCACTCTCAAGACTGCTGCAGCGGAGTGCAAGAGGGAAATTGACAAACTCAAGGTCGGTGACGAGCTCCCTAACGGAGTTATGCAGCTCGCAAAGGTTTATATCGCAAAAAAGCGTAAGATTACTGTAGGAGACAAAATGGCGGGACGCCATGGCAACAAGGGTATTGTTGCCAAGATTGTCCGTCGTGAAGATATGCCTTTCCTTGCGGACGGCACCCCTGTCGATATAGTTCTCAACCCTCTCGGTGTGCCTTCGCGTATGAACCTCGGTCAGATTTATGAGACTGTACTCGGCTGGGCAGGTCAAAAGCTCGGCTTGAAGTTCAGCACTCCTATCTTTGACGGTGCGGGTCTTGATGAAATCTCCGAGTACACCGATAAGGCGGGTATGCCTCGCTACGGCAGGACACAGCTCCGTGACGGCGGCACCGGTGATCTTTTCGACCAGCCTGCAACCGTGGGTATCATCTATATGATTAAGCTCGGGCACATGGTGGATGATAAGATGCACGCGCGTTCTATCGGTCCTTACTCTCTCATCACCCAGCAGCCTCTCGGCGGTAAAGCGCAGTTCGGAGGTCAGCGTTTCGGAGAAATGGAAGTCTGGGCGCTCGAAGCATTCGGTGCGGCTAACGCTCTCCAGGAGATTCTTACGGTCAAGTCCGATGATGTTACAGGTCGAAGCAAGACTTATGAGGCTATAGTTAAGGGCGACCCGATGCCTAATCCTGGCATACCTGAGTCACTTAACGTATTGCTCCACGAGCTTCGCGGTCTTGGCCTCAAGGTCAGTTTGGATTAGTTTCACAGACAAATTTGATACTATTGAAATATGCCTACCAATACAAAAGACAATAAGGTTAAAAGCAATTTCCAGAGAATCAGCATTGCGCTCGCCTCTCCGGAAGACATCACCAACAGATCCTATGGTGAGGTCCTCAAACCGGAGACGGTGAACTACAGAACATATAAGCCTGAGAGGGACGGTCTGTTCTGCGAGAAAATCTTCGGTCCGACCAAAGATTATGAGTGCTATTGCGGAAAGTACAAGAGAATCCGCTATCGTGGAATTGTCTGCGACAGATGTAAGGTCGAGGTGACAGAGAAGAAAGTGCGCCGCGAAAGGATGGGACATATAACCCTTACCGTTCCGGTGGCTCATATCTGGTACTTCAAGTCCGCTCCAAACAAGATTTCCGCACTTCTCGGTCTTCCGTCCAAGAAGCTCGAGTCTGTGATATACTACGAGAAATACATTATCACCCGGCTCGGCGCACTTGCCAACATAAAGGATGATAATGGCAACCCGTATTACCACAAAATGGACCTCCTCTCCGAGGAGGAATATCTTGAGGCAACGGCAACCCTGGCAAAATTCCAGAAAGAGCAGGGCATCTCCATCGACGGGGAAAACGAGTTCGTGGCAAAGATGGGTGCAGAGGGTATCTATGACCTTCTCTCTGAAATCGATGTCCAGGCTCTCGGAAAAGAGCTTCGCAGTCAGATGCTCGTAGAAAGCTCTCAACAGAGAAAGAACGAAATACTCAAAAGACTTCAGGTTATCAAATGGTTCCAGGAGTCTGAAGGTATCAACCGTCCGGAATATATGGTGATGAAGGTCATCCCTGTAATTCCGCCGGATCTTCGCCCTCTCGTTCCTCTCGACGGCGGCCGTTTCGCGACATCGGATCTCAACGATCTGTATCGCCGCGTGATTATCCGCAACAACCGTCTCAAAAAACTCATAGAGATAAAGGCTCCGGAAGTCATTCTCCGCAACGAGAAACGTATGCTTCAGGAAGCGGTCGACAGCCTCTTTGACAACTCAAAGAAGTCATCCGCTGTCAAGAGCGAGTCCAACAGGGCGCTCAAGTCTTTGTCCGATTCTCTCAAGGGCAAGCAGGGACGTTTCCGTCAGAACCTCCTCGGTAAGCGTGTCGATTATTCAGCACGTTCTGTTATCGTCGTAGGACCTGAACTCAATATGCACGAGTGCGGTCTTCCTAAATTCATGGCAGCCGAACTTTACAAACCGTTCATCATACGCAAACTCATCGAGCGCGGTATAGTGAAGACGGTGAAGTCTGCCAAGAAAATCGTGGACCGCAAGGACCCTGTTATATGGGATATACTTGAGAATGTGATGAAGGGACATCCGGTGCTCCTCAACCGTGCGCCTACCCTGCACAGACTCGGTATCCAGGCTTTCCAGCCGCGTATGATCGAAGGCAAAGCCATCCAGCTCCACCCTCTCGCATGTACGGCGTTCAACGCCGACTTCGACGGTGACCAGATGGCAGTGCATCTTCCTTTGGGCAACGCTGCAGTAATGGAGGCGCAACTCCTCATGCTCGGCTCCCAGAATATCCTGAACCCTGCCAACGGCGCTCCTATCACCGTTCCTTCACAGGACATGGTGCTTGGCCTTTACTATATCACCAAGGAAAGAAAGGGTGCAAAGGGAGAGGGGATGAAATTCTATGGTCCGGAGGAAGTCATAATAGCTTTCGATGAGAAGGCTGTGGATATGCACGCTTCCATAGAAGTACGTATCCCCGTAGACAAACAGGACCTCTCAAAGGGTTATAAGATGGTGAATACGACTCCCGGACGTGTCATTTTGAACCAATATGTTCCTGATGAGGTGCCTTATGTAAACGAAGTTCTCGGCAAGAAGGCTCTGCGCAAGATTATCACCGAGGTCATAAAGAACACCGGTGTTACCTGCACGGCAAACTTCCTCGACAATATCAAGAATCTCGGTTACGAGCAGGCTTTCCGTGCCGGTATCTCCTTCAACCTCGGCGATGTGCTCATCCCGGAGGAGAAGACAGGTCTCATAGAACAAGGTTATAAAGAAGTCGAGAACATCCAGAACAACTTCGCTATGGGTTTCATAACCAATAACGAGCGTTACAATAAGGTCATTGACCTCTGGACTTCAATAGACAATAAACTTACAGGCATAGTAAACAAGCATATCTCGGCAGACCAGCAGGGATTCAATTCGGTATATATGATGCTGGATTCCGGAGCCCGCGGTTCCGTGCAGCAGATTAAACAGCTCTGCGGCATGCGTGGTCTGATGGCAAAGCCTCAGAAATCAGGAGCTTCCGGAGCGGAGATTATCGAAAACCCTATCGTATCCAACCTTAAAGAGGGTATGTCGGTGCTCGAATACTTCATCTCCACGCACGGTGCCCGTAAGGGTCTTGCAGATACTGCTTTGAAGACAGCCGATGCGGGTTACCTCACACGCCGTCTTGTGGATGTATCACACGATGTGATTATCAACGAGGAGGATTGCGGTACCCTCAGAGGTCTTATCGCAACTGCAATAAAGGACAAGGACGAGGTCGTGGAGACTCTCGGCGAGAGAATACTCGGTCGCACCACTGTGCACGACATCTTCAACCCTCTCACCGGAGAGCTTATACTCTCCGCAGGCTCCGAAATCAAGGAAAAAGAGGCTAAACTCATCGACTCGCTCCCTATCGAGCAAGTTGAAATCCGTTCAGTCCTCACTTGCGAGAGCCGCAAGGGCGTCTGCGCCAAGTGTTACGGTCGCAACCTTGCAACCAGCAGAATGGTTGAAAAGGGAGAAGTTGTCGGAGTTATCGCCGCTCAGTCTATCGGTGAGCCTGGTACCCAGCTTACGCTCCGTACCTTCCACGTCGGTGGTACTACATCGGGCGCGACTGCGGATTCTTCGATAGATTCCAAGTACAACGGTAAGCTTCAGTTCAACGAACTTCGTACCATATTGAGAACAAATAGTGACGGTAGCGTCCAGAATGTTGTAGTAAGCCGTACAACCGAGCTTCGCATCATAGACGAGAACACCGGCATTACCTTCTCTCAGTACGATATCCCTTACGGTTCGATACTCTACAAGGGAGACGGGGACAAAGTTGTCAAAGGCGACAGAATATGTGAATGGGATCCTTATAACGCTATAACCATAGTAGAGCATGCGGGTAAAGTCCGCTTCGAGAACATGATTGCCGGCGTTACCTATCAGGTTGAGGCAGGCGATGACCTTTCGGTCAACCGTGACAAAGTCATCATCGAGTCCAAGGACAAGACCAAGAGTCCTGCTCTTGACATTGTTGATGAGAAGGGCAACATAATACGTCAGCTGAACCTTCCTGTCAATGCTCATGTTATCACCGAGGATGGAAATGACGTGAAAGTCGGAGACATCATCATCAAGATACCTCGTTCAATCGGTAAGTCAAACGATATTACCGGAGGTCTTCCTCGAGTTACCGAGCTCTTCGAGGCGCGAAATCCTTCAAGCCCTGCAATCATATCCGAAATCAACGGTGAGGTTGAGATGGGTAAGATAAAGAGAGGAAACCGCGAGATTATAGTAAGGAACAAGTCCGGCGTGGAGAAGCACTATCTCGTGCCGCTTACCAAGCAGATTCTCGTTCAGGAGAACGACTACGTAAGGGCGGGCTCACGCCTCTCGGACGGGGGTATTTCCCCTACCGACATACTCGCTGTTCTCGGACCTGTCAAGGCACAGGAGTACATCGTAAACGAAGTACAGGCTGTGTACCGCCTGCAGGGTGTTAAGATTAACGACAAGCACTTTGAAATCATCGTTCGTCAGATGATGCGCAAGGTCGAAATCACCAACGCCGGCGATACCCATTTCCTTCCTGAAGAACTTGTCGACAAGTGGACCTTTATGGACACCAACGACAGTATCTACGGAAAATACTACGTTATCGATGCCGGTGACTCAAGCAAGTTCGAGCAGGGGCAGATTATAGCTGCGCGTGAAATGAAGAACGAGAACGATTCTCTCGCTCGTCAGGGCAAGCACACTATGGTGGTCCGCGAGACCCAGCCTGCTACCGCAAGGCTCATCCTTCAGGGTATCACAAGAGCAGCCCTCCGTACCAACAGCTTCATCTCTGCCGCTTCTTTCCAGGAGACTACAAAAGTGCTCTCGGAAGCTGCAATCAGAGCGCGCGTGGATAATCTTGAGGGTCTCAAGGAGAATGTTATCTGCGGACATCTCATTCCTGCGGGTACAGGTCTCTCCGAGTACCAGGACATAATTGTCGGGCGCAAGGACGAAGTCGCTGCCGAGCTCAGGGACCTTTAACAGGACCTTTACACATAAAAATCAGAGGCGGACCATCTCGGACCCGCCTCTTTTTTATTTTATTCTGTCGTATTATTATTCCGCAGTGAATCTTGAATAATTCAGAGCGATGTTCATTATCTTCGTTCCGTCGAGAACAATTGTCTTTCCCGTCACTGTGTACGAGCGTTTGGAGGTCCCTTTCTGCAAGGTCATTTTTATGTTATCGGCAGGGGCTGCTTCAAAT
>CAUUCY010000007.1:0-40315 GCA_963543835.1 uncultured Bacteroidales bacterium
AGAGGGTGACCTAAGTCTACTTGACTTTTGGGTCACCCTATTGTTTCATTACTCCGGACGGTTGACGGGGCGTATGCTCAAGCCTGTATTTCTGTCATATGCACGGGCGTCCGTATGGACCTTGTTCTCCGTGCCTGTTACCTGGAAATTCATCGCTTTGGCTTCGTGATCTAACAACGAGTATCCCCGACCGTTCTGGGAAGTCCAGAGAAAGGCATTATATTTTTCAAACTCTCTCTTGCTGTCCGATTTCCTGCCTGCGGCTGGGAAGAAGATTGAATTTGCTTCGTAACCCTCCACTTTGCTCTTGAAAATGAAACCGGCGGTTCCCTTTCCGAGATAGTTCTCGACCCATGACTTTTCTGTATGCTCCAGAAGTTCCTTGAATTCCTCGTATTTCGGGATATACCATGTGCCTCCGAGTTTTACATTTGCAATATCATCTTCCTTTTGGAGTATCCCCGGGCCGTTATAAAAGTATTTCGTGATTTTACCGTAAATCCCGAATTTATATTTATCCCACACGTAAGAGGGCTTTTCCTCCAGCTCTCCCCATGAGTATAATCCTCCGTATTTGTATGGATCTGTTGCGCCTATATTGTATTTTGCCCAAAGATTGCAGCTCGGCAGTCCGAGGTCCACTGCCCCCTCGGGGATTTCGTCTCTCTTGACGCGCAGCCTGAAAGTGCTCTCGACTCCGTATATGCCTGCCTTTATGTCGCAGGAACCTCCTTTAATGGCGTGTATATGCCCTCCCTGATTCACTTTCGCTATGGCTTCGTCACTGCTTTCCCAAATCAATTTATCCAAAGGGAAATTTTCCGGCTCGACTTTAGGCATAATCCTTAAAGTAAGTCCCATTTCCGTCTCATAGAGGGATTTTTCAAATTTTATTGAAACGGGCGCTATCTTTCTGACGCTCACCTTGCATTCCGCTTTGACATTACCGTCGGCAGATACCGCGAAAACAGAGGTCTCACCGTAGCCCACGGCTTTAACTCTGCCTCCATTTACATTTACTATTCTCTCGTCTGTGCTGCTCCATGTGACGCTTTTGTTCGTTGCGTTCTCCGGCAGGACACTTGCCGTGAGGCTTGCCTCGTCGTGTAAATCCATTGTCAGAGTAGTCTTGTCGAGGCTTATCGACTGCACCGGAATGTCGGTCTTAGTCTCTTGTTTCTTGCAGGAGAATGTGCTTGGCAGCAGGGCTGCTGCAATTGAAATTATCGAGATTACTTTTTTTATCATATATGTTTTTTTGTTTATGGGCAAGTTTGTGCGGACTATGCCGCCCAATCTTGCCCGGAATTAAAGAATAAACATAAGCAAAAACGGATGACCGAATCTTCAGCCATCCGATTTTTTCTCTGCCGTAAAGTCTGTTACTCGGTAGGCTCTGTTGCAGGGTTTTCCGTAACAACAGGGGCGGCAGGGAACTCGGGAGCCTGTTGGGACTCTGCATTCTCAATCACATCTTCCACTACGTTGATGGTTTTGCCCGTTCCGCCTATGAATGCCGTGGCGATTGCTGCCACGAGGATGAATGCCACCAGACCCCAGGAGAATTTTTCGAGGATGTTGGTTGTCTCTCTCACGCCGAATGTCTGGTTGCCTGCCACGAAGTTGCTGGCAAGACCGCCTCCTTTGCCGTTCTGTAGCAACACAACCAGGATAAGGAGTATTGCAGCTATGACAATGAGTACGATAAGTGTTGTAAAAAGCCAATTCATATCTTAAAATTTTAATTTTCTTTTTCCATTCTGTCAATTTGGCTTGCAAAGTAAGCACTTTTTTCCGGATAACGCAATATAAGTTTGGAATAAATATACTTCGCTTCCGCTACATAACCTTGGTTTATAAGGATTTCCGCCATAGCCTCCGTGCAGAATCCGTCCAGGACCTGATTATAATCTTCCTTGGCTTCGCTGGTGACTATCTTTTCTGCAGGTTTGAATTTGCCGAAAGGCAACTTGCTCTCTTCGCCCACTTTGTCATATTGCTCCTGACTGAAGAAGTCTCCTCCCACTACGACCACTTTCCTGCTTTCAGGTATCGCAGGGGCATTGAGCTTTGCGTTTACGTCAGGCTTCACTCTCTCCAGCTCGGCACGGAGTCTGCCCCGTGAGCAGAGGTACATTCCTGCCATCTTTATCTGCTCCTGTGCAAGTTCTTCTCCTCCCGATTCGAGGAGCTTCAGGCAAAGCGCCTTTCTTGCAAGTCCGAACCACGGGTATGCAAGCACCACTCCCGAAAGTTCTTCGAGAGACATGGACATTAATTCCTTTGATCCGCTCATATCACTACCATTGCGCAACCGAGGCATTGAAAATATCCTCGACGAGTTTGTCTATTATTTCTGCACACAGCGCGGCTTCCACCTCGTCCAGACTGCGTTCCGAAGAGTAATCTGCGTATGCCGAAAAAGCCTTGTCAAAATTATCCTTCTCCGCTTTTTTGTTTTCGAACTGAATTTTCACATTCACCGTCAGGCGGTTCTGGGCAGCATATTCGTCCGCCGTGATTGCAGTAGCCCTGATTTCATAGCCCGTAATCTGGCCGCTGAACTCGAGGTCTCCGTCTTCTTCCACCTCGTCGAGGCGCGTCATTTTCTTGAAACGTTCACGCAGAGCCTCCGTGAGGTCGTTGCTCAACGAAGGATTGACCTTCATTGCCTTGTATTCTATATAATTTATTGTAAACGTCTTTACGTCCGGCTGTATGGATGTGCCCGTAAAGGAATATATGCCGCAGGACGGAATCCCCGACATCAATACAACAGCCGCAAGCAGCAATATGGCTCTCTTAATTTTCATTATTCTCCATATCTTTTATGCGCCTGTAGAGAGTGCGTTCGGAAATTCCGAGCTCGGCTGCAGCGGCCTTGCGGTTGCCCTCATGCTTTTTCAGCGCTTTGAATATTCTTTCCTTTTCGGCATTTTCCAGAGAAAGATCCTCTTCCGCATGGAGGTCAAGCCTGTGCTGCCGCGTGAAATCCTCCTCGGGCAGTTCGCCGCCCTGCCACTCGGCTTCATCGTCTTCCTGCGGAAGTTGCGCCACCGGGGTCTTTGTGCCGTAAACCTTTGCTTTCAACTCGTCCACGTCGCGTTTTATATCAATCAACGCTTTGATGAACATTTCCTTTTCGTCAGATGACATGCCGCCGCTTTTCTCCGACTCCGCCATTGCCGGAATCAGGCTGTTTTCCTCCTTCGGCAGATATTTCATCAAATTCTGTGCATCCAGTTCTATCCTGTCTGCATTGCGTGAAATTTCCCGCCCTTCAAGGGCGCAAATGCCCTCGGTAGTGTTCTTGAGTTGGCGTATGTTTCCTGGCCAGCGGTAAGATTGCAGCGCGGCTATCGCATCATGGCTCAGACCTACCCTTGTCATATTGTATTTTTCGGAAAAATCCGCTGCGAATTTGCGGAAGAGCAGATAAATATCATCTTTTCTCTCTCTCAGGGAAGGCATTTTAATCTGTATCGCGTTGAGGCGGTAATAGAGGTCGGAGCGGAATTTCCCGCGGCTGACGGCATATAATAAATTTACATTTGTAGCTGCGACCACACGTACGTCCGTCTTTTCCACTTTCGATGAGCCCACTTTCATATATTCCCCGTCCTGGAGCACTCTAAGGAGCATTGCCTGGGTGGACATCGGCAGTTCGCCTATCTCGTCGAGAAAAATGGTGCCTCCGTCCGCTTCCTCGAAATAACCCTTGCGCTCGCCTATGGCACCGGTAAACGAGCCTTTTTCGTGCCCGAACAGTTCCGAATTGATTGTGCCCTCGGGCAGTCCGCCGCAGTTTATCGCTATATATTTGCCGTTCCGGCGTCTACTGTATTGATGTATGATCTGGGGTAGGACTTCCTTTCCCACGCCGCTCTCGCCCGTAACCAGCACGGTTATGTCAGTGGGCGCGATGGCAACAGCCATTTCCAACGCCCTGTTAAGTCCGGCGTTGTTGCCTATTATGTCGAATTTGTTCTTTAGTTTTTGGAGTTCCTGTATGTCCATCCTGTTAATATATTGACTGTCGAAACGCAAATATAACAAATCGAGTTGGATTTTTCGCTTTTAAGCATTTATTTGTTATATTTGCGACTCCCCGGAAGGGGGTTAATGACAGATATAAAAACATAAAATATACATAATTATGGGAAAAAGTCTGAAGATTCTCTCTGCGGCGCTCATCGCATTGTCGCTCGCAGCTTGCTCTTCTCCCGAGAAAATGGCGAAAAGAGTTGAAAATGTAAAGGTCACAAGCAATCCTGAAGTACTGGAAGTCGTTGCGGGCAAAGTTTCCGCAAAGCTTTCCTTGAGCTATCCTAAGGGCTATTTCCACCCTAAGGCAATACTTGAAGTCACCCCGGTTGTGGTGTATGAAGGCGGAGAAATTGTTCTTCCCGTCCTCAAATACCAGGGCGAGAAAGTTCTGGACAACTTCAAGTCTGTCCCTGCGGACGGAGGCACTGTAAATGAAAAAATCTCCTTCAATTATGTGAAAGGTATGGAGAAATCCTATCTGGAACTTCGCAGTGTAGTCAAGTATGGCGACAAGAAAGTAAGTCTCCCTGCAAAGAAAGTGGCTGATGGCTGCAATACAACATATATGCTCGTCAACGGAACTGACGACAAGCCTATCGCTGTCAAGTACAAGCCGGACAACTACCAGAGTGTCCTCAAAATGACGGAAGAGGGGCAGATTCTCTATAATATCAATTCTTCCGACGTGCGAAACAGCGAGCTAAGGAGCAAATCCGTCAGGGATTTCCAGGCGGCTCTTGAAAATATCAAGAAAGACGGCCGAAAGACCCTCGTCGGCACCGAGGTCGTTGCATACGCATCTCCTGACGGGGGAGAGAAACTCAACGACAAGCTTTCGTCCAATCGCTCCAAGAGCGCTGAAAAGGCTTGGGAGAAGGTATTGAAGGGAAGCGAAGTGGCTTCTCCTGCGGTTAAAAGCGTCGGACAGGATTGGGAAGGCTTCCAGGAATTGGTTGCCGCTTCCAATATTGAGGATAAAGACCTTATTCTCAGAGTCCTTTCCATGTACAGCGACCCTGCAGTCCGCGAAAACGAGATCAGAAATATTTCCGAAGTCTACGGAGAATTGAAAAGCAATGTGCTTCCTGAGCTGCGCCGTGCACGCTTCATTGCGAATATCGAGTATAAAAACTACACGGAGGAAGAGCTTCTCCGCCTTGTGGACGAGAATATCAACGACCTTGACGAGCCTGCGCTTCTGCGTGCGGCAAAGCTTGTACAGGGCTCAAAGAAGATTTCCATATACAATAAGGCTATCAAGAAGTACAGAAGCGACGTGGCACAGTACAATCTTGCCGTGGCATACTTCGAGCAGGGGCTTGACAAGGAGGCTGCAGATGCTTTGGCAAAAGTAAAGGCTGACGATTCCTTTGTCAGGGATGCAAAGGCTGCCCTGGCTCTCCGTCGTGGCGATGTCGCCGGAGCGGAGAAGATTTTGGCTGATTCTGATAATAATGACAGCAAGGCGGTTGTTGCAATCCTCAGCGGCCGATATGCAGAAGCGGAAGAGCTGCTTGCAGGCAGCAAGGAAAAGTGCCTCAAGGGTTTGGCGTACATACTCAACGGCAAACTTGACGAGGCTTCCAAGGTCATTACCTGCAAATGCCCTAAGTCGTCTTATCTGAAGGCAATCATAGCGGCTCGCAAGGGCAATACTGCCGAAGTGAAGTCCAATCTTGAAAGGGCTTTCAAGAATGCGGAATTGAAGGCGCGTGCAGCAAAAGATATAGAGTTTGCATCGTATAATAAGTGATTTTGCTGCCGATAACTTTGTTAATTGAAAATTTATTCTTAACTTTGCAGCCCCAATTTTTGGGACTAAGAAACATAAATTAAAGATTTACAATCATTTATGCCAACAATTCAACAATTAGTTCGCAAAGGACGCGAGGTGTTCGAAAGTCAGAGCAAATCTCGTGCTTTGGACGCTTGTCCTCAGAAGCGTGGCGTATGCCTTAGGGTTTACACAACAACTCCTAAGAAACCTAACTCTGCTATGCGTAAGGTTGCCCGCGTACGTCTTTCAAACGCAAAAGAGGTCAACGCCTACATCCCGGGCGAGGGCCACAACCTCCAGGAGCACTCAATCGTGCTTGTACGCGGAGGTCGTGTCAAGGACCTTCCCGGTGTGCGTTATCACATCCTTAGAGGTGCTTTGGATACGGCCGGTGTGGAGGGCAGGACTCAGTCCCGCTCGCTGTACGGAGCCAAGAAACCTAAAACTTCTAAGAAGTAATTTTATTTACCTTTAATTTCTTTTAAAATGAGAAAATCGAAGCCTAAAAAGAGGATTCTACTTCCTGATCCTAAGTTTCACGACGTGGAAGTTACACGTTTCGTGAACAATCTTATGTTGCAGGGAAAGAAGAGTATCGCGTATTCAATTTTTTACGATGCCATTGATTTGGTAGGCGAGAAGGTGAAAGATTCTGATAAGGCTCCTTTAGATATTTGGAGGAAAGCACTTGAGAACGTAACCCCTCAGATTGAGGTCAAGTCACGTCGTATCGGCGGTGCAAACTTCCAGGTGCCTACTGAGTTGCGTCCGGAAAGAAAAGTTTCGCTTTCAATGAAAAACCTGATACTGTTCGCCCGCAAGCGTTCCGGCCACTCTATGGCAGAAAAACTGTGTGCAGAGATCGTTGCTGCTTACAACAACGAAGGTGGTGCATTCAAACGTAAAGAAGATATGCACAAAATGGCGGAAGCAAACAAGGCATTTGCACACTTCCGTTTCTAATAATTGGCACAGCTTAGTTAGATGGCAAAAAAAGATCTTAAATATACGAGAAATATCGGTATCATGGCTCACATCGATGCCGGTAAGACTACAACGTCGGAACGTATTCTCTACTACACAGGAAAAACTCACAAAATTGGTGAGGTGCACGAAGGTGCTGCCACAATGGACTGGATGGTTCAGGAGCAGGAGCGCGGTATTACCATTACTTCCGCTGCTACCACCGCATTCTGGCACTACAACGGATCTGTCTTCCAGATCAACCTTATCGATACTCCGGGACACGTTGACTTCACTGTTGAAGTCGAACGTTCGCTCCGCGTACTCGACGGTACTATAGCAACCTTCTGTGCTGTAGGACGCGTACAGCCTCAGTCCGAAACCGTATGGCGTCAGGCTGACAAGTACAAAGTCCCTAAAATCGCGTATATAAACAAAATGGACCGTGTAGGTGCGGACTTCCTCGCATGTGTTGAGGAAATGCGTACCAAGCTCGGTGCACATGCAGTTCCTATCTGTATCCCTATCGGTGCAGAGGATAAATTCAAGGGTATTGTGGACCTTATCGCACGCAAGGCCATTTTCTATAATCTGGGAGACGAACTCGTAAACTACGATATCAAGGACATCCCCGAGGAAATGGCAGACGAGGTTGCTCTCTGGAGAGACAAGCTCGTAGAGGCTGCGGCTGAGTGTGACGATGCCTTGATGGAGAAATATTTTGAGGATCCGGACTCCATTACCGAGGAGGAGATTATCGCGGCTATGCGCAAAGGTACAATAGCAATGCAGATTGTTCCTGCCTGCTGTGGCTCTTCATTCAAGAACAAGGGTGTGCAGTTCCTTCTTGACGCAGTTATGCGTTATCTCCCTTCTCCTCTCGATAAGGGTTCGGTCGTAGGAACAGATCCGAAGACAGGCAAAGAAGAGCATATTGAACCAAGCGTTGATCAGCCTTTCTGCGGTCTTGTGTTCAAGATTGCCACCGATCCTTTCGTTGGCCGTCTTGCATTCCTCCGTGCTTATTCAGGTCGTATTGATGCAGGATCTTATATTCTCAACACACGTACCGGAAAGAAAGAGAGAATCGCCCGTCTGTATCAGATGCACTCAAATCATCAGAATCCTATAGAGTTCGTTGAGGCTGGTGACATTTGTGCGGCAGTCGGTTTCAAGGACCTCCGTACAGGTGATACCATCTGTGCAGAGAATCATCCTATCGTTCTTGAGTCCATGGATTTCCCGGACCCTGTTATCGGTGTTGCCGTTGAGCCTAAAACTCAGGGCGACCTCGACAAACTCGGTCTTGCGCTCTCCAAACTTGCAGAAGAAGACCCGACTTTCACCGTAAGGTCAGACCATGAAACCGGTCAGACTGTGATCAGCGGTATGGGTGAGCTTCACCTTGACATTATTATCGACCGACTCCGCCGTGAGTTCAACGTCGAAATCAATCAGGGTGCTCCTCAGGTCAACTACAAAGAGGCTATCACCGGAACTGTACAGCACCGCGAGCTCTTCAAGAAGCAGACCGGCGGTCGTGGTAAGTTCGCCGACATCATCGTCGAAATCGGACCTGCCGATCCGGGTGTCAATGGTCTGCAGTTCGATAATCAGGTTAAAGGCGGTAACATTCCAAAGGAATTTATCCCTTCTGTCCAGAAAGGTTTCGAGTCGGCTATGGCAAACGGCGTACTCGCCGGCTACGAGGTGCAGTCTATGAAAGTGACCCTCCTTGACGGCTCTTACCACCCTGTGGACTCCGACCAGCTTTCATTTGAACTTGCTGCACGTATGGCATTCCGCCACGCTTGTCCTAAGGCTAAACCGGTGCTCCTTGAGCCTATTATGAACCTTGAGGTAGTTACCCCTGAGGATTATATGGGTGATATCGTAGGTGACCTTAACCGTCGTCGCGGTCAGATCTCGGCTATGGATGCAACTGCAAACGGTGCCCGCATCGTAAAAGCATTCGTTCCGCTATCAGAGCAGTTCGGCTATGTTACAGTTCTCCGTACTTTGTCATCAGGTAGAGCGACGAGCACAATGTCATTTGACCACTATTCGGAAGTTCCTGCTTCTCTCGCTAAGGAGATTATCGAGAAGAGCGGTTACAAGTCTTCAGATGACGAATAATAATTGGTAAAAACAAATTTAGATATGAGTCAGAGAATCAGAATTAAACTCAAATCTTTCGATCACATGCTCGTTGACAAATCAGCGGCAAAGATTGTAGAGACTGTGAAATCAACCAATGCAAAGGTAAACGGTCCTATTCCGCTTCCTACAAACAAGAAGATTTTCACAGTCAACCGCTCAACCTTCGTTAACAAGAAGAGCCGTGAGCAGTTCGAGCTGGATTCATACCGCAGACTTCTTGACATTGAGGACAGCAATGCAAAGACCGTTGATGCTCTCATGAAGCTCGAGTTGCCTTCCGGTGTTGAAGTAGAAATAAAAGTCTGACAAAATTCAGATAAGCATAGAATTTGTAGTACTATCTTAGTGTGGTACTACACACCCCGGTCCCATAGCTCAGTTGGTTAGAGCACCTGACTCATAATCAGGGAGTCGCAGGATCATGCCCTGCTGGGACCACTCAATGAGGATATGGCTGAAGCCTTGAACTTCAGCCATATCTTTTCAATTTCCCTCTTAAATTCTTCCAGTTTCATTTCATATGATGTAAGGACGGGGCGTTCTGCCAATGGGGGATTTTTCAGGTGCGCCAGAACCATTTCTTCCTGGAGCAATAGGCTGCAACCCCCATTGCCACTGATGTTATAATTACTCCCCGGAGAAATGCCGTCCAAGCATTTCCATTCAGCAAATTCAGATAATCGTACAAACCTGCCAGCCTAATCAGAGGCATTATGAGCAACTGAGGCGCCACATAGGCTATCATCGGGTTCTGCCCTGCCAGCTCCAAAGGGCGTACTAAGCACTTTGCCCGATAAATGTCAGAGAACACCGAAAATGCTATCATAGCCATGAAAGCCAGACCTGAAGTCACGAAATAATAGCTGTAAGTGGAATCATCTTTCCTGATTCCACCTTCATAGGCTTCAAAAAAGAGTCCCAACATAAGCAAGTAGGCCCCTGCCACGAACAGCTTGTTCCAATAGCGTGTGGTCCGATTGTTTCCCCGCAGCAAGAAGAAAAGAATCAGCAGCAAAATACCCGTGCCAAGGACATTAAGCGCCAATTGCCTCGTATAAAGCCCGTAAAGGTTCCAAACGATGACGGCAACAGCCAATAGAGCTGTCAAATAGGCAGAACGCCTGTCAGGCGCTTCTTCATGCGTGTCGCGCTCCTTTAGCCATTCCCAAAGATATTCCCCTACAATGCTTCCCGGAATAAGTATGAACAGATATTTCAGATAATAAAATTTATACATCCAAGGTAACGGAGTAAAATCCATTATCAGAGCGGCCCATGAGCCCTCCGTCTTACTACTCAAAAACACGGCCATGATAAACGGGAGGACCGCTATACGTGCCCATTTATTGCGATAAGTAAGCAAATAAATGAGTGAACCGAAAAGAGACATATTTGCCAAAAGCAAAATGATGATATTGCTATATCCCAGGCTGAAACTCCTCTTTCCCACATGAGATACGGTCAGCAGCAGAGCGATGCCCGCAATATATGCCCCGGTTTTTATGAGTATGCGCTTCCACTCCGATGTAATACGAGGGAAGCGCATAAACATAGGAAACATCAGAAAGAATGCAAGAATCGCTATTCCCCACGCCATTGCATCCTGCGGATTGGATATGGACCACGGATACATGTGCTGGATAAATATGGCAAAAAAGACGAGACGGGCAGCCCGTAAAACACATTCCAGAGACAAACGCCACTTGGAGACGCCCTGTTCTATTTTCCCGCCAATAGAGAACGGGAAAGCCGCTCCCATGGCGAAGATAAAAAAAGGAAGCACCAAATCGACCCAGGTAATGCCGTAAAAAGAAGGGTCGAATACAAAGCCGGAGCGTGGTCCCACTTGGGCATGAGACATCCAAGCAGGTAGTGCACCCGTGAAAATAGTGGAGGAAAGTATCATGGTAAAGATAGCATACCCCCGTAAAGCGTCCAAGGACGATGCCCTGCCGCTCACAGATTCTTTTCGTGTCCGAAAGTCAAATTCCATCAACTATAGATTCTCCTTACATTTTTCACCGGAAGTATTAGCCTCCTTATTATTTCAGTCCTACTGCAGTCAATACTTTGCGCTGCTTTCCGTCACTCCCTTTAATAGTTTCTTTGCCATTGACCAGCATGCACGAGGAGCCTCCTCCGTCCAAGTTCAGAGCTTCCGTACATCCCAGGCTCTTCATGACCTGGGCTACTTTGAGTGTGGAGAGCCCAGGAACGCCCGGTGTCTTGTTACGTCCCTCGCAAACAAACAAAATCATTTTCTTATCTGAAGTTATACCTATAGCCGTACGAGGGTGATTAGACGCGGCTGCCACATCGAGCATCTCCTCTACATAGGTGTTTTTTATCTCTCCTCCACGCAATAATACAGTTACGCCCCCGATAGCGGTAGTAGCCTCCAGCTCTTTCCCTCCTTTTGGGAAAGCTGCAGATGGCACCGGCAAAGGTGTCTTGTTGATGTCATTGGGAGCAGGCTGGGGATAATAATAGTTTTTCTTGTCATTCGTGAAATAAGTCCACGTCGTCTGAAAGCTTCCATCTTTCATCTGACAGAAAGCGCCTACGGTAGGATACCATAACGTAACCCAATCTTTTGAATAATAGTTTTGATTGGGAGCCAATAATTTTCCGTTACGAATCACCAGATTCTGCGAATAATAAAATTGCTTGCCGGCTTTCTTTGCTCCGTAGAACAATCCTGCATTGATAACGATCGGACACTTGGATTCATCGAAAAACTCGGAAGGGGTTTTAAGCGTCCTTCCCGCATATCCTTCTGCTTCCTCTATATAACCCACTTCACCCAAAACCTCGAAAGTAGCCTTCCTCATGTCAGCTACGGCAATATAAGCCACAGCATTCGTGCTTTCCAACTGCCCCGGCGATTTATATACTCTTATATAGTCGGGAAGTTTTCCCAAATCGGTGACAGCTGTCCATCCTGCCTTCACAATATCGGGATTCAATTCTTTTGTCTCTTCCTCGCCGTTACCCCACTCCCACGGATGTTCCGGGTATTTCTCACCTCTGCATGATCCGACCAACAATACGAAGATCAGGGAAACAATGGAATACAAAGATTTCATAGATATATTCATTTTTCTGTTTAATAATTATCCCTATAAAGCCTGTTTTGAAAGCTCCTGTGTATACACGTTCCCGAAACGGTCCGTTACCTTGATGACGATGCGGGACTTGGTATCAACGGGAGTAGCACGAAACATGTGATCATTGTTTTTTGCGGCAATCCAACTCTGAATCGTCTTCTTCTTTTCCCGGCATACCTGATCCGCATAAGGGTCTATTCCCTCATACTGAGTCATACTCCCCATATTCTTGCCGTCCTCCAGCCATTCCACTTTCCAGGTCTTGTCCCAATTCCATACATTGACAATGATGTCGTCTGGATACTGCGATGATGCACCTATAGGATAAGCCCTGAATTGATAGTCTTTGGGATAGCCCGCACTTTTATAGAACCATTTCACCCGGTTTCCTTCCACTTCATATACTCCATAACCTTGCGGAGTTCCGTCGGCACACACATCTCCGTGCCACCAGATGCCGCACACGGCTGCCGTATTATGTTCCATGTGGCGGTCATTGAATATAATATTCTGATTGGAATGGAGATGACCCGACAGGAAATGTGTTTCGTACTTGTCGAGCAGGCGATAGACAGCCTCTGCATTAGTGACCTCTCCTCCCAGACGAGAATAGTTATAACTGAAAGGACGTGCTTTTTCCGTAATACGGGTAGGAATATGCGTGATGAAGAAGACTAACGTGCCTTCAGGCACATTGGAGAGGTCTTCCTCAAGCCACTTCATAGTCGCCTCGTCGAGATAGCCTATGTAGAAATACTCCCTTCCGACATAAAAATTATCATTCACCACGATATAATGGGCTTTCCCTTTATTGAACGAATAACGGGTCGGGCCGAAGAAGCTCTCGAAAGTACGGTAAGAAGTTTCATGTGTGCGCCCATAAAAATCCATGTCATGGTTACCTATGGCACGATAAATCGGGAAAGCATATTTCTCTGCCTGTTCCATATAGGCGGAAAAATATTTTTTGGGAGCATCCCAAAAGATGTCTCCGCAATTAAGCCCGAAGACATCTATATCCGAATATCCTTTGACCAACTCGCGCCCATCCTCTACAATAGGGGCATATAGCTTCCAGTGTTCCTCAAGTCCCGCCTGGACATCAGCCTCCAATATGAACATGTGGTGACTGTCTTCTTTGGGGTTCTTACTCAAGCGGAAATCGTAACGATTGGTTTTCCCTAAATCTATTTCATGATAAAACTTAGGAATGGTACGTTCGCACTCTGTCAGATAACCGGCAGGAGTGGAAATATAAACGAATCGCGAATCTCCTAAAGTAGCTATCCTGTATGAGCCTTTCTTGTCGGTGACAACACAACGGTAGCCATCCGTCACCACTACATTTTCGAGGCCTTTTCCTTCACACGTCACTTTTCCCGTAATGAAAGCGCCTCCATTCTTATTACCGCCTGCCCATACGGATAAAACCGTACAGGACAAAACGACAGCTGTTAAAATACGTTTCATGGATTTAATAATTATTTTATTGCACCGCCGGCCTGCATTCCTTGCTTTACCTCGTCCCAGAGATTTTTATCGATGATATGTACTATATCAAACACCATCAGACCGTCCGAAGCTTTCAGGTTCATCTCTATGGCAGCCGGCAATTTCTCCGGCTTGGTATAAAACTGATCGACTAAGATTCCTCCCGCAAACTTGTTGTCTTTCAATATATTCCGCAGGTTCTGGCAGGAGCCTTCCACACAATACCATATCCCGGATTGTGCCTCCGAATCCGTTTCATTCCAGACGCTGTGATTGGATTTTTTGTATTCTTCAATAGTTATATCCGTGTAGTAGTTCCCTGTAGTATAAATGTCAAGCAGTTCGGCATAGCCATAGTTCTTATACTCCGGGGTCGCCCAATCATAGTCCTTGCTCGGGTCGTAATCGTGACTTGCAAAGTTCACTCCGACTTCGTAATAAGAAGGATACCAGGCACCGGTATAAGTACCGAAGGATATGGCAGGATTAAGCGCTTTCACTTCCTGACGCGCGCAGGACATAAAATCGTAGATGTTCTTGGCACGCCATTCAATCCATTTCTTGAAATGTTTGCCGCGAACAATATTGTATTTTTCGTCTTTTCCTTTTTTCCATTCAAAAATATCTTGAGGGAACTTCCCGAGTTTCTCCCCTATATAATTCTCAAACTCCTGCCTGGAGAACTCTGAGAAATCAGCCATTATGCCGTCATAACGCACACGGTCCAACATCAGTCCGTCCAAGTCAGGATATTGTTTCACCACGTCCTTAAGCACATTGAGAATATGCTTCTGAAAATCCTTATTCGCAGGATTCACCATCGCAGAATATTTGCGCTTTTCCTTAGTGATGACATTGATTCCATTAGGGGTGTATAACATAGAAGCCCATTCAGGGTGTTCGGTATAGACTATTCCCCTGTTAAAAAAATTGTGCCCGGCAACGAATACATTTAGCGAGGCATAGACTTGCATGCCTATTTCATGGCCTTTTTTGATAAAGTGACCTAAATAATCGAAATCCTCCCGTTTATATCCTTTCCAATCTCTCATCCTCGGAGCAAACTCCGAATCGAACAATACTTCTCCGGTAATAGGACGTACATCCACTATTGCATGTGTAAAGCCAAGAGCTCTGATTTTATCCAAATAGAAATCAATGGAATCAGTATTGCTGAAGCGTTCAAAATTGGCTTCTGCATCAAACCACATCAAGGCCGGTTTTGATTCATTTGTAATCTGGTTCTTCTCTTTACAACTTTCAAAGAGAAAGGCTGATAGCCCCAACAAGCACATTACGATTATTCTTCTCATTTTTATTTATTGTTTTTAATTATTTTAGTCTATAGCTTTTTTTATTCCTTGTTTGGCATATTGCCATTGAGTCTTTTTCTTCAAATGAATCATATCGAACAAGAAATATCCGTCGCATACATCCATACATGCCTTTACGGATTCCACGATTGCCTGATTTTCCTGTTCCTGCGGGACTTTGTCTTCCGGATCCCAGTTCCCTACATCAGGACCTCCTGCAACAATAGGGCATTTGCCCCCTATTTTTTGTTTAGCCAACAGGCAAAAGCCTTCCATAGTCCACTCCGTAGAGCCTTTTACTTTGAGCGGGGAAGC
This sequence comes from uncultured Bacteroidales bacterium, assembly GCA_963543835.1. Lineage (GTDB taxonomy): Bacteria > Bacteroidota > Bacteroidia > Bacteroidales > UBA932 > Cryptobacteroides. The sequence continues at coordinate 15,174 of CAUUCY010000007.1, forward strand.
ATACGCTCCGATCAGCATCTGATCCATAAATTCTGCATAACCGTAGTTTTTATACTTAGGAGTAGCCCATTTATAATAGCGTGAAGCATCATAGCTGGAAGCTGCCCAGTTCACCCCGACATCATAATAGGCAGAATACCATCCTCCCACATATACACCGAACTTTATCTTGGGATTGACACTTTTCACGGCAGAGCGTGCTTTCTGCATAAATTCGCAGATGACTTTTGCGCGAAACTCAAGCCAGCGGGTCAGATATGTCGGGTAAGACGCCGGCAGCGAGACTGTTCCCGGAAGAAGAATATCCTCCGGATAATTCAGGACTTTTATGCCGCCCAAGTGTTTTTCAAATTCTTTACGGCTTATATCCGAAAAGTCGGAAGTAAAACCGGAGAAACGACCGCGATCCAGAAAAATCCCGTCCAAATCATATTTTGCAAGGTCTTTCAACAAATCGCAAAGGAAAGTCTGGACCTCAGGATGCACCGGATTGAAAAACTTGGTACCCTCGCCCGTATCCATAATATTGGTGATGCCGGCAGGAAGATTCAGATAAGTAGCCCAGCCTGTTTTCGACTTGTCTCTGAAAAGCAGCCCGGTGCCGCCATTAATTGTGTTTCCTCCCACAAAAGTATTTATTGCTGCATGAACACGCAAGCCTTGTTTGCGGGCTTCGTCTATAAAAGCCTGCAGATAATCCCATGTGGCAGTACGTTCCACCTTGGTATAATTAGGACCTATCCAGGCATATAGATACTTCACCTGTTCTACGACACTTGTATTGAACAGCACATCGCCCGTTGTAGGCCGGACATCTACTACTATATCCGTAAATCCTGCATCTTTTGCCAATGCCAAGTCGCGTGAAATATTTTCCTTATTGTTGGCAAAATCGGGGAAATTGGCTGCTGCGTCAATCCAGATATAACGAGGTTTGGATGCGTTCGGATTTTCAGCAGGCTCTGTTCCTCCGCCATTTCCTCCAATGTCCTCTCCCCAATAATCTTTATAAGCAGGTTTACAGGACGCAAAAGAAAGGGCAATTCCTGCGCAGATTAACGTCTTCAGTAAAAATATAATGCTTTTCATGGAAATAATACGAAAGTCCTTGCGCATTTATATAGAATTTTTAAGTTTATGTAAAAGAAAGACCCGTGCCTGGTGCACAGGCCTTTCTTTAAACGGAACTCGGCTACATATCCATGCAATCGCAACGGATGCAGCCCAGATAGCCATTGGTGAACATAAAGTATATGTACATATAGTATCCGTCAGGGGATACCCTCAAAGCTACGTCTGCTGTACCATTATTATTTCGTACTCCTAAAGCCCAACCTCCGTAATTTCCGAAGATCTTTAATCCGTTGTCACCGAAATCAAGAGGTTCCTTGCCTAATGTTCCTCCTGCAACATCGAACAGATAGATTGTATCGTTCTTGCCCCAGTTGAAGCTGTTTACTGAATTTGACAGCACATAGGCGACCTTATTGAATACTGCATAATCAACCGCGTTCTGTATCCAATTAGGGCTGATCTCAGGCCCTGTGACTTTAATTTCATTCGTAGCGCCGTTGAACCATGAAAGGCCTCGCGGAGTAGTATAATAGGCGGCGAAGTAATCGCTTGCAGGGTCTGAAGGGTTGGAATAAATTACGTCAGCATTGACACCCCAAGAGCCTAATCCTTGGGCAGCGACTAAATCCGGCGTCTGTGATTTCAAAGTGCCACCCACAACTTGCCAGCGTGCAAACTGACCGCTTGTGGCATAATAAGGAGCCGTGATAATGGCATCTCCATCCAGACTGCCTATTACGGAAAGCTTTCTTCCCATAGCGGAACTTACCGGGAACTCAATGTATTTTTCAGGAGTGCCGTCTACGCCCTTCACTCTCCATACGGTGAATGCAGCTCCGCCTCCCGGAGTGAGATTGGTAAATAAGATATTGTTTGCATCGTCAGCCGTAACATAGAAGTTCGTCAAATTGCCTGCAAACTTGCTTATATCGATGCTGCCGGCATTCTCTCCCGTTTTGGCATTCACATAAACAGCTTTGGCATTACCGCGTTCATTAAGAACCACATAATCATCCATCGCCGCAATACCCGTAGTCATGTGTTGTGCAGTAAGCCCTATGTCTGTCAGCTTTCTTGCCCAAAGAAGCTTGGCACTGCTTGCTCTCAATCCTGCCGCCAGCTTTTCCGGCATTCCCTTTGTTACAGTGTACACAGACTTGCTTGTACCGTTCTGCGCAGTCACCGTAACCTGAACATCTGTATCATAGTTCAAAGCCACCACCGTAGGATCCGGAGAAATTGTTGCCCCGTGCGAGAGCGTCACATCCGCCAGGACTTCACCTATATTATCAAGTGTAATGAGCGAAATCTTCTTCGCTTCTTCGTTGATAATACCGGACAGGCCGATGCTTGTCAGGTCAAATTTAGTAATGGCACAGGCATCGCTTTTTCGGATTTCCGGAACTACTTTGTAATCGACGCTCCCTTTAAGACCTTTTACCGTGATCGTGTTTTCATGCGTCATATCCATATAAAGCAATGAAGGGGAGATATAAACGTTATTATCCACATATGCCCTTACACGCATCTCCTTCAAATCGGAGACCTGAAGAACTTTGTCCGACAAGCGGGGATAATTATAAGGGAACACCACAGTGATTACCCTCGTATCATGATTGATCTCGCTTTCAAAACTGTTTTCATCACTGTCATCGTCCATAAACGATGCCACCAAATTATTTATTCCACTCCGTCCTGCAGTGGATGGATTCAGACTTTCAGGACTTTGGCATGCACCTATACCAAATATAAGTACAATGACTGAAATTACTGATAATATTTTATTCTTCATTGTTGTTCTGAATTTTAGTTATGTCATTTCCATTCATCATACTGCTCTATCAAGGAATTGTTCTTCAATTCTTCTGACGGTACCGGAAGCACATATAACTTCCGGGAGAATTTACGGTCCTGATAGTCGCAGTCAATATATTCATAAGTCGTACCGCTTATTTTGAGACCATGACAACGATAATTATTGTACTCTATATGAGCCAGTTTCCAGCGGCGCATATCCCAAAACAGATGCCCTTCGTAGGATAATTCCACCTTACGTTCGTTTCTGTAATCGGCAAACCACGCTTCGCCCGAAGAATCCTTCCCCGGCAAGTTCACACTCTTGCGGGCACGTACACGATTCATCAAGACACGGGCTTCTTCCGCTTTGTTCAAACGATAGGCGGCTTCCGCCTTATTCAACAGGACTTCTGCAAAACGTATTTCCACCCAAGTCTGCGAACTCTTCACGCTGTTCACGTCCAGCAGTTTTTCATCCAACAACTTGCGCAAGAAATAACCTGTAGTAGTCTTGCCGTACGAATACGACTGTTCGCGATAAGCCATGAATTCTCCATTCTTGCCGCCCACACTGCAATCCATTACCTTTCCTTTCCACTCTGCCCCGCGATAGAGCACGGTGGCGGCAAAGCGTGGCTCCAGCTGGTCATAAGGAGGGGCGACGGTAGTAGTCCCATGCCAAGGCGTCCAGTCTACTTTTTTACCGTCCTTATCTTCATAACATTCCACCATCTCTTGCGTAGGGGTGCCTAATGCACCGAACTCATAACCATCACACTTTGGCACATAGTATTGGTCAAACGAATGGTTAGGACCGCTGTCTTTGTCATACGCAAACTCTAAAATAGATTCTTTGTTATTACCTGCCCAGGCATCGGAATATTTGTCTTCCAGGTCATACAGGTTCAGTTTCTCGACCTCTGCTGCAGCATCATAAGCATCCTGCCAGCGTTCTGCATACAACATAGTACGCGACAACATAGCATAAGCAGCGCCTTTGGTCACACGGCCTTTATTCTGTGCATCCCATTTGTCAGGCAGATTGTCTGCGGCAAATTTCAAATCCTTATAGATAAAGTCCCAGGTCTCTGCAGCCGAGCTGCGTGCCTTATCATTACCTACGGGCAAATTATCATAAAGAATCACTCCTCCATGACGCTTTGCCAGCTGGAAATAGATAAATCCGCGGAAAAACCTTGCCTGAGCTTCCCACCTCAGATTCTTCTCTTTCGGGAATTTGGAATATTGACGCTGCATGTCCAGGAACTGATTGATCTGGCGGATATTTCCGTATGCCAGACCTTGGCTCCATACGTTGTAAATACAGCCGTCAGGAGTAATGGCGTCAGGATTGACCACATAATTATTGGAATGTCCTGCACGATCGCCCAAAGCTACTGAACCGTACTTTAAGGCATCCGTCAGACTTTCGGTCAAGGAGCCGCTAAACTGTGCCGATCCGAACTGTCCGTACTTATGAAGAAAGGTATAGAACGCGTTGAGGTTCATATCCACATACCTTTCGTCTTGCCAGACGATTTCATCGCTTACATTGGATGTCTGCTTTACACCATCCAGCCAATCGTTGCACCCACTGGAAATGAAAACCAGTGTCAATGCCAATGATATATTTATGAATGTTCTTTTCATATACTATCTGTTTTTAGAATGTCACTTTTACACCCAGCGTATAAGTCTTTTGTTGCGGATAGTATCCATTATTCACGGCAGGTGATTCCGGGTCAATATTATACTTGGTCAGCCCGCTGAAAGTCAACAGATTGTACCCTTCCACATAAAGTCTCAAATTTTGAATGCCGGCCGGAGCCAACCATTGTTTCGGGAAATTGTACCCGAGCTGTACTGTCTTCAGACGAAGGTAGTCACCGTTCCTGTACCATAAAGTCGAAGAGAACGCATTGTTGGAGCTGGCATTGTCAATCTCCAGGCGAGGGAATTCCGCATTCAAGTTATCCGGTCTCCAGCAATTCTCCACTAAGAAAACAGGGGAGTTTCCTCCGTGATAGAAAGGTTTGGTATAAGAAGTATTATCCATGATGCCTTCCGAGCCTGATGCCGTATATTGTCCTGTCAGAGCCACCGAGTTTCCTAATCCCCATGAGAAAAGCATATCGAAATCAAAGCCTTTCCAGTTTCCGAAAAGATTCAGTGACCCGGTATGTTGAGGAATAGAACTCTTCCCAACGTATCCCATATCTTGTTCGTATGTTATCACGCCATCGCCATTACGGTCTACATACTTGATGTAACCCGGTCTGACCTTCTTGCCCGGAATGGTCGGCGAATTCTTTATATCCTCATCATCACGGAACAGGCCGTTGGCAATAAAGCCCCTCTTTACACCGATTTGTTTTCCTGTGAGACGCTGGTATTCGGGAGCATTATCCGAATCGCCTACATACTTCAGCCAACGTCCATAGGCATACGACCAAATGAGTTTTGCCCCGTAATTGAATTTCCCTATATGACCGTAATGGGTCAGAGTCGTCTCAAAACCTTTATAGTCACATTTATTCACGTTGCCCGAAGAGAAATAATATCCTCCTCTTGAAGGAGAGAAAGCACCGGTTACGGTGGAAAGCTTGTCATACTCATATTTGTAGAATACGTCAAATTCCACTCCTAACAGACCGTTCCACATAGTGGCATCCACACCGACGTTATAATTCAAGCATTGCGCCCAGGTCAGGTGCGGGTTGCCTAATGTCGCTGCATAGAGCATAGTTTGGCCTGTACCTCCTATAATGACGCTGTTTTTACTGATTCCCATTGTATTCCTCCACTGGAAAGGTTTGACTCCGCTTGTGGCGGTTTTGCCTACACCGGCTCTCAACTTCAAGTTATCAATCCAAGTGGCATGAAACCAGCTCTCATTATTGATACGCCATGCCAATGAAACTCCCGGCAAGGTGACCCAGCGTTTATTCATTCCGCCAAAAAGATAGCTTCCGTCGCGACGGAACGAAGCTTCCGCATAATACCTGTTATCGTAATTATAATTGAGACGGCCGACAAAACCCGCAATGCGTGTATGTCCGCTATACCCGTTTATCTCAGGATATTTGGTCGAACCGTTTCCTGTTTTATTCGTAATCTTATTAAGTTCATCCAACTGAACGAAATCCAATCCGTAACCTGTACCGCCCAGAGCATTGCTTTTATTTTCCCGTGTCTCTGCCAGCAACATGGCTCCTATGGTGTGCTTCCCGAAGCTGTTGTCATAATTCACGCTGGTTTGTGTTGTGAAAGAATAGCCGCGGGCAGCAGATTCCGTCAGACTGACAGAACCGGAACGCGGATCGTATTGCTTCGTATAAGTCAGCTCTTTGGTACTGGCATTCGGCAAGCTCATAAGAGCCAGCTGATAATAGTTGTGCATTGATTTGCTAAAAGTATAGGTCAAATCATAAGCACCCTGAAACTTTGCGCTCAAGCCTTTTAGCCAAGGCGCATCGTACTTCAAGCTGAAGTTGGTCTGGATATAGGAATAATTGGATCTTGCATATCCTGCCTCATTCATGGAAGCCAGCGGAGCCACCGGCGAAGATGCGGTAGGAGTGGCAACGTTGTACTTTTTCCCGTCTATGGTCTGCGAATCCTGAGCATAAGGCAAGGCACGAATAATCTGCTGGGGGATATTATGCCAGGCGTCGGGATTTGCGGAATATCCAGGAGCATTACGTTTTTCCACACGCCCCGATATCCCCAACTGGAAAGTCAGGCTGTTTGTCAGCTTCGCATCGATGTTCGAGCGCAAATTCAAACGTTCATAGTCGAAATTGTCGATATTACCGTCTTCTTTCAGATAACCGATGGAAGCAAAGAACTTGACACGATCACTGCCGCCCGTAGCCGACAGATTATGGTGCATGCGAGTACCGGTGCCGAATACTTTATCATACCAGTTGGTATTTCCCCAGCCATTCGTTCCGTTTCTCATGTTCTTGACCATTTCCGCGTTAAAGATAGTCTCATCCCCTTGCAACTCACGCGCCTTGTTATGCCAATAGGCATATCCGGGTCCGTCAAGCCATCTCTGTTGTTCCGCATTCCGGCTCAATCCGTACGAGCTGGTATAAGTTATGGACATCTTATCCGCTCTGCCTTGCTTCGTCGTCACAATAAAGACTCCGTTGGCGTCCAGTCCGTAAACGGCTACTGCAGACGCATCTTTCAACACGGAAACAGACTCTATTTCATTAGGATCGAGTCCGTTGAAGTCTGCCGAAGTACGACGGATACCGTCAATCACATATACAATGCCGCTCTGTCCGCGCATGGTCAAGTAAGCATTATCGGCACCGGGCTGTCCGCTACTCTGCACTGCGGCAACACCGGCAACACGCGGACCTACCACGTTACTGATACTCATGGTAGGAGATTTCAGGATTTCCCTGTCCGATACGGTAGAGATGGCACTGGTCAGGCTACCGCGTTTCTGCGTACCATAACCTACGACTACGACTTCGTCCAACAAAGCCGCATCGTCTTTTAGAACGACCGACAAAGATGTCTGTCCGTTCACCATGATTTCAACAGTCTTCATACCTAAAGACGAAAATATCAGGACATCGCGGTTATTCGCCGTGATCTTGAATTTTCCATCTAAATCTGTGATAGTACCGACTGTGGTCCCTTTGACCTGAACCGATACTCCGGGCAGGGTTTCTCCCCGGTCATCGTTCACAGTCCCCGTTATCACGCTTTGTGCGGCAACATTCATCGTGCACATCAACGTAATAATCAAAGAGATTAGAATCCTCAGATTCCAGCTGTTCTTTTTCTTCATTGCATTACATTTTAGAATATATTAATAAAAGTGGTCATAATATCTATTGTATAAATGTCCGGCTTGTAAATAAGCGGAATGAGGGCTCATGAAATGCGAGAATTCAAAAGTGATGGCATTCTCCATTCCGGCCCTGCGAGCCGCTTCGAGTTTAAAAAGCAATTTTTCCCATTTTATCGGCAGAAAGCGTATAGGCATATCGCGGTCAAAAGATTCTATATTGGTCCAGCAGCGCATCCCGTATTTGTCCGCAAGCTTTTTATTGACCACTAAATAATCATATAGCTCATGATAGTCCACCTGTCCGTCCTGGAAGGCCAGGATGTCAACCGCACCTTTCACATTAGCCAGTATTTCGTCCCATTCCTCCTCATGCTCCTTTACCGAAAGAGCTTTGTCGCCCGCCATTACCTGGTCTGTCTTCACTCCGTGAATATAAGGAGAGACCATGGTTGTCAGACCTCCGGAGACCTCCTTGGCATGTTTGCCGACTTCCGCATATATTTTTGACATATTCTTGGTCCGTCGGCTTATTTCTTGCGACAAATACCATCCCTGAAATGACTTGTGATGCCCGTACTTCTCCCAGACTTCGTCTATCAGAGCCATATTCAAATCTATCTCTTTCTGAAACAGACCCTCCTGCCAGTATTTTCCGGAATCGTACATTCCGAAATAAAACGCCATGCCGTGCTTGTCGGCAAGAGTCAGAAACATTTCAACTAAGTCCACGGGCGGATAATAGACATCTTCTTTCTCCAGCAGACACCGGAATGGGGCTGAAATCCACTTCCCAAGGCCGGCACGGATCAACACCACCGTATTGATGCCTATTTTTTTCATCGCCTCGAAGTCTTTATCCCACTCGCGCGTTCCCCAATTCTGATGCGGAATGTCCCAACTTATTTCGTCCAGAAAAGTGGCTTTGATAGGCATGCCCTTATATCTTTCCGGAGTAGCAAAAGAGGGACTGTTGTCTCTCACCATCTTTTTCCCGGGGGTACAAGCGGACAAAAACCTGCTGCCTGCCAACAACGAGCAGGAGGCTAATGTTATTTTAAGAAAATTACGACGACTATTCATATCTGCCAAATCTTTTTATTATAAAATCCAAACTAATCGATAAATTCCCCTTTCACATCTACTTCTTTCATATTGAACGGATCCAGCAGGCAGTCTACCAATACCGCCATCTCGCCTCTTGAGACGTTCCGCTTCAAATTGAAATCCTGCAAGCCGTACTTGTTCCATATTTTTTCCGACTCCTTCAGCATGTCTCCCTCGATTTGTTCCTTGCCGGCTATGTGCTGAATGATGCCTATCAGCCTTTCAAGCTTAACCGGCACATTCTTTTCCTGAGAAAAGTCCGTATAGGGATAGACTTCCGACAGCCCTTCCAGTTCGGAGGCGAGCAGAGGCTCTTCCGCCCGCAACCAAGTCTGATTACTCCAGTCCACGCTGCGTCCCTCACCTTTCAATATGCCTGTGGAGCCGATTCTCTGGTAAGAAGCGAAGCGTATATCATCGACGGGGACATCCAGATAGGGCAATAAATAGCCTTTTGCGTGCAGAATGGCATTCTGAACGCTACGCACACTCACCTCGCTTGGCTTTTCTCCCCGCAATACGGATAGAGCTGCCAGCGCGCCTGCCGCCTGTCCGATCTGCATCACAACAGGCTGCAAACGGGTGGTCCCGTTCACTATATTGGATACTGAAATGGATTTCTCCGCAACAATCAGCCCGTCCGTCTTGTCAGGAATAAGCGTGCCCAAAGGCAGACCGAACGAGGGTACGGGGTGGAAATACAGATTAGGCAAGTCTTCATATCCGCGGTAACGGGTATGGTGATGGTCCACCGGATAATCTCCCACTGCGATGCAGGTGCGATAAAGTTTCTCGGGTTGAAAATACGGTTCCGTAATGTGATTAAGCGTAAACCGCACCAGTCCGTGGATACGGCGGGATTCGCGATGATAAGGTATAAAAGGCAAGCCGTCTTCCGTAGGGTATTCGTCGTCCGCAAGTCCCAGCGTGCGGAAACCCAATTCATGTTGTATGAAGTAAACGAAGCACATTGTATAGTGTTTGGCATCGTCCAGCGCCTTGACCCTTTCTTCGGGGGTCATTTCTATAAGGTTTACATAATAGTCATTACCTTCTATAGGCCAGTTTATCATGTATTTCCCGTTGGGCAACTTGCCGTAGCTCAGCATCATCTCTTTCGACCACACACGGTCCGGCTCTTTGGGAGCGATGCAGATAGGGTTTGCACAGGCACAGGCAAATTCTTTCGGGTTGTATCCGGAGGGGCGCGGTATGGTCACATCTCTTTTATAATCTTTCAATACGGCGACATAAGTAATGTCCTGCACTATGTTATTCGCCTTTTCGGGCGCTACGTCTTCATTCGTATCGTCACGGCTTTCCATGCCCACATCGTATTTCACTCCGCACATTTTGGCAACGTCTCCCAACTCGCTTGCATCAATCATCACCTTGGCACGGACCGTCTTGGGATTTTCCCCTTCAGTCTGCACTACCGCAAGCCACGTCGAAGCCTCCTCCCGTTTTACTTTCTTCAGTACGCTGCGCTTCCAAATCCGCAGATTATTTTCTTTGCCAGTCATTTCATGAAGGATAGCATTGCCCACGGAAGGCTCGAAGAGTACGTTGCTCACCCATCCTGTACGCAAGGAGTCCGGTCCTCCGTAGTGTGCCGCCAGTTTAGCCTTGAACTCGCCCCAAAGACCGGCAGGCAGCTTATAATTGCCGTCTATGGCGCTTACACCTGCAGCAGTTAGCATCCCTCCAAGCCAGGAAGTCTCTTCTATCACCAGCGTTTCGGCGCCCATTCGTGCCGACTGTATGCCCGCAGTCACTCCGCTTGCCCCGCCTCCGACCACGAGCACATCCACCTCCGTGCATCGTGCGCCTACACAGGAAGAATATATAAATATGGATAAACTTAGGTAAAGAATATTTTTCATGATTACGATTGCTTATATAAGATTAAGTTTGTTTTATTTTCGGTATATAAGTTCCTTGCCGCGGATAAATAAGCGTGAGGGCATGGGCACGCCATAAGTGTCCTACTATTGTTTGAAGGATGCATACATGGGGACTTTGGGCGTTTGGGCTCAATTCAAAGGAACGTATTTGCTAAAATTCAGTAGTTTCGGAAAGGCTTCGCTTGCCGGGCTTGATAATTTGCAGGAGGTACGATGAATCCTGTTTCGTGACCCGCTCGTTGGGGCGTTCATATTGTCTCATGCGTTTCAATATTATCAGTCAGTGTTATCCTTTATAATTGCAAGTGTAAGTATTTTTTGTCTTAAAAACAAGAAAAGAAACGGAAAAGTCCGATTTTCAAAAGATATAGCCTGAATTCGGAGTATTTGGTTTTATGCTGGAAGCGGCAAATTGTTCCCTCTTTCTTCGCAAGCTGAAAACCGCCAAGCTATCTTTGTTCAGCCTCCGATTCGGAAAAGTTTACCTGATTTTGCGGAAAATCCTGCTTCAAAAGCGACATTATTGCAGCGGGAGGCCTTTGGGCGGACAGGAGTTCGCGCATTTTATCCATGTAGGGGGCAACATGGCTGTAGAACCGGGAGTAGCCTTCGCATAGGAAGTTGAGTCCTGCTTCACCGTCTTCGGTGGTGTTGAAACGGTGCTTGGGGCATTCTCCGTGGCAGGCGAAGAACCATTTGCAGCGGACGCATTTGCGGGGCAGGCCGTTGCGCTTGTCTATACCGAAACGCGTCTGGCGTGCCGAATCCATCAGCTCTCCTATAGCCGTCTCAAATATATTCCCGAGGCGGTATTGAGGGTAAACGAAATGGTCGCAACTGTAAAGGTCTCCATTGTGCTCCACTACAGAATTGCCTCCGCAGGTTTCGGCATATACACAAGTCCCCGGAGGCAGTCCGCACCAGTTTGCCAGAGTGCAGTCAAAGATATTTACAAAGTATCTCCCAACATCGTTTCTTACCCAGTAATCGAAAATATCGCAGATAAATTCGCCGAAGGCGGGAGAACTTATACTCCACGGGGCAAGTTCCGCCCCCTCTTCCTCCGGAGCTACTATGTGCGGACGCCGGGAGCCGGCAAAGGGATATTTCACTTTCTCCGCGACAGGCATGAACTGTATGAAATGACTGCCAAGGCTTTTCAGGAACCGATACACTTCAAGCCCCCGACCCTCGCCCGCGCTGCTTACCGCCGACATGATGTTATATTCCACGCCTGCGTTATATAGAATTTCTATACCTCTTATGACCTTTTCGAAAGTAGGAGCGCCACCTTTGTCCCTGCGGAATCTGTCATGTATGTCCTCCGGGCCGTCAATAGAGACGCCCACAAGGAAGTCATTGTCTTTGAAAAAGCGTGCGAAATCCTCGTTTACAAGCGTGCCGTTGGTCTGAAGAGTGTTGCGTACAAGTTTGCCCGAGGAATATTTTTTTTCAAACTCCACAGCCTTTTTGTAGAAGTCCAGACCCCGCACGAGCGCTTCGCCTCCGTGCCAGTTGAAAGTCACTTCCCCGCCTTCATTCGCCTCTATATATGTTTTTACGAAACGCTCCAGTTGTTCAAGGCTCATCATAGGTTCTCTGCCCCTGTAAATCTCCGTTTTGTCGAGGTAGTAGCAATAATTGCAGTCGAGATTGCACAGCGAGCCGGCAGGTTTTATCATTACGTTAAAACTCCTTGGTCCGCTCATTCTCAGCGCATCTTCCAGCGTTACAGTGCTTTTATATGGGGCTTTGGGCATTTTGGCGTAAAATAAATTTGTACAATTTATTTAAAATTATAAATTTGTATTTGCCTTTTCGTGGGCAAAGATACGCAAAAGACTTGAACTATATGGAATTTCTTCACACTCGTTTTTCGATATGATGCTTCCCCGTCATATCTTGCCTTGTGCGGTGTTTTTCTGCATCTTTGTTGCTTCCATGGATGCGCAGACTCCGACTCTTCTGTCCGAGTTTGCCGAAAAGCCGGGTTATCCCGAGTTGCTGGAAAATAATGCTGTCGAGCTCCTTGACGAAAACAGTTTTTACGTCTCTTTGATGGAATCCATATCAGGAGCGGAAAACTATGTGTTGATGGAAAGTTTTATTTTCAGCGACGGTCCTCTTGCGACAAGAATACTCGACCTTTTGGCAGAAAAGGTGTCGCAGGGTGTGCGATGCTATCTTATTCTCGATTATGTGGGCTGCCTGGCTTATCTCAGACGAGATTTCAAACGGGGTTATATAGAGAGTTATAAGGAGAAAGGTGTGAATATAGTTTTTTACAACCGCGATTCCTTTATGCCGAGAAATCACCGAAAACTTGTGATTGTGGACGGTAAAGCGGCATTTACGGGAGGTCTGAATGTCACAGAAAAGGAAGGGACGTACGAGTCGGGCTTTTACCACGACCGGCATATAAAAATAGAAGGTCCTGCGGTCAAAACCTTTTATTTTGGCTTTTTCCGTATGTGGAATTCATGTGGGAATTGCCCTCTCGATATAAAAATACCCGATGCGCCAGCCCCTGCCGGAGATGTCCCTCTTGTGATTATTGAAACGGCGGGGTGCCAAAGCAAACCTCGCACCCAGGATATGCTTGCGACACTTTTCGATCTTACGAAAGACTCGCTTCTGATAATCTCTCCTTATATACTTCCTGACATGAAGCTCCGGAAGGACCTTATAAATACGGCAAAAAGGGGAGTCAAGATTAAGATACTTATGGGAGGCACTGTCGACGTCCCCTCCTTTCTTTATAAGTTTGTAGTGTACCCCTCACGCCTTCTTGCAGAGCAGAAGAATATCCGTTTTTTTATTCATCCTGCAAGCTTCCACCATGAAAAAATTCTGATTTCCGACGGGAGGCTGGTGTGGATAGGAGCACACAATCTTGATATTTTTTCATTTTATCTCGATTACGAACTTTCCGTCTTGCTGGATAATCCCGAAATCGCAGAGACGCTTGAAAAACACTTTGCAGCCTGCGCGGAGATTGAGCAGAAGCCATAACTATTCGGAAACTCTGAAAGAATATTCCGTCGCACCATATCCCGACCAGTATCCGAACCCTCCCTTTATATTGGAGCGCAGATTGTATGATACCGATACGAAAGGATTGCTTGCGAATGTGGTGATTTGTTCAAAATCCCTCCAATAGTTGTATGAGTCTTTATCCATGGTGCGCAGTTTCATCCTGACTGTCGATTTTACCGAGAAAGATTTTCTTATGTCCGAATATCCCACAACCATGGGTCCGTAGACGGGGATTCTGGATGATACTCCCACCGGCATAGTCTCATCGTTTATAAGTCCTATTATGCAAGGAACGAAAGTGGAATCCACCCCCACCTCCCTTATGAACAACTTATAATAATCCTTGCTCCCGGGTCTGTCTGTAATCCACGCCGAGAGAAATACGGACGTGTCCGCATTATTCGTGTAGTTGAATGTGAATTTGTCTAATTTGTGAGGCTCAGGTATGGTGGTCACGGCTTCGGCGTGACGATTCCCGACATCCACTGAAAGGCGGTATGATCCTCCGACAACGCCTATCAATTCATTCGTGGAATATACTCTCGGAGGCAGATACCCCTCCGCATCTCTCGGGGTCAGCGTATACTCACGCATAGTGCCCAAGTCCGTCACTGTCACCTTGCAGTCGCGGGGAACGAACTTGTCACGGTCCTTTTGTGTCTTGATACTTTCACTTGCCGTGGCGGAAAATGTCACCATCACCTCCGGATTTTCCCCGGAGTCTATCCAGCCCTCTATCACAAGGCTGCTCTTGCCGGCGACGTTTTCTCTTTCGCAATTCCAAAGCGAAAGAGCGATGAAAATCAAAAATAATATGCCTGATAATCTTTTCATTAGAATTTATAGCTGAATCCGATTGACGGGAGAATCGGGATTATGAATTCCACCGGTTCGTATACCAACTTGTTTCGTTTTACCCAGAGTCGGTATTTCAGATGATTACGGGAAGCCGTCGCGTTATATACGGATATATTCAGGTCCAGAATCGAGCTGCGCGTTTTCCTTAAAATATAATTTGCCGAAAGGTCAAGACGTACGTATGATTGCAAACGCGCCCCATTGTACCTGCCGTACTCCGTTATTATTTTCCCCGCGCTGAAATAGAAACTCTGCGCTCCCGTGAAAGGATTGCCGGAGGCATACACCAAAGTGCCCCCGAAGGACCATCTACCCTTTGAATATGCCGCAACGAGGTTCAACTCCTGCACTCTTTCGTGGTTGGAGGGGAAAATGCCGCTGTGACGTTCCGTATCGAAGCGCCGCAGTGCACGCCCGAGGGAATAACTTATCCAGCCGGTGAGAGGACCGTTTTTCTTCTGGAGCATGACGTTCCAGCCGAAGTTGAGCCCGTCTCCGACATAGAGAAAATCTTCGAGTCGATACTTTTGCACAAGCAAGTCGAATATGAAGCCGTTGTACTCCAACTGATTGTATAGGCGCTTACAATATAGTTGCGTGGAAAATCCCACTTCTCCTTCACTTAGATTGACATTGTAAGAAACATCTCCGTAAAGTGACGCTTGCGGCTTGGAATAATCTCCTGCAAGCAGATGGAACTCTATCGGCATTCCGGTGTTGGTCATACCCGTCTGTGTCAGATTCTGATGCTTGTAACCCGCATTTAAGGAAAATTTCCCGCTTTTGTAGAGATTCAGTTCCGCGCTTATCCCCGGGTCTACCTGAAAATAGGTCTTGTGTGATGCCAAATGGTACATCGACAATTTCAGCTTAGGAGTGAGCGAAAAAGAGCCGGACAGTTCCGTTTTCCTCGAAAGCCCTGCCGAGAGCTCCACGGCTCTCTGTTCGTCCTGGTTTTGATCTTGCACCGAATACAGGTCCTCCACCGTGGGGTCTTGCGGAAGCACCTTGTAAAAGGAAGCGTCAAGGCTTGCCGAATATGGTCCGAAACCATAACTTGAAGAATAGGCATAATCGGAGATTCGCGATTTCGTTGCCATTTTCGCTCCCGACACTATTGTATGAAGGTCGCTATTGTTCCCGCTTGCATATAATTGCTGCCGCATGGAAAAATCTCCCGATTTGTGATCCCAGCGCAAGGAAGCGAGGGAGTTGCCCCATCCCCCTTTTGCGTAGTAATTGAATTTCGGGGCATCGCCGGAAAGCTTGTCGCTCCCGAAATATAAATCCGCAGTAACTATGTCGGATGTCGAGGGTTTGATTATATAACTGATATTATAGTCATTGAAATCGTAGTATAAAGGACAATCTTCCACCCTTATGCGACCGGCGAACAGGAGATTGATGAAAGACTGCCTGCCGGAAACAAGCAGTACGGAATTTCGTCCTATCGGGAGTCTAAAAGTACCCTGAGCGTAGAAAAGCCCTATCGTAGCGTTCCCTCCAATACGTTTGGGTATTGTGTCGGTGGTACTCATGTCCAGACTCGCTCCCAACCTTGAAGCGTCGCAGACATGTGAAAATTTCATGTTGCCGAAATGTGTGGGATTGAATACGGAGAAAAATCCCAGAAGGTGATAAGCTCCGTACACAGGAGCATTATTCAGGGTTATGAGATTGTGAGAGTTGTCGCAGCCTTGTACATTGAGCCCTGTTGTCCACTCGGAACTTGTCTGCACTCCCGGCAGAGACTGTGTCAATTTGAGAGGGTCCGCGTTTCCGAACATCATGGGCATTGTGCTCAATCCCTCCATGTCAAGGAGGAACCTGCTTGTCAAGTCTCCATTGAGGCGCAGGTCCCGTCTTGCGGAAACCACGGTGGTGCTATCTATTTTGTACACCGCACTATCAATTTGCTGCGCCTCCGTTTTCGGAAACGCAGCAAATGCGAGCAACAGCAGTGCGTACAATCTCTTTGTCATTACTGCCGCGAAGTCTTATGTTATAGTTTTACGATGAAGCCTATATTGAGAGACAATACTCCTATGTCCATCTTTTTCCCGGAGAAGTTCGTGTCGAGTCCCAAATCGTATGTTATGCTCGGCTCAACAGCGAAATTTTTGGTGATGAAATACGTATATCCGGCTCCCAGCCTGAAATCCGTGGACTGTATCTTTGAAGATGTGGTTTTCGTGGATTCGCCGTCTGAACTCTTCTCCTTCATGCTTCCTGTGACAAGTACAAGATTTCCCGTTGCAAACACATTTGGGGTCAAGTAGTACCTGCCTCCTGCCGATATGTCGAAAAGCGAAGTGGAGCCGTCATCGCTTGAATAACTTTGGAAGCCCACACCTGCCATGACGATTACGTCACTTTTGATTACATATCCTCCGGCTGCCTGGAGCCCGATTCTTGTCAAGCTTTGGGACTTGCTTCCGTGCGAGATGGTGATGGAATTGAGTCCTATGTTACTCAACGTCGGATTGAAGACTTTGTCGCCTTTCTTGAATGTTATAGGCTTTGCTGCAAATGCTGAGCTTACGGAAACCGCGAAGACGCATAGGATTGATAGAATTAGGTTTTTCATGACTTGGATTTTTGATTGTTTAATGTGCGTAAAAGTAGTCAGTTATTGTTACAATAAGACTATCATTTCGTACAAATAAACTATCATTTCGCAAAAACCTTTAATCTACCTGCCCTGCAACTACATTTGCTATGAGTGCGCGCATCCGCCCCATACCACCCGTATCCCAGGGGTGCACTCTTGCCGCAAGAATTATTACCGCTGTCTTTGATGACAAATCTACTACCATCGAGGTCCCGGTGTAGCCAGTGTGAAGTATGGACGTTTGAGGGTCAAAAATGTCCCCAAGAGGTCCCGAATACGAACTTTTCTTGTCCCAGCCGAGTGCGCGTCCCACTGAAACATCATTGTCTTCGGGAATCTTCGCCATGAGCTCTATTGTCTTTTTGCCCAATAGGCGGTATTCTCTTCCGCCTTTGTGGTAGCGCCCCCCGTTCATGAGACACTTTGCGAATTTGATGAGGTCGTCAACGCTTGAGAAGACCCCGGCATTACCTGAATTTCCTGCGTTCATCACTCGCGCCAGAGGGTCGTGCACTGCTCCCAACAAAGGCTCATGGGTGCCGTACTGAATCTCCGTAGGCACTACGAAAGGCAGGAGTTCCTTATGACTTGCAGGCGTGTGAAGGTCCTCCTCCAAAGGGAAATAGCAAGTGTGCTTCATCCCCAGAGGCTTGAAGATATTTTCCTCCGCATAGTCGCACAAACGCTGCCCCGTCACATTCTGTATTACATTCTGCAAAGTTATGTAGTTGAGGCAGCTGTACAGAAAGTCCGTGCCCGGGCGGAAATTGCGCTTTGTGTTGCGGGAAATGAAATTTATCAGCGAATCGGGCTGGTTCATGCCGTAGAGTTCCACAAGTCCCGGCACTCCCTCATAGGCGGAAAGGCCGGAAACATGGGACATAAGGTCACGGACTGTTATGTCCACAGTCTCTCCGCTTTCCTCGTCTTTCCACGGCTCAAAGCCCGGGATATATCTGCTGACATTATCGCCCAGGCGTATGTATCCGCGCTCTATAAGTTGCATCGCAGCAGTAGTGGTGCCCACGCACTTGCTGAGTGAGGCGAGGTCGAAAATGCAATCCGTGGTCATGGGGACGATTTCGGGATATATCGACTTATAGCCGAAGGCTTTTTTGTACACGAGCTCATCACCGCGGACGACAGCCACCACTGCTCCGGGTATGGTTCCGTCCTTGATATTGTCGTTAACTATTTCTTCGATGCGGGAAAAATCATAATCCCCTTTGTTTGAGGCGCATCCGGCGATTATAAGCGCGGAGAGCGCAAGCGTGGTCAGTTGTTTCATGATGACAAATTTAAGAAAAATAACTATATTTACAGAGTAATGCCGAGGATTTGATAAATAACTTTATTATATGAATTTTTTAGCCTTTGATTGTGGTGCGACCTCGGGACGAGCAGTGCTGGCATCCTTTTCCGAAAATGGAAAGTTTGATATTAAAGAGCTCTGCCGCTTCCCCACGCAGCTTGTCCGCAAGGACGGGAAAATGTATTGGGACGTCATTTCCATTTATGAACATTTCATCAGCTGCCTCAAGGAACTCGGCTCTAAAGGAGTATTACTTGACAGTATAGGTATAGACACCTGGGGTGTGGATTTCGGCTGCCTCGATGCTTCAGGAGAGCTGGTGCGCATGCCGCGGGCTTACCGCGACCCGTACACAAACGGAGTTCCCGAAGAGTTTTTTAAAATAGTGCCACGTGAGGAACTTTACGGGATCACAGGCATACAGATAATGAATTTCAATACCATATTCCAGCTTTTCGCCCAGGCTCGCGAGGGGGATCTGGATGGGGTGGACTCAATACTTTTCATGCCTGACCTTCTTTCCTATATGCTGACGGGCTCGAAAGTCTGCGAATATACCGACGCTTCCACTTCGGGCATGATGAATCAGCGGACGCGAAGTTTCGAGAAGTCTCTGCTGGAGAAAATAGCTGTCCCGAACAATATCCTGCGCGAGATAGTCCCGTCAGGCAGCGTGGTCGGGAAATTGAGAGAAGATATAGCGCTTGTAACGGGATATGCCGATGTCCCCGTAATCGCGGTTGCGGGGCATGATACGGCTTCCGCGATCGTTGCGGTGCCGGCTTCCGACGAGCATTTCGCCTACCTTTCCAGCGGAACCTGGAGTCTTATGGGAATAGAATCGCAGGAGCCTGTGATAAACGAGGAGTCCGAACGTTTGAACTTTACAAACGAGGGCGGAGTGGAGGGCACTACGCGCTTCCTTAAAAATATTACAGGTATGTGGCTGCTCGAACAGTGCCGCAAGGTCTGGGAAGCGGAGGGACGCAGCTACAGCTATGCCCAGATAAGCGAACTTGCCAAATCCGCCCTTGATTTCAAGGCGACTGTGGACCCGGACGACCCCCGGCTTGCAAGTCCTGAAAATATGCCTGAGGCTATAAATCAAATCCTCATTGAAAAGGGTGAGAGACTCCCTGCGAGTGATGCGGAAATGATATCATGTATATTCCACAGCCTTGCGCAGAAGTACCGCGAGGTCATGGAAAAGCTGCAGGGTTTCGCAAATTTCAAGATTGATAAACTCCATATCATAGGCGGCGGCTCGGCAAACGACCTTATGTCGCAACTCACAGCCGACGCCATTGGAATGCCTGTTGTCGCAGGACCTGTCGAGGCGACTGCAATAGGCAACGTGATGATACAGGCAAAGGCTGCGGGGCTTGTGAAGGACCGTTGGGAGATGCGACGCATCATAGCCGCTTCGTTTGAGTTGAAAACTTTTTATCCAAGCAAATAACACTATCTATATGATGAAAGAAGAAATTATCAGAAAATCCTATGAGATCGCCAAAGAAAGATATGCTTCCATAGGTGTAGACACGGACAAGGCTATTGCCACACTTGAAAAAACTCCTGTTTCCCTACATTGCTGGCAGAGCGATGATGTTGCAGGCTTCGAGCGCAACACAGCGCTTTCGGGCGGCATCCAGACTACGGGCAATTACCCCGGGCGTGCCCGCAACATAGACGAGGTGCGTGCGGACGTCAAGTTCGCAAAGAGCCTGCTTGCAGGCAATCACCGTCTCAATCTCCACGAGATATACGGAGACTTCGGAGGGAAGTTCGTGGACCGTGACCAATGCGGTCCGGAGTACTTCCAAAGCTGGATTCAGTGGGCAAAGGAAAATAATATGAAGCTTGACTTCAATTCCACATCCTTCTCTCATCCCAAGAGCGGAGACCTTTCCCTCTCCAATCCCGACCCTGCTATACGCGAGTTCTGGATAGAGCACACAAAGCGCTGCCGCCGCATTGCGGATGCAATGGGTAAGGCGCAGAATGACCCTTGCATTATGAATATATGGGTGCATGACGGAAGCAAGGATCTCACAGTGGAGCGCAAGCGTTATCGCGAGCTTTTTGCGGAGAGCCTCGACGAAATACTCAAAGAGCAGCTTCCGGATATGAAGACTTGTCTTGAAGCAAAACTTTTCGGTATAGGTCTGGAGAGCTACACGGTCGGCTCACACGACTTCGTCGCAGGATATTGCGCGACACGCAAGCTTATGTACACGCTCGATACCGGACACTACGAGCAGACCGAGAATGTCAGCGATATGGTTGCCTCCCTGCTGCTTTTTGTGCCTGAACTCATGCTTCATGTCAGCCGTCCAGTACGCTGGGATTCTGACCACGTTACCATTATGAACGACCAGACCCTCGATCTGTTCAAGGAGATAGTACGTGCCGACGCCCTTCATCGCGCACACATAGGTCTTGATTATTTCGATGCTTCAATCAACCGTATAGGCGCTTATGTGATAGGCACGCGGGCAACCCAAAAATGCCTGCTCCAGGCACTCCTTGAGCCGCTCGCAATTCTTCGCAAATACGAAGACGAGGGTAAGGGCTTCCAACGTCTTGCCCTTCTCGAAGAGGCGAAGAGCCTTCCTTTCGGAGCTGTCTATGACTATTTCAATCTGAAGAACGGAGTGGCTGTGGGCGAAGACTTCATCCCTGCCATTGAAAAATACGAAAGAGAAATCACTTCTAAGAGATAATGGACATCTTCGATAAAATAGGGGATCTTGCAGGCAAGGTCCTCTCTCATCCCTACGATGAGCTTATAAATCAGGTGGCGGAAGTTGCCGGCTATCTTTGGCAGAAAGGCTGGGCTGAACGCAACGGAGGAAATATAACGGTAAACATAACGGAGAAGGTGGATGATTACCTGCGCTGTAAAGCTCCTATAAGTGCCCCTATTGCCATAGGTCTTACCCTTCCTCATATCAGAGGGTGTTGGTTTTACTGCAAAGGCACGGGACGCCGTATGCGCGACCTTGCCCGCGAACCCCTTAAAAACGGCTCTATTATACGCATCTGCGATGATTGCGCGCACTATGAAATAATTGCCGAAGAGCCTGTCATGCCGACTTCCGAGCTCCCGTCCCATCTTAGCGTACACAATTATCTTATCGCGAAAGGTTCGCCTTATAAGGCTTCCCTGCACACCCATCCTATAGAACTTGTGGCTCTCACTCATTCTCGGAAATGGATGGAAAAAGATGCCGCTACCAGGATGCTCTGGTCCATGATTCCTGAGACAAAGGCTTTCTGTCCACGAGGTCTCGGAATGGTCCCCTATATGCTCCCGAGCAGTGTGGAACTTGCGGATGCCACAATCAAGGCCATTGATGAGGACTATGATGTGGTGATGTGGGAAAAGCACGGGATTTTTGCCGTGGATACCGATATAATGTCAGCTTTCGACCAGGTGGATGTGCTCAACAAATCGGCTTTGATTTATATTGCGGCGCGTAATATGGGTTTCGAGCCCGAAGGAATGAGCGATGAACAGATGAAAGAAATGTCAGCGGCATTCAATCTTCCAAAATAATGAAAAGAATAGTTTTTGCTCTGTTTTACTGCCTCGCGGGCGCTTCGCTCTCAGCCCAGGGGACTTTTTCTCCGGATACTCGCGAGTCTTTCACGCAGCATGCGGAAATGCTCACCGAGAATAATTCAAAAACGCTCAATCATGTCAGCCTAAGTGCCGATGTGGTAGTCTGTGGCGGAGGGCTTTCCGGAGTCTGCGCCGCCGTCTCCGCCGCAAGGCACGGGGCAAAGGTCATACTCATCCAGGACCGTCCGGTGCTCGGAGGTAATGCATCAAGCGAAATGCGCATGGGAATAGTCGGGGTGAAGAAAGCGCAGTGGCATGAAGCCGGCATACTTGAAGAAATGCAGCTTCGAAACTTCCGTTATAATCCGCTTCTGCGATACACTCTCTGGGACGATGTGATATACTCCACCGTCGTTGAGGAAGCTAATATCAAACTTCTTCTCAACACTTCCGTGAACGCTGTCACAATGGACGGCTCTAAAATAGCGGCAGTGCAGGCTTGGAACGGCAATTCCTACACCAAATATACCATAAGCGGAACTGTCTTTGCCGACTGCACGGGTGATGGCATTCTCCGCCTTTCAGGCGCAAAGTTCCGTCGCGGACGCGAGTTCCCCGAGGAATTCGGGGAGAATTACATGCAGTCGGGGGGTGATGCGCGCACCATGGGCAACTCCATACTTTTGCAGTTGCGCAAGACCGACGAGGACCATCCTTTCACCGCCCCCTCATGGGCGTACCATTTCACCGACAGCGATTTTGACTACGCCTCCCCCAAATCCACTATAAAAGGTGTTAAATTCAACTACAAAAGGCTTTATCCGGAGGATAACAATTTCTGGTGGGTGGAGTTCGGAGGCAACTTCGACACCATAGCCGATGCAAACGACATTCAATATGAACTCAAACGTATTGCATACGGCGTGTGGGAATATATAAAAAATCATCCCGACGGCAGGGGTAAGGGCTATGAACTCGACTGGATAGGCTCGCTTCCGGGCAAGCGCGAGAGTACGCGTTTCATAGGTCCGCATATCCTTAATCAGAACGACATACTCAACGGAGGACACTTCAAGGACGTGGTGGCTTACGGCGGCTGGACTCTCGACGACCACGACCCCGATGCCTTTCACAAGCAGGGACGCATCTCAGTGGAGCACTCTGTGCCTCAGGGTTTCGGTATTCCTTTCGACTGTCTTTATTCCGTCAACATAGAAAATCTGATGTTTGCCGGAAGAGACATTTCTTGCACCCACATGGGGCTTTCCGCAACTCGCGTCATGGCTACATGTTCCCTTCTGGGACAGGCGGTGGGCACTGCCGCGGCTCTTGCCGTAAGTCACGGAACAACGCCTGCGGGCATACGAAAAGAACATATCGCGGAGCTTCAGAATGCGCTTGAAGATGATGACTGCCTGCTTCCTTACCGCTGGCGCAAAGTCTCTTCTCTTACCGCTTCGGCTGTCGTTGACAAGTCTTTGGAGCCTTTGAGAAACGGAATCGACCGCAGTTGGGATGGGGAGGACAATGGCGTATGGCTTGCCCCGGGCGAAGATTTTGTGACATACACATGGAAAAAGCCCGTGACCGTGAGCGTTGCGCGAATGATTTTCGACTCCGATTTCAAACTGCGCAGCAAGCGTATGCGCAAACTCGAAGCCACCACCGAGCGCGTGAATATGCCGCGGATGATGCCGCAATCCTACAAAATCGAAGCGCTGGTGAAAGGGCAGTGGGTCACTCTATGCGAGGTGGAAGGCAACTACAAACGCCTTGTAAGACCTTTTTTCACTCCCGTGAAAACAAAAGAAGTACGTGTGATCGTGAACAGGACCTGGGGAGACTCCAAAGCGCACATCTTTGCCTTTGATGTGCTGTAAATGAAGATACTCATAGGCGTCACTGCTGCGATAACGGAGGTCTTCGGAGCCTTGATGATATGGTTTTCTTTCGTTTCGTTTTTCAACCGCCCCGCTTTGGCTTTCCTTTTCAGCCTGCTTTCAGGCATAGGTTTTCTGATTTAACTCAGCTTTTTTCGCCGGCATAGAGGCGGCAGATGCCGAAAGTCAGTGATTTGTGGAGGACATTTGTGTAGCCGCAGCTTTCCATTGTGGCTACCCACTCCTTGTGCTTGGGAAAAGCCAGAACCGAAGCCGGAAGATACTTGTAAGCCGCTTTTTTACCTGAGACTTTGCCTCCGATGAAAGGCAGGATTTTCGTGAAATAAAGTTTATATACCATGCGTATGATGGGATTTTCGGGCAGGGAAAGTTCCAGTATGACGAGCCTGCCCCCGTGTTTTAGCACCCTTAATATTTCCTTTAATCCCTGCTCTCGATTCTCGAAATTGCGTATGCCGAAAGCTATTGTCACTCTGTCGAAGCTTTCATCCGCAAAACGCATGTTCTCACTGTCTCCCTGCTCGCAGAAAATGACTTCTCTCAGCCCCTCTTTTTCCACTTTCCCCCTCATAATCTCCAGCATGCACCCGGAAAGGTCAATGCCGGTCACTCTCGAGCCTTCCGGCAACGCCCGTGCAATGGTGATGGAAAAATCACCGGTGCCGCAGGCTACGTCCAGCACCTGCAACGCCTGCCTGCCGTCGCTCACATTGCCTGTCTTTGAACCACTCTCCTGTGATGCACTCCTTTCGTCGCAAATATATTTCAGTGCACGCCTGCGCCAGCCCTTATCCGCATCGAGCGACATTATGTGGTTGAGCTTGTCGTAATCGGACGCAATCGCGTCGAACATTTTTTGTACCTTCTCCTTTTTCATTCAGTGCCAAATTTAGCGAATTTCCCATATTTCTCAATATCGTGGGATAAAATGTTTCTTCGTGCTTTGAAATCGCAATATTTTATGTAAGTTTGCCTTGTTATGATAGTTGCGCTTATGGGATTTATGGGCTGCGGGAAAAGCAGCGTCGGGCGGGAAGCGGCAAGGCGTCTGGGATGGCGTTTTGTGGATCTTGACGATGCGGTCGCGGAGCGCGTGGGGACAGACGTGCAGGGGATTTTTGAGAGAGAGGGCGAAGCCGCGTTCCGCCGGCACGAACTCTCTGCGCT